>NZ_AP023321.1:2201250-2530000 GCF_015140235.1 Solibaculum mannosilyticum | reverse complement strand
AAGAGCGCAGGGAGGATGCCTTGGCACCAGGAGCCGAAGAAGGACGCAGCTAACTGCGAAAAGCCTCGGGGAGTCGTAAGCAGACATTGATCCGGGGATATCCGAATGGGGCAACCCGGCTGGGTTCATACCCAGTCACCGTATACTGAATCCATAGGTATACGGAGGGAACCGCCTGAACTGAAACATCTAAGTAGGGCGAGGAAGAGAAATCAACCGAGATTCCGCAAGTAGTGGCGAGCGAACGCGGAAGAGGCCAAACCAGAGGTAGCAATACTTCTGGGGTTTGGACGGCAATATGTATGGTGGAGTCTAGTGGAATGGTCTGGGAAGGCCAACCAGAGAGGGTGAGAGTCCCGTAGACGAAAGACAAAATCAGCTAGCCGTATCCAGAGTACCGCCGGACACGTGAAACCCGGTGGGAAGACGGGGGGACCACCCTCCAAGCCTAAATACTACCTGGTGACCGATAGTGTATAGTACTGTGAAGGAAAGGTGAAAAGCACCCCGGGAGGGGAGTGAAATAGAACCTGAAACCCTGTGCTTACAAGCACTGAGAGCCCGTCAATGGGTGATCAGGTACCTTTTGTAGAATGGTCCGGCGAGTGGGTGTAACTAGCAAGGTTAAGGACTTCAGGTCTGGAGCCGCAGCGAGAGCGAGTCTGAATAGGGCGCATGAAGTTAGTTGCATTCGACCCGAAACCGGGTGACCTACGCATGATCAGGGTGAAGTGGAGGTAAAACTCCATGGAGGCCCGAACGCACGTCCGTTGAAAAGGCCGGCGATGAATTGTGTGTAGCGGAGAAATTCCAATCGAACCCGGAGATAGCTGGTTCTCCTCGAAATAGCTTTAGGGCTAGCCTCATATTGAGATTACTGGAGGTAAAGCACTGAATGGGCTAGGGGCCGAGAGGTTACTGAACCCTATCAAACTAAGAATGCCAGATAATCATATATGGGAGTCAGACAGTGTGAGATAAGTTTCATTGTCAAAAGGGAAAGAGCCCAGACCCACAGCTAAGGTCCCAAAATTGGTTTAAGTGGAAAAGGATGTGGGGTTGCGTAGACAACTAGGATGTTGGCTTAGAAGCAGCCACTCATTAAAAGAGTGCGTAATAGCTCACTAGTCGAGTGACCCTGCGCCGAAAATTTAACGGGGCTAAAATCAATACCGAAGCTTGGGATTGATACATTAGTATCAGTGGTAGAGGAGCGTTGTGTAAGGGGTGAAGTCAGAGCGGAAGCGCTGGTGGACTTTACACAAGAGAGAATGCCGGAATGAGTAGCGAGAAATATGTGAGAATCATATTGGCCGAAAGCCTAAGGTTTCTGGAGGAAGGTTCGTCCGCTCCAGGTTAGCCGGGAGCTAAGGTGAGGCCGAAAGGCGTAGCCGATGCACATACGGTGGATATTCCGTAGCCGCCAAAAGATTTAAGTATGGGGACACTCTTGAAGTTCATGACCCGGGCGATGGTTGCCCCGGGCGTAAGGGACCGAAATTAAGTAGGGAAGCATGGATGGATGGAGGCGAGAAAAGCCATATGGATATCTTAGGCGCCCGTACCGCAAACCGACACAGGTAGGCAGGAAGAGGATTCTAAGGCCAACGGGAGAAAGGTTGTTAAGGAACTCGGCAAATTGACCCCGTAACTTAGGGATAAGGGGTGCCCGTGTAACAGCGGGCCGCAGAGAATAGGCCCAGGCGACTGTTTAGCAAAAACACAGGTCTCTGCCAAATCGAAAGATGAAGTATAGGGGCTGACACCTGCCCGGTGCTGGAAGGTTAAGAGGAGGAGTGCAAGCTCTGAATTGAAGCCCCAGTAAACGGCGGCCGTAACTATAACGGTCCTAAGGTAGCGAAATTCCTTGTCGGGTAAGTTCCGACCCGCACGAATGGTGTAACGATCTGGGCGCTGTCTCAACAACCTGCCCGGCGAAATTGTAGTACCGGTGAAGATGCCGGTTACCTGCGACAAGACGGGAAGACCCCATGGAGCTTCACTGTAGCCTGATATTGGGTTTCGGTATTTTATGTACAGGATAGGCGGGAGACTTGGAAACCAGGGCGCCAGCTCTAGTGGAGTCAACCTTGGGATACCGCTCTTAAAGTGCTGGAATTCTAACCTGCGGCCGTGAATCCGGCCGGGGGACATTGTCAGGTGGGCAGTTTGACTGGGGCGGTCGCCTCCAAAAGAGTAACGGAGGCGCTCAAAGGTTCGCTCAGCACGGATGGAAACCGTGCCCCTGAGTGCAAACGCATAAGCGAGCCTAACTGCGAGGCTGACGGGCCGAGCAGTAACGAAAGTTGGAGTTAGTGATCCGGCGGTATGTGAGTGGAAATGCCGTCGCTCAACGGATAAAAGCTACCCTGGGGATAACAGGCTGATCTCCCCCAAGAGTCCACATCGACGGGGAGGTTTGGCACCTCGATGTCGGCTCATCACATCCTGGGGCTGAATTCGGTCCCAAGGGTTCGGCTGTTCGCCGATTAAAGTGGTACGCGAGCTGGGTTCAGAACGTCGTGAGACAGTTCGGTCCCTATCTGTCGTGGGCGCAGGATATTTGAAGAGCTCTGTCCTTAGTACGAGAGGACCGGGATGGACGAACCTCTGGTGCACCAGTTGTCACGCCAGTGGCACAGCTGGGCAGCTATGTTCGGATCGGATAAACGCTGAAAGCATCTAAGCGTGAAGCCGGCTCTAAGATAAGATATCCCACAGCATAAGCTGGTAAGGACCCTTGAAGACTACAAGGTTGATAGGCTGCATGTGTAAGCGTGGTAACACGTTCAGCTTGGCAGTACTAATCGTCCGAGGGCTTGACCTACCAAATGCACCCTTGATCTCTTCTCTGTCTCCCCTTTGTTCAGTTTTTAGGGTATAGTGAAAGAACCTGATCATTTGATCAGGTTCTTTTTTTTATTTTTATATCAATTTAATATTTTACATAGATTTGGTTGTGTACCATTTTAAAATGGGGTATCATAATACAGAATTGTTGATTTGACATCGAAGGGATGAAGACGATGGGAAAATTGTCAGGTAAGGAAAGAGGAAAGATCATGTGGACGTTGTTTTGGACCTTCTGTCGGATAGGGGTACTGACGTTCGGCGGCGGATACGCCATGCTTCCTATGATTCAAAAGGAAGTGGTGGAAAAACACAAATGGGCCACGGACGAAGAGGTTATGGACTATTTTGCCATTGGCCAATGTACGCCTGGCGTCATTGCTGTCAATACGGCCACCTTTATCGGGTATAAGTATGGGGGTGTCTTAGGGGGATTTGTAGCCACAGCCGGCGTGGTATTTCCTTCCCTGATTATCATAATGGTCATTGCCGCTTTCATCAGTAATTTTGCCCATTTGGAGTGGGTACAGCACGCCTTTGCTGGGATCCGTGTGGCTGTATCGGTGCTGATTGTCAATGCCATTGTGAAATTGTGGAAAACCGGCGTCAAAGACTGGATTGGTATCCTTATTTTTGCTGTGTCTTTGATCTTAACTTTGGCATTGGATCTTTCGCCCATTATCTTGGTTGTGGCATCTATGCTGGTGGGGATCTTTATCAAGCGGGAGAGAAAACCAAGGAAAGGGGGAGATAAGGCATGACCTATTTACTTCTTTTCTATGAATTCTTTAAGACCGGGTTATTTGCCATCGGCGGAGGACTAGCAACGCTTCCGTTCCTTTACGAGATGGCCGATCAATATCCCCAGTGGTTTGACCAGTCTATGCTGGCCGATATGATTGCCATCTCAGAATCCACTCCCGGACCCATCGGCGTCAATATGGCCACCTACGCCGGATACCATGCAGGAGGCGTTCTGGGAAGTATTGTGGCTACAGCAGCGTTGGTTCTTCCTTCGATTATTATCATTTTACTCATCGCTAAATTTCTCAGTAAGTTCAGCGAGAATAAATTGGTGCAGTCTTCCTTTTATGGCCTGCGTCCCACTGTGACGGCTTTAATCGCCGCTGCTGGCTTTGAAGTGGTAAAGGTGTCCATTCTCACCTTGGATCAATTTACCGCTTCCTGGAACGTTGTAGACCTGTTTGACGTCAAAGCATTGATTTTATTTGCTGTTTTGATGATAGCTTCTTTGCTGCTCAAGGGAAAAGGGCATCCGGTGCTTTATATAGCTGCAGCTGCTGTGGTAGGTGTTATTTTTAAATTCTAAAAAGTTTTCAACAGAAAGTGAGGAATCGGTGGAAAACTTCGCCGGTTTTTCTTTTACTACGATAAGGAAAAGGGCCATGGATACAAGACGTACCCATGGCCCTTTTGTTATTCTGTTAAGCCGCCGCTTTGGGACAGGGATTGGATGACAGGGGCATCTTTGGAACCCGATAACGTCACTTCCATAAACTTCACAGGGGAAGGAGGGACCCATTGATCGCCTTGTTTGCTCCATCCGTCGGCCGGGAGATAGCCGATGTAAACGGTCTGTTTCCCGCCGCCTTCCCGGATACCCTGTACCTGAGGGGTATAGAAGCCGGCCTGGATTGTAACAGGAACATGGAAACAACCGTCAGTTTCCATGTACTCAGCTTGGACATCCCCAATGGTAAGGCTGGAAGGCGACACTTTAACGCTGTCTCCAAATAAGGCATGGCTCTTTTGCTCCACCAATTCCATAGGGACGATGCGACGGTCCTGATCATCGGTAAGACTGCCGCTTCCAGTGTCCTCCATGAGCAAAGACAGCAAGCTGATCTTGCACACCATATCCTCCGGAAGTTGGCTGACAGAGGAAAAAGATGGGGCGTCAGCCATGACGATTGGATATAGGAACTGCTCCATCTGAGCCTTTTTCTGCTCATCCAAAGAGATGGCCCCACCTCTTGCCCATAGGAATAGGGTGATACCGCCTGTCACCAACAGGACAGCTATTACGGCACGGACAAAGGAAGCGGCATGGGCCGAACGGGCAAAAGGACGTCGTTTGCGGCGCATAAGGGGATCCTCCTTGTGGTTGCACCGCCCGCAGGACGTCAGCGGATTTGTCCGCAGCCCTGGATGATAAATTTACAGGTGGTCAATTCCGGCAGACCCATGGGTCCGCGGGCGTGCAATTTTTGGGTGGAGATGCCGATTTCAGCCCCCATCCCCAGTTGTTCGCCGTCGGTGAACCGGGTGGAAGCATTGACGTATACCGCCGCTGCATCCACATGATCGGTGAATGTCTGGGCGGCAAAATAGTTGGAAGTCACGATGCATTCGCTGTGGCCGCTGCCGTATTGTGTGATGTGGTCGATGGCCTCATCGATGCCGTCCACCACTTTGACCGATAAAATATAGTCCAAATATTCTGTTCCCCAATCCTCTTCGGAAGCAGGTACAGCATCGGGGAGAATCTGAAGGGTTTCCGGGCATCCCCGCACTTCTACCGATTTCTCTTTGAGTTTCTCATAGATCATCGGTAAGGCCTGGGAGGCAATTTCGCGGTCAACCAGCACAGTTTCAATGGCATTGCATACCGAAGGCCGTGATGTTTTGGCGTTAAAGATGATATCTGTAGCCATGTGAAGGTCAGCTGTATGTTCTACATACACATGACAGTTTCCTACACCGGTTTCAATGACCGGTACAGTGGCATTTTCCACCACCGAACGGATCAGGCCGCCGCCGCCCCTGGGGATCAGTACGTCCAAATAGCCGTTGAGACGCATGAAAGCCGTGGCAGTTTCTCGGGAAGTATCCTCGATAAGCTGCACGCAGTCCTGCGGCAATCCGGCCTGCTGAAAAGCATCCCGCATGACGCGGCAGATGGCTAGATTGGAATGGAAAGCCTCCTTGCCGCCTCGCAAAATGACGGCATTGCCCGCCTTGATACACAGTGCGGCGGCATCTGATGTAACATTGGGGCGGGCTTCATAAATGATGCCGATCACCCCCATAGGTACACGGATCTTTGTCATTTTCAGACCATTTTCCAGCGTCTTGCCTTCCAATTGCTGTCCCACCGGATCGGGCAAGGCGGCCACTTTGCGCACACCTTCCGCCATACCACGGATGCGGTCTTCGCTGAGGCTCAACCGGTCCAGCAGGGAGGGCCGAAGCCCGGCTTCACGTCCGGCATCCAGATCCTGGCGGTTGGCTGTGAGAATGCCGTCCATCTGGGATACAAGAGCATCGGCCACACAAAGAAGGGCCTTGTTTTTCTGAGATGTAGAGGCAGTGGCTAGGATACGGGCCGCTTCTTTAGCCCGTTTTCCCAAGGGGATAAGATCATACATAGGGATCGTCCTCCGTTTCTACTAATATGTAAATATGGGATCGGTTATGTCTGTTAGGATTCCATGTTATTCAGTACGTTGCGGCTGAGGACCAGTACCACTGCCGAAAGCCCCATATTCCATACGAACAGGGCCAAAACACCCAGGGCCTGGATACTGGAGGGGAGGGCAAAGGATACGATAACGCTCACTACAATACCTGGGACCAAAAGGATCATTACAGCCAGCATGTAGAGCAAAAACAGCATGCCCTGGCCCTTGGTGAGACGGGAAGCGGCGCTTTTGCCGGAACCCGATCCAAAGATGCGCTGCATCAAGATGTTGCAGCAGGCATAGAGGGAGGAGAAACTGCCGAAGGTCAAGCCGCAGGATATGGCTGTCAGGGGGGGACATCCGCCCGCCAGCGCTAACACGCCGTAAACCAGAAGGGCATCGCCGAAGGGTTTGAGACAGTCATAAGCTGCCGACCACAACAGTTTCTGAAATGGGGATTGAGGGATCAGGTAGATATAGGGCTTGGTGATCTCTTTGACAAAGCCGGTGGTACAGCTGAAAATAATGCCCATATAAGCCGACATGCCTAAAATAAAGAGGGGAGGGAAGAGATCGCCCGCCTGCATTTCCTCCCGGAAAATGAAGCCGAACAACAAAGCGATGGCCAGATAGACGAGACTGACGCCGTCCATCCAGAGGATATGTTTTTTCCGGTTTTCCCGGAGCCTGCGGTAAAATAGAGTAGAAGCGCCCTTTCCGCCTTTGAGGCCGGTATCGCCTTTCCGGACCTTGGCTTTTCCCATACTCATATTGAGATTGCCCTCTTTTTGGGCCTGCTTGGTCTGATAGGTGGTCTCGGTGGACAGCAGGATATCTTCATAATAGTCGGCGTCGGAACGCAGGACACCTAGGATCATCAGACCGCCGCCCGCCAGGGATAAGACAAGCCAGATGATTGCTTCCACCCAGGATCCGGCGATAGCCGCCATGATAAAACCTTTGATCCACCCCATAATGGGGATACAGGTCAGGGCAAAGGAATCGAATACCTTGATGACCGATCCATAGAGATCCTTGGTCGAAGCGGCCTCCACACCGAACCAGATCAGAACTGCCGCCGCCAGAGCTGCCAGGATGACTTTGACAACCTTTTTGCGGGAAGGGGATTGGCTGACCGTGGAGTAAAGCCAGATACAGAAGAGGTTGCCCAGAAACAGCATGAGTACATATCCGATAAAGATATAAACTAAGGAATCAGCGCCTAAGCCGAAGAAGTTGCGCAGATTGGGGAGCTGGAATACAATAAAGACACTGGCCAGGATCGTAACCCCCATCTGTTTTAAGAGGCCGTACACCAGAATGCGTTTTGGAGAGACCGGCGCACAGAATAACAGATTAGCGTCCGGCAGGGAGAAGAAACTGCTGCCCCGGGAGAGGCCCTGGTAGACGTAAAGGCCAAAGAACAAAAGTCCCAGGGCTATGACGATAACACCGAACAAATGGATATCTGCCTGAGGGAAATCCTCACGGTCGGGTTCCGGGCTGAGGAAAGAGGTAAACAACAGCATCACAAAGATACAGGCCACCACCAGATAACCTACCAGACGGGAAGGCTTATTTTTTAACTGTTTGATGCTGTTTTTAATAGAAGTAACAGGAAGGTAAACCAGAGCGTTCATTTGGAACCCCCCTCGGTGATCTGGAAGAACAGATCCTCCAAGTTCTCATTTTGGCGTTCAATTTCCTCCCTTGTGCGGGAAGCGGCAATACGTCCGCCCATCATGATGTGGGCCGAATCCCACAATTCATCCACGCTGTCCAGCATATGGGTGGAGATAATGACCGAGCATCCGCCCTGTTTGAGTTCCAAAAACAGCTTTTTCAGTTCCTTGATGGCGTGTGGATCCAAGCCCACCATAGGTTCGTCAAATAAGATCACCTTAGGTACCGGCAATAACGCCGCACAGATGCTTACCTTTTGCTGCATGCCTTTGGATAATTCACTGCCCAGCTTATCCTTTTTGTCTGTCAGCTCGAAACGGTCCATCAGCGTCTGAGCCCATGGCTTCCAGTCTTTGAGCTCATAGGCACGGGCGATGAATTCCAGATGTTCTTCCACTGTAAGGAGTTCATAAAGGGCCGGCATTTCCGGCACATATCCCAGCACCCGTTTGGCCTCCAGCGATTTGTTAGGATGGCCGCACACCGTGATCTCCCCCTCAAAGCGGAGAAGTCCCACAATGCACTTGACGGCAGTGGATTTGCCGGCGCCGTTGGGTCCCAGCAGGACAGACACCTCGCCCGGCTGGACGACAAAAGAAATATCAGCGTTGGCCAATGCGGAAGAATACCGTTTGGTCAGATGAGAGACGGCTAGCATAATGTATACCTCATTTCTTATCCCACCAGGGGAGTAAATAAAATTTACTCCATTATAGCAAGGCGTTTTGTAAAAATCAAGGAGTGGGCTGGAAAAAATAGTGACAAACCAAAAGCGGATCTGACATAAAAAAACCTGTGCAACCCCGGACTCAGGCGTTGCACAGGTTGAGAAGCCATGATCAATAGTAGTAATCATTAAGATAACGGTCCAGAGAATCGTTATAGTTATACGAGTAATGATAAGAGTTGGAATTATAATCTTGGGCCAAAGAGAAAGCACCCATTCCCATAAATACAACGCTTACGACAATCAACACAATGGATAATACAAGGGATACAATCCAACCAATCAACAGGCCCTTGGCCCGTTTGGAACGGACGTTAGCATCCGGAGGGATGATACGGGCTTTGGGATGGGGCATACCGCAGCTGGGGCAATGGGAAGCACCTTGGGGAAGCACGACGCCGCAGTTGGGGCACATCAGAGCGGTATCAGGGCCGGAATTGGAGCGCAGGACCAGATAAATAATGGCCGGGATAACCCCCAGCACGCCTGACAATACGGCGAATAGGACGGCGTTCTGATCGCCGCGGGCTTTGGCATCGTTATAGATGCAGAGGGCCAGCATCACCTGGGACCCTATGGCCAGCACCAAGCTGATCAGCAATAGAGCAATACCGACAAAAAACATACAAGTTCCTCCCCAAAGATAAATTGGTAAAAATTCCCTGAATCAAGCCTCGAATAAAAGATAAATCTATCCATATTGATTGAGAATACTATACCATTGATAAAAGAGAAAAGTCAAGTGTTTCTTGCCAAGATAACAATTTGCCAAGGATAAAACGTGACATAGCCACAAACAATGAACATGGGGAGGTGAAACCATTGATCAAAGGAAAAATTTCAATCATCGGGGCGGGATTTGTGGGATCCACCACCGCCTATACCCTGATGATCAACGGATTGGCGTCGGAGATCGTACTGGTGGATTTGGACCGGGAAAAGGCAGAAAGCGACGCTATGGATATGAATCACGGCATGAGTTTTTTATCACCGGTCAAGGTGACGGCCGGGGACTACAGTGCAGTAAAAGGGTCGGATATCATCATTATCACCGCCGGCGTCAGTCAGAAGCCGGGGGAGAGCCGCATCGATCTGCTCAAACGGAATGCACAGATTTTCCGTGACATTGTCGGACAACTGAAGCCCTACAGCGGGGATAACACCATTTGGCTGATTGTCACCAACCCTGTGGACATTCTTACCACCATCACCTGTAAGCTGTCGGGACTGCCCTACAATAGAGTCATCGGATCAGGCACGGTGTTGGATACCGCCCGTCTAAAATTTCTCATCAGCGAGCGTGTCAACGTGGATCCCCGCAACGTCCATACCTATATCATGGGGGAACACGGCGATTCCGAATTGGCGGCCTGGAGCCTGACAAGTGTAGCCGGTGTGGACGTCAAAGAATTTTGCGACCAGTGCAAACGCTGTGACATCCGCGGCGTAGGCAAACAGGAGCTGTATGAGGAGACAAAAAATGCCGCTTATGACATTATACTCAAAAAGGGAGCCACTTATTATGCCATTGCCCTGGCAGTCAGCCGCATTGTGGAAGCCATCCTTCGGGATGAACGTTCCATTTTGACGGTATCCAGTCTCTTCCACGGAGAGTACGGCATTGAGGATGTATGTCTCAGTGCCCCCACAGTGGTGGACCGCAGCGGTGCATCCCATGTACTTGAAGTCAAACTGGATCAAAAGGAGAAGAAGGCGCTGCAGCAGTCAGCGGCCACGCTTAAAGATTTGACGCGGCAGATCGGGTTCTGATGTCAATCCATCCGCCAGACAGGCTCTGATTTTTCGTATGACGTTGCACGGCCTCTTATCAAAATTTTCAAACAAAAAGAGCGATGGGAAACACTACCCATCGCTCTAGATTTTTTTATCCATTCCGAGATATCTTATTTTTTAGGAGAAACAGATCTTGTCTTTCCTGATTTTCGGACTGCCCTTACAGGACGTAAATAATTACGTCGCGGCGGCCGAATTGGGCGCATTCCGCATAGGTGTCGAAGAACAGGTCTACCACCGTATCGCTGTTGTAGATAAACCCGCCGGTATCTGCAGCGATGCAATAGCCGTAGTTGAATTTACCATCGGCTGACACGATGTAAAGCCGGGTGCCATAGGGGATCTCACGGGGGTCAACTGCAACATGTCCCTTCATAGCGGGACGGCCGCTGGCGGTAAACTTACCGGGGCCGTTGTAAGCCGTGGCTGAACCGGTGATAATCTTCTTGTACGAGATAGGCATACCGTTGGCATCCAGAGCCACGGAGGAAGCGTCCAGCTGGGAGACAGTGGAACTGGTGGTGACAGGGGTGTACACATAAGTGCCCACCAAAGTGACCTCATCTACAGGCTCCTGCTTGACCACATCGCCTTCCAGGATCGACTCTACCACACGGCCGCCGACGATCTTCTGCTTATAGACAGTGGCAGCTACGCCGTTCTGACCGCTGGTCTCCAGCTTACGGGTGCCCTTGGGGAGGGAATCGCTGGTGCGCTCCACCTGCTCAAAGGGGATCTCTTTTTCCACTTCGATGGTTCTATACTCCACCGTATCGTCGGTCTCGTCGCCGCTGCCGTACTCAGCCAGCATGCCGTAATAAGAGACGCTCACCGATTTGGCATCGGCAGTCACGGCGTTGACCGGGGAAGAAGGAACTTCGTTGGCGCGCAGGATGGTGATCTCGCGGTCGCCGGTGTTGGTATCGCGGCTGTCTACATAGTCCTTGTCGGAGACAGACACACCCGCCAGCTCCAGCACAGCATCGGTATCCTGATTGGTGGTGGCGATGGAATGAGAATTGTTACCGTCAAAAATCGTGACGGTCTGTACATTGTAAGCTGCTAGAATAAAGACAGCGGCACAAGCAGTCGCGAGAACAATAACGGCAGACATCCGGCTCTTTAGGATCTTAGACATCCGCTCTGTTACACGTTTCTTGTCTGTCATGTCGATTACCCCTTACTCAAAAAAGATTGGCTCCAGGTGAGCCACAGTAGCAACGAAATCAAAAGAAATAGGCCCTCTGAACTTGGCCTCGCCTATTATAATGCCGGAGAGAGGCGGCTGTCAAACCGCGTCAGACGGCCTGATTTGGTCATTCCATACAAACCGGACGGGGCTTTCAAGGCGTGTTATCCTGTTTTTTGGAAGATCCGGTAGTGAACATGTGTTTGAAACATTTGTTTCCAAGCTTTGATGCTTTCTTGTAGAAACGCATAAGAAATGAGGCGAAAATAAAAGATAAGTTGTATAAAATGCAACTTGTAACCTGTTTGTAACTATTTTTTCACTCTTTTGTAACGCCCAATATGAGGAAGTTTGATTTTTTAAGGTGTAAAAAAATGTCATTTTACTTTGTGCAACTTGCTATTTATGCATGAAAACTTGCACAAAACAAGGGGCTTATCAAGCGGTCTAGGCAGTGTACTTTGTGATTCAGCGAAGCAAATAACAATTTTGATACTATATATTGTGGCATAGATAAATATAAAACACAAAATACATTTTTGCTTTTTTACCCAGTGGTACGACCCCTTCAGGAGACCAGAGACAGAAGGTCCTGAGGGGAGAGCGTGGGCTGTAAGGCGGCGTTGATGGAAAGGGATAACAGAAAAGCCGCCCGATCGATAAGGAGATCGATTTCCTTGGGCGTGACCACCATCCCCCGTCCCTGAGGTTCGATTTTTTTGCGGATAGTGGGTTCATCGTCCGGCATAGGGTGAGTCAGATCAGCGGCCAAAGTGAGGGCATCCACTACCGTGGGAACGCCCATAGCGATGACAGGCACTCCCAAAGACTCCTGATTAATGAGTGCGCGGCGATTGCCCACGCCGGCGCCAGGGGTAATGCCGGTATCGGACAGCTGAACAGTACATCCCAACCGGTCCAGACTGCGGGAGGCCAGCGCGTCCACAGCGATCACGGCTGAAGGGTGGATGTGCTGTACAATGCCGGCAAGCAATTCACCGGTCTCCATGCCTGTCTGGCCCAATACGCCGGGGGAAAGTACCGCTACAGAGCGAAGGCCGTCCAGCCCGGCGGCGCGGACGAATTCCCCTTTTAAATGACGGGTGGCCAGGATCCTGGAAGCTGTGCGGGGACCGAGGGCATCAGGCGTAATGGCGGAATTGCCCAGTCCCACCACGAGGATACAACCGTCTTTGGGCAAAAGGGAGGAGAGGGCTTGGGATACGGCTGTCAGACGTGCATCGATATCCTCGCCGGCTTCCGAGAAGGGAGGAGTTTCGACTGTAATATAGTGTCCTTTAGGCTTTCCAAGGGCATGGCTGCCTTGATCGTCTTGGATATGCATGGAGATGGTTTTGATATCTTCTCTTATTTCTTCGTGGTAGCTGACACCGGCCGGCAGGGATTTTCCCGCCAGTTCCCGGCATTCCACGGCCAAATCGGTACGAAACATCATAGAGGGAGACCTCCTGGAAAGATAATAGATACCCCTATTGTTGGCAAAGAAAAAGCCAAATATTCCTGTCGCCGCGGATAGTATCCGTTCCTCAGCCGCACCCAGCCGCGTTCTGGCGAGAAGAAAAACAGAATGTGAAAGGTTTTTTATTTGCACTGTGCGAAAAATCGCCCAAGTTTTCCACAGATTGTGAGTTCCCTGTGGAAAACTTGGGCGTAAGAAAGCCGCCAGGTTCTACCTGACGGCTGATACATTCATATTTTAGAGACATGCCATTTTATTTTGCGAGACTTTGTTCCACCTCTTGCGCGTATGCTTTCCAGAAAGCAAAACGTTTCTGATCCAGCACTTCTTTTGAAAAAGTAGAAGCCACAGCAAAATTGTCCCGAGCACACTGCTGCATTTCCTCCGGATGCTGGGTCAGGCGGACAATTTGACCCGCCAGTTTACGCCAATCCTTTTTAGAATGAAGATAAGCGTCTCCCAGGAGCTCCGGGATGCCGCCTGTGACAGCGCCTAAAGACGGACAACCTCTGCTCATGGCTTCAACAAGTCCTCGAGGAAGTCCCTCCTGAAGGCTGGGGCACAGGAAGATATCGGTTTCATCCATCCAATTTAAAACAGCTTCGCCTGCCGGCAGGGTGCCGCAGAATATCACCCGATCCGACAGCCCCAGTGACTGAACCAAGGGTTTCCATTGCTGGGGATCGCCGCCTCCCAGAAATCGAAGCTGAAAGGGAGGAAGTTTATCCTTTATGGATCCCAGAGCTTTTAAAGCTGTCTCATGTCCTTTAAACTTGACGTCCAGCGACCCCATGAGGCCAAACTGAAGGGGAGAAGGACCGTTCTGGATGCGTTTAAGACGCTTTTCCAGAACCTCCGGACCGGGAGCGTTGATAAATACATTGGAAACGCCGGTTTGGATACCGCGGGAAGGATAGCGTCCCTGTAAGAAATTCTGGGTGACATACACCACCCGCGGAGCTTTTTTCGCATAATGCCGGTTGATGAGGAATAAAACAGGGGCAAAGAGCTTACCGGACAAGCGTCCGTAATTCCACAGGGAATCCCAAGCGCAGGCGACTTCCTCCAGTGCCCAGGGTTTTCCCATGCGGATGGCTTCCCGGCAGGCCAAAGCGCCGATGACGCTTGGCATGCGGATGACGGCGCAGTCGGCCTCCGACAAGACTTCCCGGATATGCTGTACGATCTCTTTGTGATGCGTGACAGCGTCTGGGGGACTGTGATAGGCGACGGCCGGACGGATTGTCACATGAGGGCCGTCTGCACGGCTGTACCCTTTTTTCTGAGCTGGAGTCATAGTAGAACTGTCCTTGAGCCGGCATACCACCGTAATGCGGTCAAAACAAGGCAGATACCGATCCCTCCACAGGGTATAGGGCAGGTTAAGGGCATAGTGATTGCCCTCCTCATCCCGAATCATAGGATGGTCGTGGAAAAAAGCCATTTTTACCATGGTCGGATCCTCCCTGGATGCAGATGGTTACCCATTGCGGGTAATGCGCTGTTTCTTTTTCGAACTCTGGGATTGGGATGAATCCGACTCTCTGTAGTCGTAATAATAGGAGCTGTATCGGCCGTATCCCAGCAGACGGTTGGGACGGGCCACACCGTTGAACACACAGCCGATCACAGGAGTTTCTTCAGAATCCAGATCCTCCAGGGTGTGGCGGATGGTACTGGCAGGGGTGAAGTCCTGCCGGACAACCAGGATGGTGGCGTCGACAAAGCGTCGGATGGTCATGGCGTCGGATACTACATGAGCAGGCGGGGTATCGATGATGATAAAATCGAAGTTGGGTTCCACAATCTTAAAGAATTCGTTCATCAGATCGTTGCCAAGCAATTCAGAAGCCTGATCGGTAGGCTTGCCGCTGTAGAGGATATAGACGCCGTATTTTTCATTGTGATGGATGGCGTCCATAGGGTAAACGGAACCGGTCAGGATATCGGACAGGCCCTTGTTGCGGTAAGTTGTCTGCTGGAACAGGTTGTGCTGTGTGGGGCGGCGGAGGTCAACGTCTATCAAAAGAACTTTTTTGCCCTTCTGAGCCAAAGCGATGGCCAAATTAGCCGCCACTGTGGATTTACCTTCATCGGCCAAGGTGCTGGTGACGATAAATTTCTTATAACCCCGTTCGGCGGCAAGGCTCTCCACACGGACGCGCAGGCTTTTGTAGGCTTCCACGTAAGAGAAGTCCGACCGGGGAGAGATCAGCAAGCTGGAATTGCCCTTCCGGGAACGGCTTCTGGATCCGATGGTGGGGATGGAGGCAAACAGTTTGACCGGGAGGAAGTCATAAACATCGTCTTCACTCTGGATGGTGTGGGAGACACGGGTCAGGACCCAGACCAGGAACAGGCCGACAGCCAATCCCAACAGGGCGCCGGCCGCCGGGTACAAAATCTTTTTATAATCGGTATTGGGGCCCTGGGGCATACGGGGCTGGATCTTCTGCACGGAGTTGACAAAGGCCGTACCTGATCCGGAGGAATCATCTTTTGGGTTTACCACAATATCAATGGCGCCCATATAGGCCACAGCCAGACGATAAGCTGTTTCCGGATCGGAGGCAGTGACCTTCAGCTCCAGCACGCTGCCGGTGGCCTGGCTGATGGATACCATCTTCTTAACCTGAGAGGGGTTGAGATCCAAGCCGCTTTCTTCCAGCACATAATCGATGGTATCGGCGCCGGTCAGAAAGTACTGGTAAGTCTGGGCCAAACCGGTAGCGGCCTGGATATCGCTCATCACCAGTTTGGTCTGATCGTTTTCATTGGTACTGTAAATTTGCAACCAGAAGGAACCGATGGAAGAATAGGTTGGCTTATAAGTCAGTTGGGCAAACAGGAAGCCCGCCACTGCAAAGATTACCAATAAGATGGTAGGAATCCACCAAGATTTTTTAAGCTGTCGGAAATAGCGCAGGGTGGTGGGGCTAGGCGTTGCAGAAGTATTCTGTTCGTACATGATGATCCTCCTTGGTTTTTCAGGTAGCCCTAGGAAATACCCAGTTATCCGTGATATAATATTCATAAAGAAGGCCGGGCGCAGATGGCTGCCCGGACACAATACTAAAATAAAGTATTTCCTTTTAATGATATTAGAATTCACAACCAATGTCAATAATTCAAAGACGAATGAGCAAAACCTCCGTTAAGAAATGGCAATATGACGAAATATGGGAATTTGTATCAATGGATGGCAGTCATAACCCGTCCGATTTATGCTACCTTTTGGAATGCAGAAAAGCATAGGGGAGCTACCTATATTAATATAGGTAGAGGAATGATAAAATTTCTTGTGACGAAAGGACTGAAAATCATAACCTGAAAGGATGAAAAAGACATGGAGATTGAATTAAAATATAAAGTGGAGGGCAATGTGAAGTGGGATAGGTTAAAACATTCGTCCGAGCTGGCCGGTATGATGGAACAACCGCCGTGGGAGAAACGGATGTTGGCCGTCTATTATGATACCCCTGAAGGACATCTGCGCCGGATAGGGGCCGCCTACCGCGTGCGCCTGGAGGGGAATCAGTATGTGGCCACCATCAAAAGCCGCGGGGAGGAAGAAAAAGGGGCGATGTCCCACCGCTTGGAATGGAATGTAATGCAGGAGAATGAGCTTCCCAATCCGGATTCCTTCCTTCAAGGAGAGGTTCAAAGCGGCGACAGTACGGAGCATCTGATTCCTATTTTAGATCTTTTAAAGCAATTCGGCGTCCGGGAGATGGGACGCACCGACTTTATACGTTATGGGGCCGCCTTACAGTGGAAGGGAATGCGGGCTGAGATGTGTTTAGATCAAGGACATCTGTGTGCTGATAATAGACGATCTTCCATCCGCGAGCTGGAATTAGAGCTTTTAGAGGGCACAGAACAGCAGATAAACCATCTGGGGCAATATCTGGCACAGAAGTATGGGCTTTGTCCTGAACCGCGCAGCAAGTATGCCCGGGTGCTTATGCTGCTGGATGGTGAGGAAGTGGAGTAAGCTGGACAAGTCATTTGACCTGTGGTATCATAGCAAAAAATGAGCCGACCATGGGGGCTCGAAGGGGGAGACGTGATGGCGGAAAAGGTGATGGTGGGCATGAGCGGAGGAGTGGATAGCTCTGTAGCCGCAGCTCTCCTGCTTCAACAAGGGTACGATGTGGCGGGCATGACGCTCAAGCTGAAACCGGAGTACGGCTGTATGGCCGGCTGGTCCCATGAAGCTGAGGATGCCCGCCGTGTGGCCGATGAATTAGGGATCCCCCACTATGTGGTGGATTTGACAAGACCATTTGCCCAAAACGTCATCGACTATTTTGTGGAGGAATATCTCCATGGCCGTACGCCAAATCCCTGTGTGGCGTGCAACCGGACAATCAAATTCGGAGCCATGCTGGAAAAGGCCCGGGAACTCGGATACAACAGGATTGCCACAGGCCATTACGCTTCGATTGAGAAAAAGGACGGACGTTATCTGTTAAAGAGGTCGCCAGCTGGAAAAGATCAGAGTTATGTGCTCTATCATCTTACCCAAAATCAGCTTGCCCATACAGTGCTTCCTCTTTGCACTTACGAAAAGGAAGAGATCCGTCGTCTGGCTGAAAGGTACCGCCTGCCTGTGGCCCATAAGCCGGATAGTCAGGAAATCTGTTTCATCCCCGATGATGATTATGCCAGCTTTATCCGGGACTACGCGGGGAAAACGACGCCGCCCGGAGATTTTGTGGATGAAAAGGGGAATGTGCTAGGCCAGCACAAGGGGATTTTGCATTATACTGTGGGCCAGCGCAAAGGATTGGGGATAGCGTTTGGCAGGCCCATGTATGTGCGCACCATCGACCCGGAAAAAAACCAGGTAGTGCTGGTGGAAGGGGGGAAAGAGTACTTTACCGGTCTGATGGCCGATGGGGTGAATTTTATTCCCTTCGATTGGCCGCAGGAGGAGATGAAAGTGGAAGTCATGGTGCGGTATCAGTCCCGCCTGACACCGGCACGTCTAGTTCCTCTGGATGACAATAAGGTACAGGTCCTGTTTGACGCCCCTATCCGTGCGGTGACGCCGGGACAGGCTGCCGTCTTTTATCGTGGAGACTTGGTATTGGGCGGAGGCCGCATTGTAAAATCCATTCCCTTAGAGGAGGAGTAACCTGTATGGTTATGAACGTCACCCATTGGACGGATAAGACATTGGATCGGGTTATGGAAATTTGGCTGTCGGGCAATAAACAGGCGCATCCTTTTGTGGATCCGTCCTATTGGGAACGCCACTGGGAAGAAGTGAGGGAAGCTGTGCCGCAGTCGAAGATATTGGCCTGGACAGAGGAAGATGACATTGTAGCCTTCTTAGGGTACAGCGGAGAATGGATTGCCGGCCTGTTTGTGGACAAGGAAAGACGGGGCCAGGGCATTGGCCATGAACTGATGGAAGAAGCCAAAAGGGAACACAGCCGCTTGCGTTTGGCGGTCTATGTAGAAAATAGGCGTGCAGTTTCGTTCTACCGGCGGGAAGGATTCTCCATGGTAGAGGAGAGAAAGGACAATTCCACCGGTCAACTGGAATGGGAGATGGAGTGGAGAGCCAAATAAAAGGTAAAAATGATAAGGGATATTAGAAGGAAGAGGCGCCTCCTAAGAGGCGCCTCTTCCTTATGGGGAATGGTTCACTTTCAGCTGATTTTGATTTCACCATACTTTTCTTCGTATTTCTCAATTGCATCCCGGATCAGGATAAGGATTTCACTGTTTGCACTGCGACCTTCATAGTCGGCAACTACATGCAGCTTATGGAGCATTTTGTCATCAATGCGAATGGATAAACTTTTAATAGCCATATAAAAACCTCAAAATAAATTTTTAGTGTTATTTACCATGTACCTATAAAATGCTGTATAGATACATATTAAATTTATAAGCTGTAAGAATCAAGATGTAAAAGAAAAAATCCCCCTGCCGGATCATCGGCAGGGGGAAAGAAAAACCAAACTTATTTCTTGAGGTTGGCTTTGAGGATATCCAGCTGATTGGCCAGTTCCTTGGGCAGATGATCGCCGAACTTTTTGTAGAATTCGGTGATGCCTTCGGCTTCCTGAGTCCACAGATCCTTGTCGACTTCCAGGATGCCCTTGAGGGTATCGATGGAGAAGTCAAGACCATCCAGGTTGATGTCCTCAGCCTTGGGAACGTAACCGATGGCAGTTTCCTGAGCATCGGCCTGATTCTCAGTGCGTTTGATGATCCAGTCGAGGACGCGCATGTTGTCGCCAAATCCCGGCCAGATGAAGTTGCCTTCATCGTCGGTGCGGAACCAGTTGACGTTGAAGATCTTGGGAGCCTTGTCGCCCAGTTTCTTACCCATGTCAATCCAGTGCTGGAAGTAGTCGCCCATATGGTAACCGCAGAAGGGCAGCATAGCCATCGGGTCACGGCGGACAACACCCACCGCGCCGGTAGCGGCAGCGGTGGTCTCGGAGGCCATGATGGAACCTACGAATACGCCGTTATCCCAGTCGCGGGACTGGTAAACCAGGGGAGCGGTCTTAGCACGACGGCCGCCAAAGATGATAGCCGAGATCGGCACACCAGTGGAGGAGTCGAATTCAGGGCTGACGCAGGGGCAGTTCTTAGCCGGAGCAGTGAAGCGGCTGTTGGGATGAGCGCCCTTTTCAGTAGCGGTAGCGCCGTCCCATTTCTCGCCCTTCCAGTTGAGAGCGTTGCGAGGCGGATTCTTATCCAGACCTTCCCACCAAACGGTGTTGTCGTCCAGGTTGTGGACAACGTTGGTGAAGATGGTACCCTGACGGGTGGAAGCCAGAGCGTTGGGATTGGACTTCTCGTTGGTGCCGGGGGCAACGCCGAAGAAGCCGTTTTCGGGGTTGACAGCCCAGAGACGGCCGTCAGGACCGATGCGTAGCCAAGCGATGTCGTCGCCCACGCACCAGACTTTATAGCCCTTGTTGCGGTAAACTTCCGGCGGGATCAGCATGGCCAGATTGGTCTTACCGCAGGCCGACGGGAATGCAGCGGCGACGTATTTGACTTCGCCCTGAGGATTCTCCAGGCCCAGGATGAGCATATGTTCAGCCATCCAGCCCTCGTTCTTACCCTGGTAGGAAGCGATACGCAGAGCGAAGCACTTCTTGCCCAGAAGAACGTTTCCGCCGTAACCGGAGTTGATGGACCAAATGGTGTTGTCCTCCGGGAAGTGGAGGATGTAGCGATTCTCTTCATCCAGGTCAGCTTTTGCATGCAGGCCGCGGACGAAGTCATTGCTGTCGCCCAGGGCGGTAAAGACATCCTTGCCCATACGGGTCATGATGGCCATGTTGAGCACGACATAGATGGAGTCGGTAATTTCAACGCCGGCCTTGGAGAAGGGGGAACCGATGGGGCCCATGGAATAGGGGATGATGTAAGCGGTACGGCCTTTCATAGCGCCGTCATACAGCTTGCCAACCTTTTCATAAGCTTCCTTGGGATCCATCCAGTTGTTGGTAGGACCAGCGTCTTCTTCTTTGCGGGAGCAAATAAAGGTACGACCTTCCACACGGGCAACGTCATTGATGGCAGTGCGGTGCAGGAAGCAGCCGGGGAGCTTCTCCTCGTTGAGCTTTATCATTTCGCCGGTAGCCATAGCCTGCTCGCGCAGCTCGTTGAGCTGTTCCTCAGAGCCGTCGATCCAGACTACCTTGTCCGGTTTTACTAAGGCGATGCTTTCGTCAATCCACTTCAGGACATGGGGATTGGTTGTGAGTGCCATAGTCAAATCTCCTCTCTAAAAATCCGATTTGCTATCATTATACTATGGTTTCCAGGTGGATGCAAGGACGAAACTGTGAATTTTCTAACGATTCCTGCCCGCCTTTGCATTTTTGTGATGTTGCCTATTTTGTCGAAGGATTGACCTGGATGTTATGAATCAAAAGAGACAAACAAAGGGAACATTTCACTTTCATTAAGCCAAACGTCCGATTTTTATCTGATCAATGGACATATTGGCTGTGGCATTTAAATCAGGTCCGGCTAAGTGTCCGGCCAGGTATTCGTAGTACCCTTGAGACCCTACCATAGCGGCGTTGTCACCACATAGATTGAGAGGCGGCAAGAATAAGGGGAGGCCCTTTTGTTCACATAACTTCTGCATCTCGCTGCGCAGTCGGGAATTGGCGGAAACACCGCCCGCCAGTACAATGCGTTTGGCGCCGGTATCACCGGCAGCCTTCATCACACGATCGCACAGAACGTCCACCACTGCCTTCTGGAAGGAGGCAGCCAGATCGGACAGAGGGAGCTCTTCCCCTTTTTGACCTGCGTTATGGATCATGTTAATGACCGATGTCTTGAGTCCGGAAAAAGAGAAATCGTATGGGGCGCCGTCGACTTTGGGATGAGGGAAGTGGAAAGCGTCGGCATTACCGTGCTGGGAGACCTTATCCATATGAACCCCGCCCGGATAGGGAAGTCCCATGGAACGGGCGGCTTTGTCAAAGGCCTCGCCGGCGGCGTCATCCCTTGTGCGGCCCAAGACGTGGAAGGCTGTGTAATCCTTTACCTCAATGATATGACTGTGCCCGCCCGAGGCTACCAGAGCCAAAAAGGGAGGTTCAAGATCCGGATGGGCTAGATAATTGGCGGCAATGTGAGACCGAAGATGATGGACCGGTACCAAGGGCTTGCCGGCAGCCAAAGCCAATCCCTTGGCGAAATTGACGCCCACCAGTAAAGCGCCTATAAGACCCGGGGCATAGGTGACAGCTATGGCATCAATCTGGTCGAGAGAGAGATCGGCCTCCTCCAGGGCCTGACGGACCACTCCCGAGATGGATTCCACATGACGTCGGGAAGCGATCTCCGGAACCACGCCACCGTATAATTTATGTTCCTCCACCTGGGAGGCCACCACCGACGACAAAATTTTTCGGCCGTCGTCCACTACAGCAGCGGCCGTCTCATCGCAGGAGGATTCAATGGCTAACAGGTGCATAAACGATCACACGTCCTTTTGTATCCCTTAAGTCCTTCTTATCAGAGAAGGGCAGGGTGAATTTTTATTGTCCCACAAAGGAGAAGATTTTGCCTTGAGTTTCACGTGGAACGGTTTGTACTAGGATAAAGAGAAAACATCACGTGGATGAGAATTCACGGGCCAAAATGAGGGCATCCTCATCGGGCTTGACGTAAAATCGCCGCCGCCGTCCCACTTCCACAAAACCAAAGGCTTCGTAGAGCTTGAGGGCGGGAATGTTGGAGGGACGCACCTCCAATGTCATGCGGCAGATACCGTGGGAATGGGCAT
The DNA here is from genome assembly GCF_015140235.1 of Solibaculum mannosilyticum. Taxonomy (GTDB): domain Bacteria; phylum Bacillota; class Clostridia; order Oscillospirales; family Acutalibacteraceae; genus Solibaculum; species Solibaculum mannosilyticum. Next base: position 2,507,569 of record NZ_AP023321.1, on the reverse strand, counting down.
AGTCCACAGCAGCCCTCAAAAGGGAGGAGGCCACACCCAAACGCCGTGCCTCCGGGAACACCGCCACATTGGCGATATCTCCCTGATCTAGGATATGGTAAAATCCCAGGTATCCCAGGATGCTTTCTTCACGTTTGGCCACTAGAAAGACGGCATTGGGATTGTAGAGCTCATCCCGAAGTCCCTGTTCGCTCCATGGAGAGGAGAAGCAAATGGCTTCCAATTTGGTCAAATGAGGAATATCAGCCTCCGACATGGGGACTATATATAAGCTGCCCTCTGAAGGAGAACGGCCGTCAGTCACAGGAGAGCACCTCTTTCAGGAACCGATCCACCGCCGTGCTGATTTGATCCCTGGATTGGCGATAGACCTCCAAGTTGCCGCCGAAGGGATCGGGGACATTAAGTACATAGATACGGTCGGGGGACACACCGGCCGAGCTAAGAGCAGCGGCATGGGAGGGGGTCATGGCTACAAACCAATCGGTAGAGGGGAGCTCGTCGAAACGCAGAGCACGGGATCGATGAGCCTTTAAATCGACGCCCATTCCCGCCATGGCTTCTATGGCATTGGATGCCGCCGGATCAGCGCCGAATACTGCCAGACCAGCACTGTCTACCTGGATATCATCCCGACCGGCCTGGGATAATTTTTGTTCGGCTATGGCCGCCGCCATGGGACTACGGCAGGTGTTGCCGGTACAAACAAAGAGGATTTTCATTGGGATACGCTCCTTTCCGTTTATGATACGATACCCCCATACAAATAAATAAGGATTATGGATTCAATCGTGAGCCGCTGGGGCGGTGTCTTGTGCCAGCCTTGAGGGACGCGAATAGGGAGCGGGCACTGCCCCCATTCCAACCAAGCCCAGACCGCGAGCCGCTGGGGCGGTGTCTTGTACCAGCCTTGAGGACGCGAATAGGGAGCGGGCACTGCCCGCTAGTGGGCATCGTACCAGGTTTCACCCTGGCCGACGTCCACCTTGAGGGGGACAGCCATCTGAGCGGCCGCTTCCATCTCCTCCCGCAGGATGGCCGATGCCCGTTCAGCTTCATCCAAAGGAGCTTCCACCAATAATTCATCGTGTACCTGAAGGATCATCCGGGCCTTTAATCCCTCTGCTTTGAGACGATCCCGTACCCGGATCATAGCGATTTTAATGATATCAGCCGCCGTACCTTGGATCGGCATATTACGTGCTACGCGTTCCCCAAAGGCGCGGAGATTGGCATTGGAAGAGGTGAGCTCCGGCAAATACCGGCGCCGTCCAAATAAGGTTTGGGCGTACCCCTCTTTTTTGGCATCCTCCACCACTTGATCCATATACCGTTTCACGCCTGCATACGTGGCGAAATATCCCTTGATATAATTGCTGGCCTCGGCCCGGGAGACGCCGATATCCTTGGCCAGGGAGAAGGCGCCGATGCCGTATACGATGCCGAAATTGACGGCCTTAGCCCGGCTGCGCATGAGGGGAGTCACCATCTCAGGCGGCATATGGAATACCTGAGAAGCGGTAATCTGATGAATATCCTCTCCCGTGCGGAAAGCGTCGATCATGGCGGGGTCGTTTGCCATATGGGCCAGAACACGCAGTTCAATTTGACTGTAGTCGGCATCGCACAAGACCCATCCATCCTTCGCCTTGAAGAAGCGGCGCATCTCACGGCCCAACTGGGTGCGGATGGGGATATTTTGTAGATTGGGTTCGGTGGAGCTGATGCGGCCGGTACGGGTTTCGGTCTGATTGAGGGTGGAACGCACCCGTCCATCCGCCCCGATGACCTTTAACAGACCGTCGCAGTAGGTGGACTTGAGTTTGGCAAGCTGACGGTATTCCAGCAGCATAGCCACTGCCGGATGAGCGTCGGCCAGGCTCTCCAACACCTCGGCATTGGTGGAATAACCGGTTTTAGTCTTTTTCTTGGCCGGGAGACCTAATTTGATAAACAAAGCCTCTCCCAATTGCTTGGGGGAATTGAGATTGAATTCATATCCAACTAAGTCAAAAATAGCAGCGGTGATCTCCTGGATGCGGCCGTCCAGCTGAAGGCCGAACTCGCGGATGCCCTCTTGATCCACGGCAAACCCTACCCGTTCCATCTCGGCCAGGACTCTGGCCAATGGGAGTTCAATGGTGTAAAATAGTTCGTGTTGTCCGTTTTGCTCGACTTGTCCCAGCAGTTTTTCAGCCAGGGGAGGCAGCACCGCCGCACGGACAGCGGCCTCGGGGTCCGGGATATCGTCGGGAATCGACGGGGTAGGGATATCGTATTCCTGTGCCAGACGCAGCGCATCGTAGCCCGACCCGGAGGGGTTTAACAGATAGGCCGCCAGCTGGATATCCACCAGATGCTCCGGCAAAAGGATGTCCTGATCCAGGAAAGCCTTGGTGATATCCTTGCTGTCCTCGCACAAAAGGGGGACATCCAAGGAGGAGAGAGCCTGAAAGTTATCTTTGAGGCAAAAAAGAGTGTCTCCCGCCCGGACCATAAAAGATTTAAGCGTTCCCTCCTCCCACACGGGGGCAAGGCCGATATGGCCGGCTTCTTCCAAACACCGGAGCATCTCTTGACCTTGGGGCTGGGGGACAAAAGACAAAGTAGAATGAGCCTGAGGGGATTCCTCAGATGGAACGGGAGCCGATGTCGTCAGGCTTAACCGCTCGATGAGGGAGAAGAGCTCCTGATGGGCCAGAAGACGCGCCAACACACCGTCGTCCCGTTTGGATAAAAGATAGTGGCTGGGCTCCAAATCCACCGGCGCATCGGTGCGGATGACGCCCAGCTCCCGGCTGAGATAGGCGGAATCCCTGCCCGCCTCCAGCTTATTCCGAACGGCCTTCTTCATGGATGGATCGTCGAGATGCCCATATACCCCGTCCAGCGAACCGAACTGCTGGATGAGCGAACAAGCTGTTTTAGGCCCGATGCCCGCCACACCGGGGATATTGTCGGAATTGTCCCCCTGTAGCGCCTTGACGTCAATGAGCTGACGGGGTAAAATCCCATATTCCTCCTCAATGGCCTTCTGGTCATATAGGGTGGCCTCGGGACGTCCCTGTTTGGTATAGGCCAGGCGCACAGTGACGCCGTCCCCCACCAGCTGGAGGGAATCCCGGTCCCCGGTGGCGATGATGCATTGGTCTTTGTCATCCCGGCAGGCCTTGGCCAAGGTGCCCAGGATATCGTCGGCCTCCCAGCCCTCGCAGGCCAGGACATGCACACCCATCGCCGTCAGGATTTCCTTGAGAGGGTCCAATTGAGCGGCCAATTCCGGCGGCATCCCCTTGCGGTTGGCCTTGTAACCGGCGTACATCTTGTGCCGGAAGGTGGGGGCGCGCAGATCGAAAGCGGCGGCTACGCCGTCGGGGGACAAATCCTCCAGCAGCTTGAGGAGAATGGTGAGAAAACCGTAGATGCCGTTGGTGGGACGGCCGTCCTTGGTGCTCAGGATACGGATGCCGTAAAAAGCGCGGTTTAAGATGCTGTTTCCATCCAGGACGAGAAGTTTCAAGATCAATCACTCCGACTTGTTTTTATTTGACAATCCGGCCCGCATGGGCAATAATAAAATAAGAAGGGCCACCTTGTCAGAGAGGATGGCCTCGATACAACAGGCGGCAGGAGGCTGTCCGCGGGACGGGGGAATTTGGATTGCACATTGGATCATACCAGATCGAGGGACGGGCTGTATTGGCGCCTATGGCGGGGGTGGCGGATCGTGCCTTCCGGGAGCTGTGCGCCGGATACGGCGCCGCTATGACAACCTCTGAGATGGTCAGCAGCAAAGGGCTTGTGTATGGGGATCGGAAGTCGGCCCAGCTGTTGCAATATGGGGAAGAGGAACGGCCCATCGCCTTGCAGATTTTTGGCGATGATCCGGCCATTATGGCCCAGGCCACCAGTATGGTGATGGAATACCATCCGGATATTATTGATATTAACATGGGATGCCCGGCGCCTAAAATCGTCAACAACGGCTGCGGCAGCGCCTTGATGCGAAATCCCGGCCTGTGCGGCCGGTTGGTGGAGGCGGTGGTAGGAGCGGCCGACGTCCCAGTCACAGTCAAGATCCGCAAAGGGTGGGACGCACAATCGGTTAACGCCGTGGAGGTGGCCAAGGTGTGCGAGCAGGCCGGCGCCGCGGCCATTACAGTGCACGGCAGGACGCGGGATCAAATGTATGCTCCCACCGCCGATTGGGATATTATCAAAGCGGTCAAGCAGGCGGTCGCCGTACCGGTCATCGGCAATGGCGATGTTTTCCGCCCGGAGGATGCCGCACGTCTTTTGGAGGAGACGGGATGTGACGCCGTCATGGTAGGACGCGGGGCGTTGGGGACTCCCTGGATTTTCCGGGAAATTAACGCCTGGCTGGATCATCATTGTATGCTTCCCCTGCCTGGCATCAAGGAGCGCATGTTTGTCATGCTCAAGCATATCAAGCGCATGTGTGAACTCAAAGGGGAACGGGGAGGCATGCTGGAGGCCCGCAAGCATGCCGCATGGTATATGAAAGGCTTGCGAGGCGCACCGGGTTTCCGGGCACAGGCAGGCGCTTTATCCACCTTTGCCGATGCAGAAAGGCTGGCCATGGCCGTTTTGTCCCAGGCAGAACCTGGAGCCAATCCGCCCTAAAGCGTGGTAGCTATTTGACCTGGTTGACACGGTAGCTAAGGGGAGAGAGATGGGCTTTATTCCAGGTCCCCGTCGTCATAGACTTCTTTACAGATAAAGTTATACATGTCCTCCGCCATGGAGTAAACTTTCTGAAGTCGTTGTGTGGTCAGCGGCAGGGAATGATCGGAAGGATAACGGGTTTCAATGTAATAACGGTTGAGAAAAGCGCTCTCGTCCATCCACTGGCGGAAGGACGGGTCGATTTTAACGGCCTGACGGCATAGCCACGTCAGGTTATGCCCATCCACATGCATCCCTTTCCGGAAGAGCACGTAAGCCTTCAAAGCCTTCTCAATGCATTGCTGGCAATGAAAAGCCGCGGAAGATAAGCATATATCCTGTTCCAACAGGATACGGGCGGTCAATAAATCCTGGCTGGCGAATTCCAGCCAATCGAAATAATGACGGCTGTCCCCGGAGCGATCTCCCCTCCTACCCATGATAAAGCACCATCCCCTTCTGATTGACGTGGGAGGCGAAAGAATCGGGGTCAGAGGAATATTTATCCCATTCGGCCGGGGTGTAAACGAGAATATCATAAGGGAGATCGAAGTCGAGAGTGAGATAAATTTTTTGTTCAGCGGCTAAGACATCGTCGGTGTCCAAGATGACGCATAATTTAAAGGAAGAGAGAGCGCCGTCGGTGGACACTTTTTTATTAAAGAGGATGATCTTCTGCGGATGAAAAGACGCTACCAATTGGCGGCACATTTGTTCAAGCAACTGTTTTTCCTGCAAGTTCCTCATCCTTTCACAGGGTAACGTTGTTAAGATGGTTTCAAAAGGAAAAATCCCAATCGAAAGAGTGCAGACTGTTACCCATCTGGCTTTCCCTTTTATTATACCCTTATTTTTTATCTCAGGCAACCGATGCACAAATAGATCAAATAATTCTCTCAATCTGAGGGATCAGCGGGATAAAAATAGATGATTGCACTGACTAGATTTTGCTGGAGAAGGGCAACATAGAAATGCCGGGACGGATTATCCGCCCCGGCATTTCTTGGAGATGAAAAAAGAAGAAATCATAAAGAAGGAGAAATAAGGGAAATAGAAGCTTCCGCCATCCTTTTGGCCCCCAGTATTTCAGTCACGAATGTGAGGAGATCAAGGGGAGAAAAAGAGGATTTGGCGGAGGTTTGACTCATTTTGAACAACTTGCATACTTATAGTACACACTGTAGTTTGAATCATACCTATAGTATAAATTAAAATTTGATTAATATCAATAGTCTATAGAAAATAATATTCAATGCCTTTAGTCTATTTCTGAGGTGACTAGATTGAATGAGATTATCAAAACGGTAGGGGAGAGGCTGAAACACTGCAGAATGCGCAAAGGGTTGAGTCAAGAACAGTTGGCGGAAAAGTGCGGACTTCATCCCACTTACATCGGTCAAGTGGAGCGAGGAGAGAAAAACGCGACCATTGAAAGCATCTGGAAAATCGCCAATGCATTGGAGCTTCCTTTGGAAGTGTTGTTTGAAAAGCTGGTGGAATATTACTCAGAAGAAGAGAATCTGTCTGCTCAAGCTTACAACATTTTGGATACTCTCTCCAAGGATGACCAAAGGCTGATGCTTACCATCCTGAATTGCATCGTTAAATTCCGCAACAAATAGGGAAAGGACAAAGTTTTGCAGGTGTGTCAAAAAAACTTTGGCGCACCTTGTATTCCATCAGGCTTATTTTAAAGTATGAAAATGGTTCTATATGAATTTTGTCCACAATAAAAATATTCTCTGAAGATCCACCTGTAAAAAGAACCCTATGTCCCATTCTAAAATAAGTTTTATGCCGGTTTATGGATAACCTGACCTGTTGTTAAAAACAGCCGCTGGAAAAAATCCACGGCTGTTTTTTGATGCGAAACGGTAGCTTTTTATGTATTGAGCTCAATCATGGCGTCGATGGGGCGTTTCGCCGCCAGGCGGAGGGATTCCTCCATGACGATTTCCTCACCGCCCGATCCTTCCAATGCGTGATAGACATCCGAAAGGGTTGTCATACGCATATCGTGACAGATCAGTTTTTTCGACAGCACAGGGAACCGGCGGGTGGGGAACTGGAGGCCAAGCCAATCGGCAATGGTCTTTTCCGTGCCCACGATGATGTCGTCCTCCCGGGAGGATGCATACTGCAAAATTTCGGCGGTGGAACCTACCAAATCAGCCTGCTCCACTACCTCAGGGGGACATTCCGGATGAACCGCCAATTTCGCGTCCGGGTACAGCGCCTTCATACGTGCGCAGTCCTCGGCTGTCACCTGATTGTGAACGGGACAGTGTCCGTCCCACAGGGTGAGATGCTTGTCCGGCAGCAGTTTTTGCACCCACGATCCCAGGTTGCAGTCGGGAATAAACAGGATGTGTTCATTGGGGATGCGGGATACGATCTTAGGGGCGCTGGAGGAGGTGACGCACACGTCGCACTGAGCTTTGAGGCGGGTGCTTGTGTTGACGTAGGCCACAATACAGCAATCCGGATGGGCTGTTTTGTAATCCTTGACCCTCTGGGGATCGATCTGATGGGCCATGGGACAGGACGCGGCCGGGTTGGGCAATAGGACGGTCTTATCGGGATTTAGAATTTTTACCGTATCCGCCATAAACCGCACGCCGCACAGCAAGACGGTATCGGCGTCAATGTCCTTGGCTTTGACGCTCAGGGCAAAGGAATCGCCGGTAAAATCGGCGATCTCCTGGATTTCAGGCGATTGATAACTGTGGGCGAGTATGACGGCGTTTCGTTCCTTTTTGAGAGAGAGGATGCTCTCTTGCAACTCTTTTAGCACGGTAAATAGCTCCTTTAAATCAATCAAAAGACAAAATCAAACGTCCACTGTTGGGCGATACGGGCGGCGTCTCTGCCGTTTTGCTGGATGCAGTCCCGCAGTTGGTCCAGGTCGTCGAATTTCTTTTCCGGACGCAAAAATTCCAGAAGTGCCACCGGGATGGTAAGGCCGTAAAGATCGCCGGAGAAATCCGGGATCCAAGTTTCCAGAAGAGGATGCTCCAGGCTGTTGATGGTAGGGCGAAGGCCGCAGTTGGTCACCGAAGGAAGCCACTTTCCCCCCACATAGCAGCAGGAGGCGTACACGCCCCGCCGGGGGATGACAAACCGGTCTGGAGGGCGCTGGTTGATGGTGGGGGTACCCATGAGACGTCCCACCTTTTTCCCTTCAATGACCGGCAGATCAATGAGCAAAGGACGGCCCAGCAATCGGGCGGCTCCCGGCATATCCCCCTGGAGGACCAGGCGGCGGATGCGGGTGGAACTGATGGGCAGTCCACATTCCTGGATGGGTCCGATCACCTCGACTTCAATGCCATACCGGGCGCACAATTCCCGCAAGTGATCGGGAGTGCCGACGGCCTTGGCGCCGAAGTGATAATTAAATCCGCACATAACCTTTTTGGCGCCCAGCTGTTCATGAAGGAACCGGGATACGAAATGTTCCGGTGACCAGTCCTTCATGGAGTCGAAAGGGGGGGCCAGCAGGATATCCACCCCCATCTTGCCCAGGATTTGTTCGGTTAAGGCGGGGGTCATCAGCATGGGGGAGGTATCGGTAGGGCCGCGGGAAAAGGTAAAGACACAGGAGGTAAGCCCCTCCTTGGATGCGCGGATTGCCTCACCGATCACCGATTGATGACCCAGATGAAGGCCGTCGAACCGGCCCAATGCCACGGCGGTATGATTGGTATAAAAGGGAACTTGACGGATGACTTTCATAAGCAAGCTCCTCCAAGACAGGATAAGAATAATACGAATTGTTATATTAGAATTAAATATAACAAAAATGATATTATTTGCCAGATAAATTAAATTACAATATGTATAATTAAAAACAAAAATACGAAAAGAACAATTTAGGGGAGGAAGAGCCGGACGATTTTCAATTGTCCAGCGCGACTGTCGGCACGTCCTAGGCCGAGAAACCGGTCGCTTTTGCTGTACACCCGGACCATCTGATCCGAGGACAGAGAACGGGACAAACGGTTTAAATCCAAAGCCCCTCCATTTTGGAACCGGACCGATTGGGCATCGGAAACCGAAATGGATTGGTACTCCAGGAAAGCCTGGTCGATGGGCAGTAAAATTTTCTCAAGCTCCTGCCGGTCCAGGGAACGCAGGGTCGGAATATCCCGGCATGCATCCAGGGAAAAACCACAGGCCTCTGTGCGGCGCAGGGATGTCATAACTGCACCGCATCCGAGAGCCTCCCCCATATCATGAAGGAGGGTGCGGATATAGGTGCCGGCCGAACAGGTGACATCCACTTCATACTGATGGGAGGACTCGTCCCACTGGGTGAGGCATAGGCGATGGATGGTGACGGTACGGGGTTTACGCTCCACCTCCACCCCTTGACGGGCCAGCTCATACAGCCGTTTACCGTCCTGCTTGACGGCGGAATACATGGGAGGCAGTTGCTGGATCTGTCCGGTAAAGCGGGGGAGGAGAGCTTCTACCTGGGCTTTCCCCACCGCCACCGGACGATTGGATATCACCGTCCCCCAGATGTCCTGGGTATCGGTAGCCACTCCCAATTGGAGCCGGGCGGTATACCGTTTGCCGTGGGAGGGGAGCAGTTCTAAAAACCGGGTACAGTTGCCCACCATCACCGGCAGCACTCCCGTCGCCATAGGATCCAGGGTACCGGTGTGGCCGATGCGTTTGATACCGGTCAATTTACGAAGTACCGCTACTACGTCAAAGGAAGTGAACTCCTGCGGCTTGTCCACGCACAGGATACCGTTCATAAGGATACACCCAATGCCTCTGCCAGCACCGGCAGCATCTGATCCCGCACCTGCTGGGCAGTACCGGTTAAGGCGCATCCGGCGGCACGGGCATGTCCGCCGCCGCCCAGCTTGGAGCACAAGGCAGAAGCGTTGTAGGGCTCGCCGGTGCGGACTGAGATCTTCCATGCCCCCGGTTCTTTTTCCTTGAGAATGACGCCGATGTCTACACCCTCCATCTGGCGGGGGATGGCGGTCAGGCCATCCAGATCCTCCTGCTGGGCCGAAGTGGACTGCATGTTCTGGTAGGTGATATAAATAAGGGCGCAGTGGCCGTCAAAATAGGTTTCCATAGAATCCAAGGCCAGTTTGCGCAGCGCAAAGAAGCTGGGGGACTTGATTTCAAACATGGCCCGGTTGATGGCATAGGCATCGATGCCCAGCCCCAAGAGTTTTGCCGCGATGAGATGGGTGCGGACGGTGGTGTTGGAATAGCGGAAACAGCCGGTATCGGTGGAGATGCCGGTATAGAGATCTTCCGCCATAGCCCGGTCCAGTTCCACCCCCATGGCGCCGATAACGCCGTAAATCATCTCACAGGTGGCGGCGCATTCCTCAAGGAGAAGGTGCTTTGCATACTGGGTGTTGGACCCGTGATGATCGATGCACAGATCCACCTTGTCGGCATAAACCGAGAGCTTATTGCCCAGCAGCTTGGGATCGGCGACATCCACCGCCAGAATAAACTTAGGGGTAAACTGCTGGCTGTCGAGCCCTTCCCACAGATAGGCGTATTTGTGGGGAATCTGGTCGGAACACACCACCTGGGCCCGTTTCCCCAAACGTCTTAGGGCCCGGCAGATGGCAAATCCGGAACCCAAGGTATCCCCATCGGGAGACTGGTGGGTTAAAATCAAGATGTCGTCGGCGCTTTGCAGCATCTCAGCGGCGTCACTGGTCAGGATTTTCACCGTGATCCCTCCTGGAAATGTCTTCGAGCATGCGGGCGATGTCAGCGCCGTGGGCGATGGAATCGTCGGCAATGAACTTGAGCTGCGGCGTATGGCGCAGCGAAAGGCGAAGGCTCAGTTCCCGGCGGATGTAGCCTGAAGCATGGGTCAGGCCCTTGACAGCTGATTTGGCAGCATCAAAACCGTCCATGGAACTGATGAATATTTTAGCGACCGATAAGTCACTGGATACCTCACAGCGGACAATGGACAGCATCCCCGTCACCGCCGGATCTTTGACGGTGCGCAGGATGGCAGTCAGTTCCCGCTTGATGTCTTCCGTGACGCGGCCCATGCGATGTCCTGGCATTTTAGTAACTCCTTTCTGGAGAAAAAACAAAAAGAGAAAGAAAATCGGGGATAGCACTAGTATTTGCAGGGGAGAGGACATCATCCCCCTCCCCGCAAATTGTGTTTCCCCAATTATTCCTGGTATTCTTCCATGATGAAGGCTTCGTAAATATCGCCTTCCTTGATGTCGTTAAAGCGCTCCAGCGCGATGCCGCATTCGTAGCCCTGCTGGACTTCCTTGACGTCGTCCTTAAAGCGCTTGAGGGAGGAGATGCGGTCCTCGGTGATGACGATGCCGTCCCGCACCACGCGGATCTGGCATTGACGGTTTACCTTGCCGTTTAACACATAGCAGCCCGAGACGGTGCCCACGTTGGAGATGGTGTATACGGCGCGGACCTCGATACGGCCCAGCACCACTTCCCGGAACTTGGGAGCCAGCATGCCCTTCATGGCCGATTCGATTTCCTCGATGCAGTCGTAGATGACCCGGTACATGCGCATATCCACGCCGGCTCGCTGGGCGTTTTCTTCGGCGATGGGGTCGGGACGGACGTTAAAGCCCACGATGATGGCGTTGGAAGCGTTTGCCAGCATGACGTCCGATTCGCTGACGGCGCCGACACCGCCGTGGATGACCCGGACCCGGACTTCGTCATTGGAAAGCTTCTCCAGGGACTGGCGGACAGCTTCCACCGAGCCCTGGACGTCGGCTTTGACCACCACGTTGAGCTCTTTGACGTCGCCCTCCTGCATCTGGCTGAAGAGGTTATCCAATGTGACCTTCTGGACGGCGGCAAACTGCTCTTCCTTGATCTGGGATTTGCGTTGCTCCACCAATTCACGGGCCAGCTTTTCATCCGAGACAGCGTTGAAGGTATCGCCTGCCGACGGGGTTTCGTCCAAGCCAGTGATCTCCACCGGTACCGACGGACCGGCTTCCTCCACCCGTTCGCCATGGTCGTTCAGCATGGCGCGCACACGGCCTACCGAAGTGCCGGCCACCACAATGTCACCCACATGCAGGGTGCCGTTCTGCACCAGGATGGTGGCAACCGGGCCGCGTCCTTTGTCCAGACGGGCCTCGATGACGGCGCCTTTGGCGGCGCGGTTGGGATTGGCCTTGAGTTCCTTCATGTCAGCCACCAGCAGGATGGTCTCCAACAGGTCGTCAATGCCCTGATGGGTGGCGGCCGAAACCGGGACGCAGATAGTATCGCCGCCCCATTCTTCGGGAACCAGCTCGTATTCAGTCAGCTGTTGTTTGATGCGGTCGGGATCAGCGCTGGGCTTATCCATTTTGTTGATGGCCACGATGATGGATACACCGGCGGCTTTGGCGTGGTTGATGGCCTCTACCGTCTGGGGCATGATGCCGTCATCGGCAGCCACCACCAATACGGCGATGTCGGTGACCTGGGCGCCGCGGGCACGCATGGAGGTAAAGGCGGCGTGGCCGGGGGTATCCAGGAAGGTGATCTCCCGATCCTCCAGCGGTACGCGGTAGGCACCGATGTGCTGGGTGATGCCGCCGGCTTCGGAAGCGGTGACCTTGGCATTGCGGATGGCGTCCAGCAGGGAGGTCTTACCGTGGTCGACGTGGCCCATGACCACCACAACCGGGCTGCGGGGGAAGAGGTTGTCATCGGAATCCTCGCTGTCGTCGATGATGCGTTCCTCGATGGTGACCACCACTTCGCGTTCCACCTTAGCGTGGAACTCCATCGCTACCAGTTCAGCGGTATCGAAGTCGATGACCTCATTGATGCTGGCCATGACGCCCAGCTGCATCAGCTTCTTGATGACCTCGGCCGATGTGGCTTTGAGGCGCAAAGCAAGCTCGCCCACCGTGATCTCGTCGCCTACGGTGATGGTAAGACCTTTTTTCTGGCGTTCCTGTTCGATGCGGCGCAGACGCTCTGCCTCCGTTTCCCGACGGGCACGGCGGTTTTTATTGCGGTACTGAGCCGACTTCTGGGTCAGTTTCTGCTTGCGGACAAAAGTGTCCCGTTTGCCTGCGTCAGGAGCCAGTTGTTCAAACTTCTCGTTGTACTTATCCAACTGGACAGTGGCACGGCTGGTATCCACCGTGCGGCGCACCACAGTGCCGCGGGAGGGCTGCTGGGGTTTGGCAGTGTTTCCGGCATTTTGGCCCTGCTGTCCCTTGGGACTGTTTTGAGTCTGGGACGGCTGGCCAGCCGGTTTTGCTTGGGATTGGGCGGGACGGTTTTGCTGCTGGGGACGGCGGTTATCCCGTTCGCCGGACTTGGGAGCCGGACGTCCGCCCTGCTGCTGGGATTTTGCACCGTTTTGATTTTGGTTCTGCTGTTTACCCTGGGGGCCGGAGGGTTTTCCACTCTGAGCCTGAGATGGAGGAACGGCAGGGGCTTCCTTTTTCACAGGGGCAGCCGGTTTTTCCGTATCGGCAAAGTAAGCGTCAAAACTATCCACCTGATGGTCTTGGGTGACGGTTTCAAACACCACATTTAATTCCTCTTCGGTCAAAGCAGTCATATGTTTTTTAGGGGTATCGAAGTACTTGGCAAGTAGGTCGACCACTTGTTTGCTGGGGATATCCAGGTCTTTTGCTACTTCATGCACCCGGTATTTTATCATCATAATTGCGATTCCTCCTCATTGTTGAAGCGGCAAAGCTCCTTGATCGATTGGGCAAAGCCGTGGTCGGCTGTTGCCAGTACGCCAGTGCGTTTCCCGATGGCCTTGTGGATCTCGTCCATGGTACGGCCAAGGGGGACGCATGGGACATTGTGTTGCGCGCATACCTCTCTTACGCCCTTCAACGTGCGCTCCGAGAGGTCGGATGCCGTGAGCACAAGTTTTGCCTTGTGTTTGGCTGCATCTTCCGCCACAGGGTCGAACCCCATGGTCAGTTTACCCGCCCGGCGGGCGATTCCCAAAAGTGAGAGCAGGCGGTCATTCATGGGCGGCAATTTCCTCCTCCATTCGGTCGTAGACCTCGTCTGGGATTTGGCAGGAAAAAGTGCGCTCAAAACTTCTTTTTTTGCGGGCGGTCTTGAGGCATCCGGCGTCGGGACACACATAAGCGCCCCGGCCCGGTTTCCGGCCGGTCAGATCCAGCGAGATTTCCCCCTCCGGGCTTTTCACCACGCGGACCAGTTCTCGCTTGGGCTTCATTTCACCGCATCCTGTGCACATTCTCATGGGAACCTTTTTTTGCATGGTCGCATCACCTTATCATGTCAAATCAGAGCATTTCGTTCGGGCATTTATGAGTAAATCGGCTGGAGGGAAAACCACCTGCCGTATTATGTCTGGGTTATTCCTGCACCGTTTCCACTTCGGTGTTCACTTCTTCGGAAGCTGTGTCCACAGCCTCTGTATCAGACCCTTCAGAATGGCTGGTGTCTTCTTTGGCAGGCTCGGCCTCCTCGCCGTAGAAACCCGATTCCGGACGGATATCGATTTTCCAGCCGGTCAGTTTGGCGGCCAGGCGGACGTTCTGACCTTTGTTGCCGATGGCCAGGGACAATTGATTGTCCGGCACCGTCACACGGCAGCCTTTGGGATTTTCCGGATCCATCTCCACCTTGAGGACGGTGGCGGGGGAGAGGGCTTCGGCGATAAAGGCGGCCGGATCGTCGGAGTACTTGACGATGTCGATTTTCTCGCCGCCCAGTTCCTCCACGATTTTTCCCACGCGTACCCCCTTGTTGCCGATGCAGGCGCCGATGGGGTCTACATTGGGATCCTTACTCCATACGGCCAATTTGGTGCGGGAACCGGCTTCGCGGGATACGGCTTTGATTTCCACCGTGCCGTCGTAGATTTCAGGCACTTCAATTTCAAAAAGACGTTTCACAAGGCCCGGATGGGTGCGGGAGATGGTAACCCTGGGTCCCTTTTCGCTGGCTTTGACGTCCACGATATAAACCTTAATATGATCCCCTTCGTGATAGGTTTCCCCTGGGGTCTGCTCGGTCTTAAAGAGGATGGCTTCTGACCGGCCGATGGTAACCGTCACATTGCCGGAATGGGGATTGATCTGCTGCACGACGGCGCTGACCAATTCCTGCTGACGGCTCTGGAACTCCTGAAGCACCTGGCCGTGCTCGGCCTCCCGGATGCCTTGACGGATGACGTGTTTGGCGGTAGTGGCGGCGATACGGCCGAATTTCTTGGTCTCCAGCGGGATGCGGAGCACATCGCCCAGCCGGGACATGGACTCGTAACGGCGGGCATCCTCCAGAAGGATCTGGGTATCGGGATCCTCCACCTCTTCCACCACGTCTTTTTTCAGATAGACTTCAAAGATATCTTTACTGGCGTCCACACGGACCTCTACATTGTCCTTACCACCGTAGCTGCGTCTCACTGAGGTGACAATGGCCTCGGAAATCTTATCCAATAAGTACTCAGCAGGGATTTTCTTTTCCTGTTCCAACTGGCGCAGCGCTTCAAAAAATTCGCGATTCATCGATTGTTAACCTCCAAAAAAAGTATCAACTAGCCGGCAAAGGGCGGTGTCTTTTTCGTCAAATGTACGGGATGCGCCGTTGTCATCCAGGGTAATGCGGCCGTCCTCATATCCGGTGAGCACCCCCTGGTACTCCCGGCGGCCATCCTGGGGACGGATCAGGCGGATAAGAATCTGTTCCCCTAAGCAGGATTCAAAATGGAAGGGACGGGTCAAAGCCCGTTCGGTGCCGGGGGAGGACACCTCTAAGTAATAGGATTGGGAAATAGGATCGGCTTCGTCCAGCACGGGATCCAGCGCCCGGGACATGGCCTCGCATTCGTCCAGCGATACGCCGGTATCGCTGTCAATATAAATGCGCAAAAACCAGGACGCCCCTTCTTTGACGAATCGGACGTCCCAAAGAATCAGATCCAGCGACTTGGCAATGGGATCGGCCAATTGCCAGACCCGCTCTACTGTACTCATTTTGGCCATAGATAACCTCCGCAAATTCACTCTATACAAACGAAAGAGCGGGTCGCCCCACTCTTTCATCGTCGTACACTATACTATACCTATTATATTACCACACTTTTATTCCAATTGCAACCCAAATCCGCCAACATTTAGAGGGCGGGCAGTGCCCGTTTCCACGTCGCGGTGGGCAGTGCCCACAGCCGCGTCGCGCGCCAAGGCCAGTACGAAAAGGAATTGGTAGTAGCCCGCGAGGAAAAAGATACCGTGTCCCTAGGAGAGAAGCGTCCGTCAAAACCATAGGGCGATGTGGAGGGGGGCACTGCCCACCAAAAGCTTGTTGACCAACAGGAAAAAGATACCGTGTCCCTAAGAGAGAAGCGTCCGTCAAAACCATAGGGCGACGTGGGGGGGCACTGCCCCCAGATACCGTGTCAACGGGGAATAAGAATCCGCCATAACTTTAGGGCGGCGTGGAAAGGGGTACTACCCCCTATTCTTCCATTTGTTTGCCCAGGAAGCCGGCTGCTACTTGGATCAGCTTGATCTCGGTCTCGCCGGGTACAGCGCCGCTCTCGGGCATCAACGCCACCACAGCGCCGGTGATATCACCCGACGACGTAATAGGAGCCATCACCGATGCTGCACGATCCACGCCTTCCACCGGCATAAACCGGCGCTGTTCTCCGGCCTTGGTCACGTGCATCTGACGGGATTCCATCATATCTTCCAGCTGGGAGGTAATGCGACGTTCCACCACTTCCTTTTTGGAGATGCCGGAAGCCGCGATGCAGTGATCCCGGTCGCATACCAAGATGGGAAGTCCGCAGGAACGATATAAGACGTCGGCGTACTGGGAGGCGAAGGAGGACAACTCACCAATGGGGGAATATTTCTTAAAAATGACTTCGCCATCGTTGTCGGTGTAGATCTCCAGAGGATCGCCTTCCCGGATACGCATGGTGCGGCGGATCTCTTTGGGAATGACAACGCGGCCTAAATCATCGATTCTTCTAACAATACCAGTAGCTTTCATATATATAATTCTCCTTTATCGAGATTGGTTTGACTCTAGTATCTGAAGAAAAGTATCATTTATACAAATTTGTAAGGCTTATCAAAGAGGAGGAAAGTATTGGAAAATAAAAAAGCATTTGTTTTTAGGATAGTAAAAGTCTCAAACATTACAAAGCACTAAAAATACTAACTGTTTAATAAATTAAGATATTGAAAAAATTATACTCTTGTAATAAAATAAAATTGAGTAATTTTTTATTGGCAAACAGAAATTACTCTCCACCCTTGAGAGATCAATAAAGGCAGGGATAATCCATATTATTATGGATTCAGCTAAGAAGGTAACACACGGTTGTCCGCTATCCAGTGCATATTGATTTTTGGAATCAAGAATCAAGGCGAAAGGGGGAAGAGCTATGTCTAAAAGCAGACGAATGTCTGGAAAGACGCATACAAAGCAACAGCTTGATGATTATGCAAATCAGAACAATCCGAACAACAAGGCATACAAAGCTCGGCAATCCAATGAGGCTAGGCAGAAGAAACAAAAAGATAAGCCTTACGTAGATGTGTATTGGGTCCCGGATTTGGGATTTGGTTGGTGTGACGATTAAACAGAAAGGCAGATACTAGTATGGGTTCCTTTTTAGACCTATTCAATGGTAAAATAGGTTTTTCAGCATCTGATAATCTAACTATGGACGAGGATGGAAATCTTGTGATGAAGATGTCTAATAATATGGCTATGGACATGAATACAGGAGATCTGCACATTTTATCTTCATCAGGAAGCATTTTTGACGAAGATGATAACGATTGGT
This sequence comes from Solibaculum mannosilyticum, assembly GCF_015140235.1. Lineage (GTDB taxonomy): Bacteria > Bacillota > Clostridia > Oscillospirales > Acutalibacteraceae > Solibaculum > Solibaculum mannosilyticum. Next base: position 2,490,087 of record NZ_AP023321.1, on the reverse strand, counting down.
AAGTACGGTTCAAAATAAATCGCAAAGGGACTGCCGTTTTAACGATTGTGAAATCGTAAAGCGGCAGTTTTTTGTATAAAAATAAGTTTATTTTTTTCTGCAGGAGATAAGGCCCAATTGATTAGGAACTATTGACATTTTCGGTGAGAACAAGTAAGATGAAAGAGTATCGGTTTGTCTTTTGATCCCATCATTTGGTTGGGAAAGATATCTGGCCTTAAAACGGCTGGATGTGCAGGAAAAAATAGTTGCTTTGCAGCTGTTTTTTGTTGACACGCCTAAACGCTATCCTATATAATGTATAGTTATTAGGGTAACCTTGAAAGGGGGAACATAGGATGCTGAGAACCTATCAGCCCAAGAAGCTGCATCGGAAAAAGGAGCACGGCTTCCGCAAAAGAATGTCCGACCGCAATGGCCGTAAGGTGCTGGCTCGCCGCCGCGCTAAGGGCAGAAAAAGACTGTCTTACTAATTGATTCAGCAATTGAGCACTGAAGTCGATTTTGAAACTTGGGTGCAACTGAAATTGGACAGTTTGGTGATGGGTTGGGTGTCTTCGCCAGAAGGCCGTTTACGGGCGGTTGCCTGCGGATTATGCCGCGGGAGCAAACGATTCCCAACCTCTAATCTCCGCTCGTAAGGCCACAAGCATTGTGGCCTTTCTTTTTCATTGTTGATAAATTCATGGTTGATCCGGCAGGGGAATGGTGCCGGCGTCCGCATAAAGGAGCAATGCCGTTGTGGACAAGCTTGTGCTGACTCGAAACAACGATTTTCGCCGGATCTATGCCCGGGGTAAGAATCAGGTGCATCCCATCCTGATTACTTATGTGATGAAGAACCGCAAGAACGCTGCCAAAGGCGTCACACGCAGCGGGATTACTGCCAGCAAAAAGATTGGCAAAGCGGTAAAACGAAACCGTGCCCGCCGTGTCATCCGGGAGGCCTATCGCCCCTTGAAGGAGAACGTGGCCCCAGGGTATGATATCATTTTTGTGGCCAGAGTGCGCACCATTTACGCAAAATCCACCGATGTGATGCATGTGATGCAGCGTCAATTAAAGCAAGCTGGTGTTTTGCGATGAAGCAGAGGATTTTGCAGGGTTTACAGTTTTTATGGCGGCTGCCCCGTCTGCTGCTCATGCTGCCCATCCGGTTTTACCGGCGGTTTATCTCACCGAATCTGCCGCCGGCCTGCCGGTTCACTCCCACATGCTCCCAGTATGCCCTGGAGGCGATTGAACGGTTTGGAGCGCTCAAGGGCGGCTTTTTGGCCATCCGCCGTATTTTAAAGTGTCATCCATTTCACCCGGGTGGGTATGACCCTGTGCCGCCCCGGTCTACTAAAGTCCATTGACGGAGGAATGAAAATTGCAGTTTATTGAGTCCATATTCTCCACCCCGCTGGGATTTGTCATGCGCTGGTTCTTCGAATTGGTGGGCAATTTCCCGGTTGCGCTGATTTTATTCACTCTTCTAAGCCGTATTATCCTGCTGCCCCTCACCATCAAGCAGCAGCGGACCAGCGCCAAAACAGCCTTGCTGCAGCCAAAGATCAAGGCGATTCAGGAAAAGTATAAAAACAATAAGCAGAAACAGTCGGAGGAGATTAACCGGCTGTACAGCCAGGAGAAGGTCAATCCCATGGGAGGATGCCTCCCGCTGATCATTCAGATGGTCATTATGTACGGCCTGATCTTCGTTATTTATAAACCGCTGACCTACATTTTGCGCGTGCCGACCGATATCATCAGCCAGGCGGCCAGCGCGATCCAGACCACCGGCATGTACTCGGAGATCGAGATTGTGCACCAGGCGGCCAACGCCATTGGGGCGGTGCCGGAGCTCGCAAATTACGGCATTGAGAGCCTCAACTTTAACTTATTTGGGATCCTTGACCTTTCAGCTACCCCAGCCATTGGAGAACCCAGCCTGTTGTGGAGTATCCCGATTGCATCGGGCGTATTCCAAATTATGAGTATCCGCGTCAACAACTACTTCCAGAAGAAGAACGGCATGCCGGTGATGAAGAGTGCGCTGATGAACTGGGTAATGCCGCTGATGTTTGTATGGATCGCCTTCTCGGTGCCGGCAGGCGTCGGATTCTACTGGGCCTGCGGCTCGCTGATCGCGGTATTCCAATCCATCTTTATGTCTACAGTGTACAGCCCTGCCCGTATCAATGCACGGTCGGAGTATCGGCACGCCAAGAAGCGGCTTGAGAATGAAGCAAAAAGAAAAATTTCGCGCGGATAAGACAAAGCGGCTTTCCTCATTCCCGCGATTTCAATTTATGGAGGTGTATGATCGGTGAAAGAAGCCATCGGGACAGGCGCAACCGTCGATGCGGCGCTGGATGCGGCTTGTCAGGCAATTGGGCTTGGCCGGGACCAAGTGGAATTTGAGATCCTGGAGATGCCTGTAAAAAAGACATTTGGTCTGTTCGGCGGCGCGCCGGCGAAGGTGCGCGTGTTTGTGGAGGATTCCCCGTCGCAAAAAGCGCTTGCTTATTTACAAGGATTGTTTGGTGCCATCGGCATCCAGCAGCCGGAAGCCACTGTTGAGGAGGGCGAAGGCTGCGCTACCATCACATTGGACGGCGAGGATGTAGGATTCCTCATCGGCCGGCGAGGGGAGACATTGGATGCCCTCCAGTATCTGGCCGGACTGGTGGCCAACCGGGGGACGGAACAATATTACCGCATCACCCTCAATTCTGGAAACTATCGGGAAAAGCGGGAAAAGACGCTGTCCTCGTTGGCTCGGAGGATGGCTATTTCCGCCGTCCGTACCGGCCGTAAGACGTCTTTAGAACCTATGAACCCCTACGAACGCCGTATTATTCATACGGCTGTGCAGGCTGTGAGAGGGGCTACTTCCTGGAGCGAAGGGGAAGAACCCAACCGTCATGTGGTCATCGGCCCGGATAAAACGGTAAAACCCCAGGCAAATGGAGGCCGTCCGCCCAGACGAGGCGGAGGTCAGCGCCGCGGAGGCCGTCCTTCGGGAGACCGTCGTCCAGCAGCTCCAGCACCGTCGCCCAGCAAGGAGCCTCAAAAGGTCAAACCGGAAGTGCCGCTTTACGGTAAAATTGATCCCAAGAATTACTCGGGATCGGACGACCAATAAAGAGCCGCATCCCCTTGAACCAGTGACTGCAAAGGAGCCTTTGGCTATACGCCAGAGGTTCCTTTTTTGTGAGCTGGAAGGGGAAGAAAAATGCCTGGTCTAGCCAAAGCGGGGGAGATAGGGTATAATAAAGTAGATTCCGCATTTTTCAGGTTTGGTTTTTTACTGTTGCATTTTTCAAATATAAAGAGAAGCTATTTTCATCGGATGAGGAGGAAATCATCACTATGTCAACCACCATCGCTGCCATCGCTACCCCTCAGGGAGCAGGGGGGATCGGCATTGTCCGGATCTCCGGCCCAAAGTCACAGGAAGTGGCCGACCGGATCTTCCGATCCCCGGGAAATAGGAGGATCCGAGACACTGCCGGATACCAGGCGCTTTACGGTCACATTTATGAGGGGGATACCCTGGTAGATGAGGCCATTGCATTGGTATTCCGGGCCCCGCGCAGCTATACGGGGGAAGATGTGGTGGAACTTTCCTGTCACGGCGGTATGTACGTTTTAGGACGGGTGCTGTCGGCAGCATTGTCGGCCGGAGCGGTAGCCGCTGCCCCAGGGGAGTTTACAAAACGGGCGTTTCTCAATGGGAAACTGTCCCTGACGCAGGCGGAATCGGTGATGGACATCATCGGGGCCCAGGGACGTCAGGCAGCAACGGCGGCCTTGGCGGCCAGAGAAGGCGTATTGGGACGGCGCATCCAGGATGTGACCGACAGTCTGGTGGAACTGGCCGCCCATTTATCGGCTTATATCGATTATCCAGAGGACGATATCCCGGAACTCCAGGAGGTACAATTAGTAGGATCCTTATCGGATGCACACAGACGGTTGGACGATCTGCTTGCCACCTATGATGCCGGCAAGATCCTGCGGGAAGGTGTGGATACTGTGATTGTCGGACGTCCCAATGTGGGGAAGTCCACACTGATGAATGTGCTGTCCGGGGTGGAACGGTCCATTGTGACCCACATTCCCGGCACCACCCGGGATGTGGTGGAAGAAACCGTACGGCTGGGAGATGTGGTGCTTCGACTGGCCGATACCGCCGGACTGCATGAGACCGATGATCCTGTGGAAGCCATTGGAGTGGAAAAAGCCCGCGGCCGTCTGGAGACGGCGGGATTGGTGCTGGCGGTATTTGATGCCTCCCAAAATCTGGAAGAAGAAGATAGGTGTCTTCTGAAAAAATTGGATGGACGTCCAGCCGTGGCGGTCATCAATAAAACCGATCTAACCCCTTGCATCGACGAGGCCTTTGTTCGTCGTCATGTACCCTACGTGGTGACCATCTCCGCTAAGCAGGAAATGGGAATGGAACAATTAAGAGAAGCGGTGTGCGATGTCCTGGGCGCCGGGTCGTGGGATCCGTCGGCCGGTATGCTGGCCAATGAGCGCCAGCGGGACTGTGTGCGTCGGGCCGGAGAAGCGGTGCAGGAGGCTCTGGATACCACCCAGATGGGCATGACCTACGACGCGGTATCGGTATCGGTAGAGGGGGCCATCGATGCGCTTCTGGAGCTCACGGGAGAACGGGCCACTGAAGCGGTGGTGGATCAAGTATTTGCCCGGTTTTGTGTGGGAAAATAAACGATAGATATATTTTGTATCTATCCCTTATAAAAAGGAGGAATTACAATGGCTTTGACTAAAGTAAGACTCAAGGAAATTTATCCTTTTTTGCGTAGAGATTTTCCAACTGTAGAACGTCCGCCCCGGCATATCTTTTACAGTCGAGTTAAAAAAGGGCTCTGGGAATGCACTGCCCTCAAGGCAGAGGACGGCACCATCCAGGCCTATGCCGTCACAGTGGCGGGGGATGTAGCGGTGGTGTTATATTTGGCGGTCAATCCCGCTATCCGGAGCCAAGGCATTGGAGGCAAGATGATCGGCCTTCTGAAGGAACGATATGGCGATGGCCTCCTGGTAGAAGTGGAAAAGGTGGAGGAGACGGACAACGCCTTCCAGCAGTGTCAGCGTCAGCGTCGAATCGATTTTTACAAACGGCACGGATTTGAGATTTTACCGGTGGAGTATTGGTTGTTTGGCATCGGGATGCATCTGATGTTCTGCGGGGAGAATCCCCCTGCATCGGGCGAGATCGAAGGCATCATGTGCCGTGCTTACGGGGTGCGTCCTGGATCCAAGGGAGCGAGATGCTGTAGATGCATTGCAAAATAATGGGGAAGGTGTGTTTGAATGCAGGAGTATGACGCAGGCCGATATGATGTAGCGGTGGTGGGAGCAGGCCATGCCGGCATCGAGGCGGGACTTGCCTCGGCGCGGCTGGGATGCAGTACGTGTGTCTTTACCATCAATATGGACTGGGTGGGCAATATGCCATGTAATCCTTCCATCGGCGGGACGGCCAAGGGACATCTGGTCCGGGAGATCGACGCCCTGGGGGGTGAGATGGGAAAGGCGGCGGACGCCTGCTTTCTGCAAAGCCGTATGCTCAACCGGGGAAAGGGACCGGCCGTCCACAGCCTGCGTGCCCAGATCGATCGTCGGGAGTACGCCGGCTGGATGAAACACCGGCTGGAGACCACGCCTAATCTGGATCTAAAGCAGGCGGAGCTGATTGATCTGCGCCGTTTGGACGACGGCAATTGGCAGGTGATCACACGTCTGGGAGCCGTTTATACCTGCCGGGCGGTCATCATCGCCACAGGTACGTTCTTGGGAGGCCGCATCTTTGTGGGAGAAGCCTCCTGGGAGGGAGGGCCGGACGGCATGTTCCCAGCCAAAGAGCTCAGCGTAGCCCTCAAACGGCTGGGCGTATCCCTGCGCCGGTTTAAGACGGGGACGCCGGCCCGCGTCCATCGGGCCAGTGTAGACCTGGATCAGATGGAGGCCCAGCCGGGGGAGGATCCGGTGGTACCCTTCTCCTTTGAGACCGAACATCCCGGACCCAACCGTGTACTGTGTCACATCACCTGGACCAATGAGCAGACCAAGCAGGTTATTTTGGACAATCTCCATCGATCCCCCTTGTACGGCGGCAAGATCGAGGGGATCGGCCCCCGGTACTGCCCCTCCATTGAGGATAAGATCGTCCGGTTTGCGGGCAAACCCCGCCATCAGATTTTTGTGGAGCCCTGCGGCCTCAATACCGAGGAGCTTTATCTGCAAGGCATGTCGTCCTCGCTGCCGGAGGAGGTGCAGCTGAAGTTCCTGCGCACCGTCAAGGGACTGGAACACGTTAAGATCATGCGCACCGCTTACGCCATCGAATACGACTGTGTGGATCCTCTTCAGCTGCGTCCCACTCTGGAGTTTCTGGATTTCCCCGGACTGTACGGTGCCGGACAGTTCAACGGTTCCTCCGGCTATGAGGAAGCGGCCGCCCAGGGATTGGTGGCCGGCGTCAACGCCGCCCTCAAGCTTCAGGGACGTCCTCCCATGGTGCTGGACCGCGCCAGCTCCTACATAGGGACCCTCATCGACGATCTGGTGACAAAGGGATGCTCTGACCCTTACCGCATGATGACCTCCCGGTCGGAATACCGGCTGGTGCTGCGGCAGGACAACGCCGATCAGCGTCTCACACCGGTGGGCCGCCAGGTGGGGCTTATCTCCGACGCCCGTTGGCAGAGGTTCCAAGAGAAGCAGGCCCGCAGGGAGCAGGAGCTGAAACGCATCCGAAGCACCGTCATTCCTCCCACCAAAAAGGTCAATGATTTGCTTGTTTCACATGAAACATCCCCGCTTGTGACAGGCGTACATTTGGACGATCTTTTGAAACGTCCCCAGCTCAACTATGAGGTTCTGAAACCGGTGGATACCACCCGTCCCGACGATCTTCCCTTAGACGTGCAGGAATTGTGCCAGGTGGAGGTCAAGTATGAGGGGTACATCCGTCGTCAGCAGAGCCAGATCGACGAGATGCGGCGTCTGGAATGCAAGCTTTTCCCCGAGGATATGGACTACACCGCCATTGCAGGGTTGCGTCTGGAGGCCCAGGAAAAGCTGGGGAAGATCCGTCCCCGATCGGTGGGACAAGCGTCCCGCATCTCAGGGGTATCCCCGGCCGATATCTCGGTGCTGCTTATTTGGCTGGAACAGCACAGCCGTGCATGATAGAGGCACACTTGGGGCACACTAATCCCAACAAAAACCAATTGGAGGGATTTGCCCATGATCGCACGAATTTTACATTTTGACGGTTCCTATAACCCCCAGCAGATGGAACATGCCCGCAGCGCTTTGCAGGATCTCAGTGCCGTGACGGAAGCCCATTGTGTTTCCGACGGGGTGCAGGTATCCTGCGGCAACCGGCTGCCGGTGGAGGTGCTCAAAGATACCGCCGCCCGGGCAGGATGTCCCGTTTCTTCGGTGGAGAACTGCAAAGGAAATGGATTCTAAAGGGGAAAGGGCCGTCTGACCGCAAGGAGAAGGACAAAGATGCAACATTGGCAGAGCATTTTGCAGAGGGATGCGGAGGAATGGGGGATTTCCCTGGATGCCGTTCAAATGGACCGGTTTGACCGGTACCTGACGCTGCTTCTGGACTGGAACACCCGTATGAACCTGACGGCCATCAAAGAGCCGGAAGAGGTGGCTGTCCGCCACTTTGCCGACAGCCTCACTCTGCTGGGCAGCCTGGACATCCCTGAGGGAGGGAGGCTCATCGATGTGGGCACCGGCGCGGGGTTTCCCGGGGTGCCGGCCAAGATCATGCGTCCGGACATCGATCTGACGCTCTTGGACAGCCTGCAAAAACGTCTCAACTTCCTGGGAGAACTGCTCCATACATTGGGACTGGATGCCCATCGGCTGCATGCCCGCGCCGAGGAGGGGGGACGTTCGGCCGGATTGCGGGAGCAGTTTGACGTGGCCACCGCCCGCGCCGTGGCATCCCTGCCGGCGCTGTGTGAGTATTGCCTTCCCTTTGTAAAGGTGGGAGGGGTGTTCGCCGCCATGAAGGGGCCTGGGGCATCGGAGGAGCTGGAACAGTCCCGCAATGCCTTGGAGATGCTGGGGGGACAGGTGGAAAGACTCAAGGAGTTTCGATTGTCCGATGGGAGCACACGTGTGGTGGTGATCATCAAAAAGATATCGCACACTCCCCCAAAATACCCCCGTATGGGCACTAAAATCGCAAAATCCCCCTTATAATTTGTCGCAATTTGGTGGGACATCTCGAAAATTGAAGATGGAATTAACTGGAAATTCTGGTGAACTTGTGGTATTCTATAGATGGACAAGCTCACCGGAATTTTTTCTTACACCGGGATTCATTTGGGAGCAAAGGAGTTTGTCGATTTCCCCTCCAGAGAAGAAGGTGAACGTCATGTTTGAGCGCAAAGAAGGGCTGCAAAGCAAGGTGCGGCGGTTGGACGTCACAAGCATCCAGCCCAATCCATGGCAGCCGCGTCAGACCTTCCAGCAAGCCGAACTGGAAGAATTGGCCCAGTCCATTGCGGAAAATGGAATTTTACAACCGTTGACCGTCCGGCATATCGCCGGGAAGTGGCAGCTCATCGCCGGGGAACGGCGGCTGCGTGCCGCCCAGATGGCCGGGTTAAAACAGGTACCCTGTGTGGAGCTGATGGTGGACGACGAAAAGGCGGCGGTGCTTGCGCTGCTGGAGAATCTCCAGCGACAGGACTTAAACTTCTTTGAAGAGGCCGAGGCCATCGCCCAGCTCATGGAGGAGTGGGAGATCACCCAGGAATGTGCCGCAGCCCGGTTGGGGAAATCCCAGTCGGCCCTGGCCAACAAGATTCGCCTGCTGCGTCTGCCACCCATGGAACGCAAGCGTATCCTGGATGCCGGTCTGACCGAACGTCATGCCCGCGCCCTGCTGCGTCTGCGGGATCCAGGGGAGAGGGAACAGGTGCTGACCAAGGTCATCCGCAACCATCTCAACGTGGCCGACACCGAACGTCTCATTGCCAGACTGCTGGAGCCTGCCAAACAGGTCCAGAGTGTGACGCCCATTGTCAAGGACGTCCGGCTGTTTTTTAACACCGTATCCCATGCCGTGGACACCATGCGCAAATCGGGTATTGACGCCGAAGCCGAAAAACAGGAAACCGAACAGTACATCGAGTACATTGTTCGCATCCCAAAGGATCGGGCGACGGTGCGCAGCTTTGGGAAAGTGGTTTAACATTGTTTCATGTGAAACCTTTTATTTTTGGTATTAAAGGGTTTCCCCCAAACCCTTTAATTACATAAAACTTCATCCTCACACCCGGGAAAGCCGCTCTGATCATTCAGGGCGGCTTTTTCGTGGTCAAAAACGGATTTTTTTGTTTCACATGAAACTTTTAGGGACTCAACACTTTTTTTCACAAGATGCTTGTGCTATAATGAAAAACAGCGTTTAATATATATTTTAATATGTATTATTGTAAGCTCTCGATACAAAGTTACAATTACCAAAGGAGGAAGGGACTTTTTGGGTAAGATTATCGCCATTGCCAATCAGAAGGGCGGCGTGGGCAAAACTACAAGCGCCGTCAACCTAGCCGCCGCCTTGGGAGCCAAGGGACGCCGTGTCCTGTTGGTGGATACCGATCCCCAGGGCAATTCCACCAGCGGTATGGGCATCAACAAACGAACCGTCAAGGTCTCATCCTACGATTTGCTCATCGGGGAGGCCAAGGCCAGCGATATTATCGTCAAATCCGACTACCAAAATGTAGACGTATTGCCCTGCAATATCTCTCTGGCCGGCGCGGAGATCGAACTGGTGGATATGGATCACCGGGAATCCCGTCTGCGGATGGGACTGGCTCCCGTGGTGGATCAGTACGACTACATCTTTGTGGATTGCCCACCCTCGCTGGGCATCATCACCCTTAACGCTTTATGCGCCGCCGATACCTTGATGGTTCCCATCCAATGTGAATTTTACGCGCTGGAGGGGCTCAGTCAGCTGATGTCCACCGTCCGCCAGGTCAAGCGGCTTTACAACAGCCGATTGGACATCGAAGGGGTACTGCTCACCATGTACGACGGCCGCCTTAACCTGACCCAGCAGGTGGTGGAGGAGGTCAAACGATATTTCCCCCGCAAGGTGTACGCCACCGTCATTCCCCGCAACGTGCGTCTTTCCGAGGCGCCCAGCTACGGGCAGCCGGTGCTTTATTTTGACAAAAGCTCCAAAGGTGCCGACGCTTACAACAAGCTGGCCGATGAAGTGGAGTTTAACAACGGAAGAAGGTGAATCCCATGGCATCCAAAAAGAGAGGGCTGGGCAAGGGCCTGGACGCCCTGTTTATGGACAATGCCGCAGAAGATCAGGGTGCGGTACAGCTTCGTCTGGACGACATTGAGCCCAACCGGGATCAGCCCAGGCGCACCTTTGACGAGGAAGCCTTGGCGGAGCTAGCTGATTCCATCTCACAGCACGGTGTCATCCAACCGCTTTTGGTGCGTCCTATGGCGGGAGGAGGCTATCAGCTGGTGGCGGGGGAACGCCGGTGGCGGGCTTCCCGTATGGCGGGGCTCACCGAGGTGCCGGTGGTCATCCGGGAGATGAGCGACGCCGAGATGATGGAGATCGCCATGGTGGAGAACCTCCAGCGGGAGGATTTAAACGCCATCGAAGAAGCCGAAGGATACCGCATGCTGATGGAGCGGTGTAATCTCACCCAGGAGGAAGCGGCGAAACGGGTGGGGAAATCCCGTCCGGCCGTGGCTAATGCCGTGCGGCTTCTCAATCTGCCCGACAATGTCCAGCAGTACGTCAAGGACGGAAAATTGTCGGCAGGGCATGCCCGCACCCTGTTGGGATTTGAGGATACGGCCGATCTACAGGATGCCGCCCAGCTGGTGGTGGAAAAAGGACTGTCGGTCCGGGAACTGGAACGTCTGGCCAAAAAGTCCCGGCAGACGTCGTCGGCTAAACCGGCGGGAGATGGGTCCATGACCGGACGAGCTTCCCTTTACGACGAGGTGGAATTGTCCCTCACCGAGCATTTGGGACGTCGGGTTAAGGTACACGCCGGCGCCGTCAAGGGGAGCCTGGAGATTGAGTTTTACAGCCAGGACGACTTGCAGGAACTGGCCAATGCCATCGGCGGTATGCCGTCGGATGCATTGCGCAACTAAGAGTAACAATACATTTCAAAAGAACCAGGAGGAAGAATTGGTATGTTGGATATTAAAGTAGTGCGCGCCCAGCCGGACAAGGTCAAGGCCGCCATGAAGGCCCGCAACAAGGATATGGACGATTTGATCGATCAGGTGCTGGACATCGATGTCCAGCGCCGTGAGATCACCGCCAAGGCCGAATCCATGAAGGCGCAGCAGAATTTAACCTCCAAAAAGATCCCCCAGATCAAAAAAGAGGGGGGAGATGTGTCGGTCATCATGGCGGAGATGAAGCAGCTGGCCGACCAGGTCAAGGCCTACAACGCCCAGTTGAGCGAATTGGAGCAGAAGCAGCGGGATATTATGCTCAGCCTGCCCAACGTGCCCAATGAGAGCGTCCCCGTTGGCAAAGATGATACGGAAAATCAGGAGATCCGCCGCTGGGGCGAGCCGCGCCAGTGGGATTTTGATCCCAAAGCCCATTGGGATATCGGCGCTGATCTGGGCATCCTGGATCCGGAAACCGCCGCCAAGGTCACCGGCGCCCGGTTCCATTTCTACAAAGGACTGGGCGCCCGTCTGGAGCGGTCCATCATCAGCTTTTTCCTCAATACCCATACCGAACACGGATATACGGAAGTCCTGCCCCCCTATATGGTCAACCGCGCATCCATGACAGGAACCGGCCAGCTCCCCAAGTTTGAGGAGGACGCCTTTAAAGTTTCCAATATGGATTATTTTCTCATTCCTACGGCGGAAGTCCCTGTGACCAACATGCACCGGGATGAGATTCTGGACGGCACAAAGCTACCCATCAATTATTGTGCCTATTCGGCCTGCTTCCGTGCAGAGGCCGGTTCGGCCGGGCGGGACACCAGAGGCCTTATCCGCCAGCATCAGTTCAACAAGGTGGAGCTTGTTAAGTTTGCCCATCCCGACCACTCCTACGAGGAGCTGGAGAAATTGACAAACGATGCGGAACGCGTCCTACAGCTTCTGGGTCTGCCGTACCGTGTGGTGGCTTTGTCCACCGGTGATTTGGGCTTTAGCTCGGCCAAGACCTACGATATCGAGGTCTGGATGCCGTCCTACAACCGCTATGTGGAGATCTCGTCCTGCTCCAACTTTGAGGATTTCCAGGCACGGCGCGCGTCCATCCGGTTTAAGATGGACGTCAAGGACAAGGCCCAGCTGGTGCACACCCTCAACGGTTCCGGCGTGGCGGTGGGACGCACGGTGGCCGCCATTCTGGAGAACTACCAGAATGCCGACGGTACCGTCACCGTTCCGGAAGTACTTCGTCCCTTCATGGGCGTAGACGTCATCGGCTGATGATCGGATGAAAGTAAAAGGGACGGCTCCAGGGCCGTCCCTTTGCATCCTTTTATGACCTTCTGGAAATCAAAACTTCGACGAAAAGAGGGATCTTATTTGTCTGACCTAAATGGAACCTTTCCGAAAAGTTATACTTGGCCCATCCGCGTCACCTCGTTTGACGCTGACAGCAGACGCCGTCTGAAACTGTCGGCCATCCTGCGCTATCAGCAGGAGGCGGGGGAGTTGCAGCTGCGCAGCGGAGGCCTCCCTTATGAACGCCTCTATGACGACGGCATTATTTTCGTCACCAGCCGCAGCCGGGTGCGCATCAAACGGTGGCCTCTCATGGCGGAGGAACTCAATCTGACCACCTGGCATCGGGAAAACCGGGGCGTTCAATTTTATCGGTCTTACCAATTTGCCGATGGGTCGGGGCAAAATGTCATCGAGGCGACCACCTGTTTTGTCATCATCGACCCGGTGACCCATCGATTGCAGCGGCCAAAAGTATTTGACCGGTATGGCATCACTATCCAGCCCACCCGTGTCCCTGATGTGAAGGATCCGGAGAAAATCATTGTGCCGACCGATCTGCCCCATGTGGACAGCCGCGTCATCCGGTACAGCGATGTGGATTACAACGGCCATCTCAACAACACCATCTACGCCGATCTTCTGGGGGACTATCTGCCCGGCGGCATGGAACATCAGACTATCTCGGAATTTTCCATCAATTTTACCGGCGAAGCGCTGGAGGGAGAAGCCCTGGATATCCGCGCCGGTATGGCGGGGGATCGGGCGGTTGTCACCGGCGTAGGACACAAGGGTCCTTGCTTTGAGGCGGAAGCGCTCTTTGTCCAGGATCAATAAAGATACCGTTATAAAGAGGCAAAAGAAAAGGACTGTGGTTTTATTTCCACAGTCCTTTTTGTACCAGCGTTTCAATGCTTTGTGCGAAGCATTTTTGATACGCCTCAAAATTACGACGGCCCAGAGCCTTATGATCCTAAGCGCCGGCCCGGCAGAGCGGGCTGATGCGCATAAAAAATAGCTGCCATGCGGCTATTTTTTATTACTTGAAACGTCTTGTCCTGTTTGAACGTCGGGCAGCTTTTCTACATGGATCTTGCCGATGCGCCGTTCCCCCACCGATTGAACGGTGAAACGATATCCCTCAAATTCCACACTGGGATGGGATCCGCTTTCCGGGACATAGCCAAGCTCTTCCAACAGCATACCGCCCAAGGTATCGTAATCCCCTTCGGGCAACTGAATGCCCAAAAGTTCCGAAACCTCGTCCACCTCAGTGGTGCCGTCCATAGTGAAGGTGGTGTCGCCCAGCTGGACCACTTCTTCTTCGTCCTCGTCGTATTCATCTTGGATGTTGCCCACGATGGATTCCAGCAGATCCTCCATGGTGACCAGACCGGCCGTGCCGCCGTATTCATCCACCACAATGGCCATCTGGATTTTCTGACGCCGAAGCTCGTCAAACAGCTCAGAACATTTTTTACTTTCCGGTACAAACAATGTTTTGCGCATCACCTTGGTCAAAGGAAAATCGTCCGGAAGATTCTCGGTGACGTAGGGGAGAAAGTCCTTGATGTAGCATACCCCCAGCACATCGTCCAGATCCTCCCGATAGATGGGGATGCGGGAATACCCCTTCTGGATAGCGATGCCCAAAAGCTTGCTCACCGAATCGTGTTCTTCCACCGCTTCCATCTCGGTGCGATGGGTCATGATCTCGTCGACCGTGATGTCATCAAACTCAAAGATGTTGTTGATCATCTCGCTGGTGTTCTCTTCAATGAGCCCCTTTTCCTCGCCCACATCCACCATCATCCGGATTTCCTCCTCGGTGGCGCGATGAGTTTCTGCGTGGGGATCGCATCCAAACATGCGGACGACGCCGTTGGCACAGTGGGATAGAAACCAAATGAGCGGCTTAAACAGGACGGTTACCGCCCGCAGGATGCCGGCCGACCGGTAGGCGATGGATTCCGGCCTTTGCATGGCGATGCGTTTTGGAGCCATCTCACCAAAGACAATGGACAGAAAGGCCAAAAGGAGAGTGACCACCACCGTACACACCACAGCGATAACCGAAAGCGGCGCTTGGATGTGAGGCGCCAATACCACGGCGATGCGGTCGGCGATGGAGGTGGCGGCCACGGCAGCGATGAGGAAGCTGGAAAGCGTCACCCCCACCTGGATGGTGGAAAGGAAGGAGGAAGGCGCCTGTGTCAATTTTAGAAGGATACGTGCTTTTTTATGTCCTTCCTCGGCATCCCGCTTGAGCTTGCCATCGTTGAGGGAGATAATAGCCATCTCTGACGCGGAAAAAAAGGCGTTGATACAGATGAGCAATACCAAAATGACGATCTGGGCCACAAGGCCGCTGGTAGAACCGTTCACCATCAACAAGTTGGGACTTCCGTCCGGATCCATGATTGTTCCCCTTTCGGATGGGAAAATTGGGATTCCCATCGTTTTGTTAAAATAACGCGCACAAAGCGCAAACATCCAAAGATTGTTTCCTTTCATTATAATCAAGAGAACTTTGCTTTGTCAAGCGAGGGGAGAGGCGGTATCAGACCTCTTTGAGGAGTGCCATACGACAAAATAAAAGGAAATCGGGAAAGCAAGGATTTGTATTTTTTTGCGGTTGCAGACGTTTTGTTTCGTATGATGGGTTTTCATTTGCACATACTAAAAGGAAGGTGTTTCCTGTGCAATCATCCAAAGAAAAGGCGGCATTTCCTACAAAATTAGAAGGATTTTTAAAAGGGTTGTAGCAAGTGGCAACAGATGAAAAAGGGGGATTTTTAAAAGAAAAAAGGAAAAAATACCGGTTTTTTGGAGGATTACTCCTTTACAGGAAAGGATAAAAATGATAGACTTTTGAGTAGGGTATCAAAGGGATTTTTGTGCCCAGATTTAGAGGTTCACCGTTATTACCAATCAATCTCTATATACACAAAGGGAGGAACTGTTTCATTATGGCAAGAAAAATGAAAACGATGGATGGTAACAACGCCGCTGCGCATGTATCCTATGCGTTTACCGACGTAGCCGCCATCTACCCCATCACTCCTTCGTCCGTTATGGCCGAGGAAACCGACAAATGGGCTGCCGGTGGCAAGAAAAACCTGTTTGGTCAAGAAGTCAAAGTGGTTGAGATGCAGTCGGAAGCCGGCGCGGCCGGTGCTGTTCACGGCTCCCTGTCCGCAGGCGCCCTGACCACCACCTACACCGCTTCCCAAGGTTTGCTGCTCATGATCCCCAACATGTATAAGATGGCCGGCGAATTGCTGCCCAGCGTTATCCATGTTTCGGCTCGTGCCGTCAGCTCCCACGCACTTTCCATTTTTGGCGACCATTCCGATATTTATGCCTGCCGCCAGACTGGTTATGCCATGCTGTGCGCCTCCAACCCGCAGGAAGTTATGGATCTGGGCGCTGTGGCCCACCTGTCGGCCATCAAGGGCCGCGTTCCCTTCCTGCATTTCTTCGACGGCTTCCGCACCTCTCATGAGATCCAGAAGATCGAAGTGTGGGATGACAAGGATCTGGCCGATATGCTGGATTGGGATGCTGTCAATGAGTTCCGCCGCCGTTCCCTCAACCCGGAACATCCTGTGCTGCGCGGTACCGCTCAGAACCCCGACATTTTCTTCCAGGCTCGCGAGGCCTGTAACCCCTACTATGACGCCATTGTGGGCGTGACCGAAGAATACATGCAGAAGGTCAATGCCAAGATCGGCACCGACTATCAGCTGTTCAACTACTACGGTGCCGCCGATGCAGAGCATGTCATCGTAGCCATGGGCTCTGTATGCGACACCATTGAGGAAACCATCGACTATTTGAATGCCCACGGCGAAAAGACCGGCCTCATCAAGGTCCGTCTGTACCGCCCCTTCTCGGCAAAGCACCTGCTTTCCGCTCTGCCTGAGACCGTTAAGAAGATCAGCGTCCTCGACCGCACCAAGGAGCCCGGCTCCATCGGCGAACCGCTGTATCTGGATGTCGTAGCCGCTCTGTCCGGCTCCAAGTTTGAAGGCATCCCGGTTTACACCGGCCGTTATGGCTTGGGTTCCAAGGACACTCCTCCCAGCCAGATCATCGCTGTCTACCGCAACATGGAGGCTGCCGAGCCCAAGAAGCGTTTCACCCTGGGCATCGTGGACGATGTGACCAACCTGTCCCTGGACGCCAAAGAGAAGCCCAACACCATCCCGGAAGGCACTCATTCTTGTAAGTTCTGGGGCCTGGGTGCGGACGGCACCGTCGGCGCCAACAAGAACTCCATCAAGATCATCGGCGACAACACCGACATGTACGCCCAGGGCTATTTTGCTTACGACTCCAAGAAGTCGGGCGGCGTCACCATGTCCCACCTGCGCTTCGGCAAGCAGAAGATCCGTTCCACCTACTTTATCACCAGCGCCGACTTCGTGGCCTGCCACAACCCCTCTTATGTAGATAAGTACGAGATGGTGGAAGAGGTCAAGCCCGGCGGAAGCTTCCTGCTCAACTGCAGCTGGCAGGGCGAGGAGCTGGATGAGCATCTTCCCGCTTCCATGAAGCGCTATATGGCTCAGAACAACATCAATTTCTATACCATCGACGCTACCCACATCGCCAAGGAATTGGGCATGGGCGGCCGCGTCAACACCATCCTTCAGGCTGCCTTCTTTAAGATCACCGAAATCCTGCCCGTGGACGAGGCTGTCCGCCTGATGAAGGAAGCCGCCACCAAGTCCTACGGCCGCAAAGGTGAGAAGATCGTCGCCATGAACCACGCCGCTATTGAGCGCGGTGTAGACGGCGTCGTCAAGGTGGAAGTACCCGCTTCCTGGGCTGACGCTGCCGACGTTGTGGAAGAGAAGGTTGTGGAAGGCGACCGTCCGGAACTGGTCAGCTTCGTCAAGAACATCCTCAATCCCATCAACGCACAGCAGGGCGACAAACTGCCGGTTTCGGCCTTTAAAGACGCTGCCGACGGCACCTTCCCCCAGGGTTCCGCTGCTTATGAGAAGCGCGGCATCGCTGTGGACGTTCCCTGCTGGATGCCTGAGAACTGCATCCAGTGTAACTTCTGCTCCTATGTTTGCCCCCATGCCGTCATCCGTCCGGCCGTTATGACCGCCGATGAGCTTGAGAAAGCTCCTCAGGTCATCAAGGACAAGGCTGTGGACATGACCGGTATGCCCGGCTATAAATTTGCCATGACCGTCTCCACCTTGGACTGCACCGGCTGTGGTTCCTGCGCCACCGTCTGCCCCGGCAAGAAGGGTGAGAAGGCTCTGGTCATGAAGCCCATCGAGACCCAGATGCCCGGCCAGGAAGGCTTCAACTACGGCCGTACTTTGGATATTAAACCCGAAGTTTCCGCTAAATTTAAGGATACCATGGTCAAGGGCAGCCAGTTTAAGCAGCCCCTGCTCGAGTTCTCCGGCGCCTGCGCAGGCTGCGGTGAGACTCCTTATGCCAAGCTTGCAACCCAGCTGTTCGGCGACAAGATGTATATCGCTAATGCTACCGGCTGTTCTTCCATCTGGGGCGGTTCTGCACCCTCCACTCCTTATACTGTCAACAAGGATGGCCATGGTCCTGCCTGGTCCAACTCCCTGTTTGAAGATAATGCTGAGTACGGCTATGGTATGGCCATCGCTCAGGAAGCCATCCGCGACCGTTTGATGAGCTATGTCAAGGGCGTGGCTGAGAAGGCCGACGGCGAGCTGAAAGCCGCTGCCGAGCAGTGGATCGCCACCAGCGATGACACCGCTGCCAATGGTCCTGCCGCTGATGCCCTGCGTGCTGCTCTTAACAATGTGACCGGCGAAGGCGAGGTGGCTGATCTGGCTAAGATGATTTTGGCTGACGCCGACTATCTGGCCAAGAAGTCCACCTGGATCCTGGGCGGCGACGGCTGGGCTTACGACATCGGCTTTGGCGGTTTGGATCACGTCATTGCTTCGGGCCGTGACGTCAACATCCTGATCTTTGACACCGAGGTCTACTCCAACACCGGCGGCCAGGCTTCCAAGTCCACCCCCACCGGTTCTGTTGCCCAGTTTGCTGCAGCCGGTAAGGTTACCAAGAAGAAGGATCTGGCCGGTATCGCCATGACCTATGGTTACGTTTACGTGGCTCAGGTTGCGATGGGCGCCGACATGAACCAGTGCCTCAAGGCTTTCCATGAAGCTGAGAGCTATCATGGTCCCTCCATCATCATCTGCTATGCTCCCTGTATCAACCACGGCATCAAGGGCGGCATGGGTGTTGCTCAGCTGGAGGAGAAGAAGGCTGTCCAGGCCGGTTACTGGAACCTGTTCCGTTACGATCCCAGACTGGCAGACGAAGGTAAGAATCCCTTCACCTTGGATTCCAAGGCTCCTACCGCCAGCTATCGTGACTTCATTCTCAGCGAGGTCCGTTACAGCAGCTTGACCCGCGCCTTCCCGGAGCGTGCTGAGAAGCTGTTTGATAAGGCTGAGAAAGATGCTGCTGATCGTTATGATCATCTGCTGCGTCTCTCCAAATTGTACGATCAGGAGTAATTATTACGAATTGTAATTGATTCCCTGAAAAAAGCCCCCGGTTCCAGCCTGGAAACCGGGGGCTTTTGTATGATCTTATTGGGAAAGGGGAGATCAAGTGATGCTTTTTAACTGCTTCATGGTGGGACTGGGGGGATGTATAGGAGCGATAGCCCGGTACTTGTTGGGGCAAATCCCACTGGGACAATCCGGATTCCCGTGGATGACGCTGCTCATCAATGTTGCAGGAGCTGTGGTGATCGGAGCCGTCACCCAGATAGCGGGACAGACTGGACTGATTTCGGACCATATATTGCTGTTTGTCAAGACTGGGTTGTGTGGAGGATTTACCACGTTCTCTACCTTTTCCTTGGAAACCGTCACGCTTTTGGAGGAGGGGAACCAGCTACAGGCTACAGCTTATATAGGGTTCAGTGTGGCGCTGTGTCTGCTGGGAGTATGGGCTGGGAAACTATTGATACGAAACCTGCTTCCAGCGTAAAAAGAAGTCCTTCTGTCGCCTGCTTGGAAAGCATGACAGAGGGATTTCTTTTTGCATATAAGGGGAAAGAGAAGATTTAATCCAAAGGCAAACCGCGTTTTAGACGGCTTTCGGCCATAGCGATAAACTGACGTGCCGCCCGGGGAGAACGTCCGCCACGTTCCAATGCCCAACGTTCGGCATGGAGATCGAGTTCAGCGGGATCCACATCCAGACTGCGATCAGCGGCCAGGGCGTGGATGATATCCAGGTACTGGCGTTTATCCGGGGAGGAGAAGGTGATGGAGAGGCCGAACCGGTCGGAAAGGGACAAGGTTTCCTGTAATGTATCGGCCAGATGTAGCTCATCGCCCTCCCGGCTTTGGAAGGTCTCCCGGATGAGATGACGGCGGTTGGAAGTGGCGTAGATCAAGGTATTGGCCGGACGTGCCGCCAATCCGCCCTCCAGTACGGCTTTGAGAGCGGCATAGGTGCTGTCGTTTTCGTTAAAGGAGAGGTCGTCGATAAAGATGATAAACTTAAGCGGTACCGGTGCAATCAACTGGGTCAGATGGGGGAAGTCACTGAGCGATTCCCGAGGGCATTCGATCATGCGCAATCCCTGGGGATAGAGCTGATTTAAGATGGCCTTGACCGTAGAGGATTTGCCGGTACCCCGGTCGCCATGGAGGAGGATGTTGTTGGCGGGGAGATTATCCAGAAAAGCCAGGGTGTTGTCCAGTACCATTTGACGGGGCGTCTCATATCCTTTCAGATCACTGAGCCTGACGGGATCGGGATAGGGGATGGGTTCCAGTTTGCATTGGCGCCATACGAAGGCGCGATACCGGGCGTAGATGCCGCAGCCGTGACGGCGGTGGAATTCGATGACCGATTGAAGACGTTGTGTTCCTGATTGGGACAGCGTGGACGGCAACTGCCCAAATTTCCACCGTGGCAGGCTGTTGGCCACAGCCGACTCCAGCATGCTGTGGCTGCAAAAGTCGGCCAGGAGATCCTCCGGAGAGGTAGCGGCGGCATCCATCAGGACGTCCAGATCCCGGGAAGCCGCCTCTACGACTTCAGGCGGAAGATCATCCAGTTTTCCCCGGACGGCCGAACGGCTCAATACATTCTCGTCGTACAATGCGGCGTCCCCGATGCAGGCGCCCACATTGCTGGTCATACCCTTTTTGGCCAAAGCCATAAAATAATCGCTCCAGGCCGATACAAAGGAAAAGGCATCGTCTTCCAAAGACGACTGCAACAGACGGTGCAGAGAAGATACTACTGTGCGCCGCATGACGCCTCGATATACCGATAGGGAAGAAAGGGCTAATGCCCGTTCTCGTGTGGAACTCATACCAAAAACCTCCGATCAATCAATGAGGTATATTACTCTTTGTATTATAAGATTATTTAATAATAATTAGTAGAATAAAAGGCCTGCTAGACCTCTGATTCTTAGCAAAAGATACATGAAAAAATTTGCCCGTGTGTCACCATCTCGGCGGCACACGGGCAAACAATGCTTCAAATAGAATTTTTGCTTAGGCCTTGTTGGCGCAGCCCAGGACGTTGATGATCTTGCCCTTAACCAGTTCGGTCAAAGCGGCGCGGGCATCACCCAGGTACTGGCGGGGATCGAAGTGATCCGGATGCTCAGCAAAGTGCTTGCGGATGACAGCGGTCATGGCCAGACGGAGGTCAGAGTCCATGTTGATCTTGCAGACAGCCATGGAAGCAGCTTCACGCAGCATCTCTTCCGGGATACCGATAGCGTCGGGCATCTGGCCGCCGAACTTATTGACCATCTCTACATACTCATGGACAACAGCGCTGGCGCCGTGGAGCACGATGGGATAACCGGGCAGACGATCGCTGACTTCCTTGAGGATGTCAAAACGGAGCTGGGGTTTCTGGCCGGGTTTGAATTTATAAGCGCCGTGGCTGGTGCCGATGGCGATGGCCAGGGAGTCAACGCCGGTGCGCTCGACGAAGTCCTGAACCTGGGAAGGATCGGTAAAGGAAGCCTTGTCAGCGGATACATTGACAGCATCCTCGATGCCGGCCAACTGACCCAGTTCGCCTTCGACAGTGACGTCATGAGCATGAGCATATTCTACGACCTGACGGGTAACCTTAACGTTCTCCTCATAGTCCAGATGAGAACCGTCGATCATGACAGAAGAGAAACCGCCGTCGATGCAGTCTTTGCACAGCTCAAAAGAACTGCCGTGATCCAGATGCAAAGCGATGGGCAGATTGGTTTCTTCCAGGGCGGCTTCCACCATCTTCACCAAGTAAGCATGGTGGGCGTATTTACGGGCGCTGGAGGAAACCTGCAGAATGACAGGGGCATTGAGCTCCTTGCAGCCTTCCACGATTCCCTGGACGATTTCCATGTTGTTGACATTGAATGCGCCGATGGCATAACCACCGTCGTAAGCCTTTTTGAACATTTCACGAGTATTTACCAGAGGCATGTACGATCACTCCTTTAACGTTATGCAGCCGGGATCTAAAATGAAACGACTGCTTTACTAGGTTTTATTATACTCTATTGCGTGCAAAAATTAAAGGGGGTTTTGTACATTATTTCACAGGGAATTGAGGAAAAAGCCAGAAAAAGCGAAATAGGATCAAAAGACATAAAAAGTCCGGGGAGAAAATGGCATTTTCATCTTGACTTTTCGGATGGATTTATGCTAAAATAAATAGCACTGTGAATGCGGGTGTAGTTCAATGGTAGAACCCCAGCCTTCCAAGCTGGTCGCGTGGGTTCGATTCCCATCACCCGCTCCAAAATTATCCCCTTTGTGAAGGGGAGCATGCGCTTGTAGCTCAGGTGGATAGAGCAACTGCCTTCTAAGCAGTGGGTCAGGGGTTCGAGTCCCTTCAAGCGCGCCAATATATGGTGGGTATAGCTCAGTTGGTTAGAGCGCCAGATTGTGGCTCTGGAGGCCGTCGGTTCGAATCCGACTATCCACCCCATTTTTATCAGAACTGCCTGTGTACGATATTCTGGGTTTGACTATCGCATGCGGGCAATCATTATACTGGGGTGTCGCCAAGCGGTAAGGCAACGGACTTTGACTCCGTCATTGCGCTGGTTCGAATCCAGCCATCCCAGCCATGAATTTGGGCCTGGGGCCGATGAGAGCTCCAGGCCTTTTCTTTTTGAAAATCGGGTTTATAGTCAGGGCGGCGGTGTCGCAGATCAACATTGGTTTGAAATGTTTTTCGCTGGATAAGAGCCTGGGGCCAAATCGGGCTCCGGGCTCTTTCTTTTTTGTATCCGGGGCATTTTGGAGGCCAGACGGCCATAGGAAATCGATGGGAAAATAAGACAATGGGGTACCTGGGGCAGGCATCGTTCCAGGCTTTTGTTTTACGAAAATTCAGCCCAGGATGTTCTATATCCTGTATATTACAAATAGTTGAATAAAATTAAATTATAAATATATTTATTCCTTATTAGGATATAAAAGTTGAGTATAACTAAATAATAATAAATATAGATTGAAATAAGTAAATATTTAACGATAATAGAAACAGGCAAAAACAAAAATCAGAAAACAATGTCGCTTTCTGATAGCTTTTTTGTATTCTTATTTTGCATCTATATTTATCCCCGGAAAAGGAATATAATTCTTTCGTGAGGTGAAGCGCAATGGCAGATTTTATCCCCAAGCCCTATAAAAAAGAGCCGGTAACCATCCGCTTAAGTTCGGATAAAATAGAGGAAATTGATCGCCTGGCCGATGTCTGCCACATTAGCAGAAGTGCCTTGATCAATCAGTGTATCGATTACGCGCTGGAACATGTACCCATGTTTGTATTGGCCAATTCCGAAAATAAATCATCATAGTCCCCAACGCAGGAAAACGGCGTCTACTTAAGTGGACGCCGTTTCTCTTTCAAATTTGAAAAGGAGGTCCTCGCTGTTTTTCAGCAGGGACCTCCTTTTTTGTTTTTTACGACTAGGCGGTAATGCGGATGGACTGTTCCACCGTATCGGAGATCCACTGCCCATAGAGATCGGCTGCTCGGAAGGAGAAAATACGGAATCCGGCAGAACCGACAGAGGCTTTTAAAGTCCAGATACGAGTGTCACCTTTGTCCTCATATCCGACGACAGAAGTGGTAATGGAACGTCCTCTTTCATTGACCATAGAGAGCTTGCCAACCGAAGTGGAGGTGCAAACTATAATGGTAAATTCCTCATTGACGTTGGCAGATGTTTTGTCAAAATCGGCCCAGAAGATAGCAGGCTCCACATCCAATGGCGGATTCACTACGTCAAAGGAGACGGTAGCGTCGGTGAGTACCAACTGATTATTTTCATAGGATCCCAGAGTAAGAGTCCGGTTCAGACCAGCGGTACCCAGCCGGATTTTAATGTCCCAATTTTTGACGCCGTCGCCCACTGTGGAGGAAAGGGAGAGAATCCCGATCCCCTTGTTGTTTTCATTGAAAATGGCGATACGCCGTACAGAGAGGGGTGTGGTAGCGTGTAAGATAATGTCGCCGTCCACTTCATAGGATTCTTGGTCGGCCCAGAGGCGATAGCCTTCTGAGGGGATAATCTGTTCCTCAACGGTAACAGGGAAAGAGGCTTTGAGACCCAGGGGATTCTCGACGCCGTCCGGAAGGCTCAGAGTGCCGGACAGGGTATAGTTGCCCGCTTCATTGGGATGGTATCCCATCTCCGACCAGGTGACGTCTAAATCCATGGTACTGCCGTCGGACAATGTTACCTTGGCCGACTGAGGCAGATCCTTAAGATCGGCAAACTGAGTGCCGAAGGGGACCGAGATGCCTTCAAAATCTTCAACGGATTGAACGGTCACAGGAGAGGGTTCAGACGGTGCCTTTTCGTAGAGCTCCAGTTCAAAGACGCGTGCGGCAGTATCACCGGACTTGCTGCCTTTGGTAGTGATGTACAAGCGGATATACCGGGCGTCAAAGGCCGGGACGTAGCGGTCGGTGACGTCGGCCACGTTATCGGTGACTATGTCCACATCCACCCAGTCGATGCCGTTGTCGCTCTTTTGCAGTGTAAAGTCGCGGCTGTTGAGCAGGGAGGTCTCGCCGCCGGCTCCTGCATGACGCACAACCCAACGACTGATGGTATGGGTCTCGCCCAAATCGAGCTGGATCCAGTCGGGATTTGCCTGGGAATTGCCGCACCATTTACTGTTGTCCAGCACGGTACCGTCCACAGCTTTGTCGGGTTCCTCGTTTGTAAAATTGGCGCTGGCCGTGGCATCGGCGCCCAGGGCTACGTTGACCATGGGTTCTGCTTGTTGGTCAAACATCCAGTCGATCATTTCCTGGGTCCGGTAGGCCTGTACCCAAGAGTCATGTCCCACGCCGGGATACTCGGTATAGGTGACGTTGGCGTTGAGAGCTTTTAGGGCGTTGACCATATCCCGGGAACCGGAAACCGGTACGGTGGGATCGCTGTCCCCGTGGAAGACCCAGATGGGTTTATCGCCCAAATCCCCGGCCTTGGAGGGATCGCCTGCACCGCAGATGGGGACCATAGCGGCAAACATATCCGGGAACATGGTGTTTAA
This sequence comes from Solibaculum mannosilyticum, assembly GCF_015140235.1. Classification (GTDB taxonomy): domain Bacteria; phylum Bacillota; class Clostridia; order Oscillospirales; family Acutalibacteraceae; genus Solibaculum; species Solibaculum mannosilyticum. Next base: position 2,464,981 of record NZ_AP023321.1, on the reverse strand, counting down.
GTACCAAGTTCCATAACCGCCCATAGAGATACCGGTGGAATACATACGGGTGGAATCAATATTGTATTGGCTCTTGACTTGGGCGACGATGTCCAGGACCATTTCCATTTCATCGCTGATGGGGACATTGTCCATATCGTAAGACCCCTTACCCCAGTCGGTATCCACCCACTGTTCGTTTACAGGGCACTGGGGGGCGATGACAAAGCATTCGTTCCTCTGCTGATTTTCCGGTTCAGCCCAGACGGTAGCGCCCTCGTTTGCCTTGAGGATGGATTCATTGTCGGTACCGCGTTCCCCTGCCCCGTGGAGGAAAAGCACGACTGGATAGGATTTGGTAGGATCGTAATTTTGAGGGACGTACAGACGGTAAGGCATATCGTGCTCGTATTGGACGTCAGAATAGACGCGTTTCTGGAAAGTATCCTGGACTGTGGCCGGGCCGTAAAGTTCCAGTTCAGCCACATTGGCGGTATCGCCGGCCGCCTCTGTGATGTGCAGGCGGACATACCGGGCGGTAAAGGTATCCACCACACGGCTGGTGACGTCGGCTGTATTGCCGGTGACGGTATCCACATCGGTCCACTCGATGCCGTCATCGCTGGCCTGGAGAATAAAGGAGCTGTTATTGCCGCCGTGTTTTACCGTATAACGTCCCACAAAAGAGGGCGTTCCCAGATCCACAGTCACATCGGCAGATCCATTTTCCAATGGGGCGGACCACTGAGTGGAATCCTTGCCGTCAATGGCCAGGGAAGCGTCGCCCGCCGCGGACGCAGCCGATTGATTCAGGGACAAATTGGTCCATTGGCCTTCCATACACTTGAGAGTGCCTGAGATGGCGCTGTACCACTGCGCGCCGACCTTGTGATATCCGGCCTGATTGGGATGTACGCCGTCGCCCAGGTCATCCAGCGTAAGGACGCTGTTGATATCCACAAAGGTGACGTCCATACCCTGGGCGGATTTCTCCGCTACGATGCCCGGGATGGCGGCATTGTATTGTTCGGCCTTCTGGGCGGCGTTTTCGGGGAGATTGGTTTGTTTGGATTCATCGATGGGGGCGATGGAACCCACAAACAATTTGACGTCCGGATCCACTGAGAAGATCTTGTCGATCATGGCGCTGAGGCCTTCGGTGTTGACGTGGTCCTCCCACCAGATATCGTTGGTACCGGCCATCAGAGTGATGACGTCGGGCCGATAGAGATTCATCCACTCCTCCACATGATGGTAGAGGCTCACGGATGTATCATCGCTTTTGATGCGCCATCCGCCGTAACCGCAGTGCTCGATGTCGTCCATGCCCTCCGAATTGACGGTATGGCTGCCCACGAAATCGATTTCGATGCCGTCACGGCTTAGGTATTCCTTGAGCACAGAACGGTAACCGCCGGGGATCGGGACGCCTTCGGTAATGGAATCGCCCAAAGGCATGACCCGGATACGGGAATCTTCTTCTATCTGTCCGTCCAGCGGGGCGCCGTACACTTCAAATTCATTGATGCGGGCGACGTTCGGCTGGGATCCTCCGTTTGTCACAAACAGCCGGACATACCGGGCCAGGAAAGGCGCCACATCCCGGTCGGTGACGGCGTCAGTGTTACCGGTCACAGCGTCAACGTCCACCCAGTCGATGCCGTTTTGGCTCTTCTGAAGCTTAAAGTCCCTGGTGTTCATGGACTTGTCTTCACCGCCGGTCTGGGCATGGCGCACCACCCATCGATCCAGGACATAGGTGCTGCCCAGATCCACCTTGAGCCAGGCGCCTTGAGACAGATCAAAGAAACCGGAAGACCATTTGTCGTCCTTGGCAGTGGAACCGTCCACCGCTTTATCCGGCGTATCTGCGCCATAGTGCATGTTGGCTGTGGCGGTCTTATGAAGGGCTGCATTTTCCGAATAGTCGGTGGCATACAGTTCGAATTCGTTGATACGGGCCACATTGGCTTCGCCGCCGTGGGTGACGTAAAGGCGTACATAACGGGCTGAGAAGGGATCTACAATGCGGTCGGTGACGGCATCGGTATTGCCGGTGACCACATCCACGTCAGACCAGTCGGTGCCGTTCTGACTTTTTTGCAGCTTGAAGTCCCGGGTATTGAGCCAGGCGGCTTCACCGCCGGCTTCTGCATGATAGACCACCCAGCGGGCGATGGTATACTCTTTGCCCAAATCCACCATCATCCATTCGCCGTCGTGGGTGAAGTAATTGGAGGACCACTTGCTGTCCTTGCTGACGACGCCGTCCACCGCTTTTTCCGGACCGTCTACGCCGTACTGCTGGCTGGCCTTGGTGGTTTTACCCAAGGCTACATTGGTCCACAGGGAGGAACCGTACACTTCCAGTTCATTGATGCGTGCAACGTTATCCTGATGACGGCCGCCTTTGGACACAAACAAGCGGACGTACTGGGCAACAACCGGCGTAATTGTCCGATCGGTAACGGCGTCGGTGTTGCCGGTCACAGAGTCCACATCGGTGAAGTTTTTACCGTCGCTACTCACCTGTAGTTTAAAGTCGGCGGTATTCATGGTATTGACTTCGCCGCCTGATTCAGCATGATAGACCACCCAACGGTCGATGACACAGGGTTCGCCCAGATCTACCGTCATCCAGGCGCCTTTATTCAGATCAAAGTAGTTGGAAGACCATTTGCTGTCTTTGCTGACGACTCCATCCACTGCTTTTTCCGGGCCGTCCACGCCATACTGCTGGCTGGCTGTGACCGATTTGCCCAGAGCGAGATTGACCGAAGTATCTTCCGCCAGGGCTATAGAAAAAGTGGAAGCCGGCAGGATGCTCAGCACCATCAGCAGGCATAAGCATAGGGAAATAAATTTTTTCATAACCTTCTCCTTTAATTGGTATCGTATTTTTCTCCTTCTGAATGAATAAAGATGTGTTTCCTCCTTTTTTATAAAAATAAATAAAAACATAGGGAATATATATGTATTTTATCGCATCAAAAGGGGATCTACAAGGTGTTTCTGGAAATTAAAACCGCTTAATAAAAAGGAATATTTCCTCAAAAAATACCATCTTTTTTTCAGTCATGCTTCACAAAGAAAAGCAGAGTTTAAGAAAACCAATTAAGGGAAACAAAAAGGCCGTCCCAAAAGGAACGGCCTTTTTCACAACTTATACTAGTTATGCGTGTTGCAGTTGTTTGATGTTCAGAAGCTCAATGCACCCCGAAGGGCAAACCTCTGCACATTTCCCGCAGGCGGTACATTTTTCTGGATCGACGCTGGCCAGGAATTCCTTCACCGTCACCGCGCCGAATTCACAGGATTTGACACAGCGCATGCAGCCGATACATCCGGCAGTGCACTGTTTGCGTGTCTCGCCGCCTTTGTCGTGATTGCTGCAAGCCACCTGTGCAGCAGCAGGAGCCGACACAATGGTGATGAGATGTTTGGGGCAGGCCGAGACGCACTGGGTACATGCCTTGCAAGCGGCGGGATTGACCACGGCGATACCGTTGCAGAGAGAGATGGCGCCGTAGGGACAGGACTTCATGCAGTCGCCGAACCCAAGGCATCCGTAGGAACAGGCGCCGTCCCCGCCGAACTGCATGCTGGCGGCGGCACAGGTTTGGATGCCGGCATAATCCATTTTTTTGCTGGTTTTCTGGCAAGTACCCAGGCAGTGGACAAAGGCAGTTTTGTACTGTTCGCCCGCCGCCTCCAGCCCTAGGATACCGGCGATGGCGTTCGCCACCTCTGAACCGCCCGGGGCACACAATCCGTTTTTTGCTTCGCCGGCCGATAGGGCGTTTGCATATCCCTCGCAGCCGGAGAACCCGCAGGCGCCGCAGTTGGCGCCGGGTAAAACCTCTTTGACGGCCTGAGCCTTTTCATCCACCGGCACAGCCATGACCACCGAGGCCACGGCCAACCCCACGCCGGCGATCAATCCCAGCCCAGCCACCAGTAAAATAGGAAATAGGATGCTCATGAATGGGAACCTCCTCACAAATCAATGGGAATGGGTGGACGATCAACCGAACAGGCCTTGCGCCAGGCCCTGGAAGCCGAAGAAAGACAAAGAGACAATGGATGCGGAAATCAGGGTGATGGGCAAACCTTTGAGGGATTCCGGGATGTCGCTTGCCTCAATGCGCTGGCGTACGCCGGCGAAGATGACCATAGCCAGCAAAAATCCCAAGCCTGCACCCAGGGCGTTGACTACCGACTGGGCGAAATCATAACCCTTGTCAAAGTTCAAGATGGTGACGCCCAGCACGGCGCAGTTGGTGGTGATGAGAGGCAAATAGATGCCCAGGGACTGGTAAAGCGGGGGAATGAAACGTTTGAGGGTGATCTCCACCAGCTGGACCAGGGCCGCGATGACCAGGATAAACACAATGGTCTGCAAATAGGCCAGATCGTTGGGGACCAGGACCAATGCGTACAACGGCCAGGTTACCACTGTAGCCAGCACCATGACGAAGATGACGGCGGCGCTCATGCCCACAGCTGTATTGAGCTTCTTGGAGACGCCTAAGAAGGGGCATATCCCTAGGAATTTCGAGAGGACAAAGTTGTCGGTTAAAATGCCGGCGATCAGGATGCTCAAAAACATACTCATTGCTCATCGCCCTCCTTTGCCGAATCGGGATTGTCGCAGGCGTCTGCGCCGGGACACCGGCTGGCCGACGGACATCCGCGGCAGCCCAAGGAGGCTTTTTTACCGTCGCCCGACAATTTGTTGGCCAGCACGATCAGCATGGCAAATACAAAGAATCCGCCGGGAGGCAGGATCATGACGATCATGGGATCGATAGCGCCGGCCGTCACCGACAGGCCAAAGATGGTGCCGTTGCCCAACAGTTCGCGGATGGAACCCATGAGCAGCAGAGCGGCGGTGAAGCCGACGCCCATCCCCAGGCCGTCCAGGACGGAGGGGAGCACCTTATTTTTGCTGGCGAACATCTCAGCACGGGCCAGGATGATGCAGTTGACTACGATGAGGGGGAGATAAATGCCCAGTTGTTCGTCGATGGCCGGGGCAAAGGCCTTGACCAGCATCTGTACCAGGGTGACAAACCCGGCGATGATGGTGATAAAAGCGGGGATGCGGACCTTGTCAGGGATGATTTTACGGGTCAGGGAGATGACCAGATTGGAGCACACCAGAACAATGGTGGCGGCCACACCCATGCCGATGCCGTTAAAGGCCATGGTGGTGACGGCCAGGGTGGGACAGGTGCCCAGGGTGAGGCGGAGGACAGGGTTTTCTTTGACGATGCCGTTGGTAAAGACGCTCATCAGGGATTTTTGTTGTTTGGCCATGATTATTGTCCTCCTTTCACTTGACTGTAAAGCTCCACAGCCTCGTTGACAGCATTGGTCACAGCGGTGGAAGTAATGGTGGCGCCGGTGATGGCGGCTACTTCGTTATCGGCCGAAGCCGATCCCTTTTTGACGACAAATCCACCGTCTGGAACAGCCTTTTTATATCGATCCGTAAAAGAGGGATCATCGGCCTTGGCGCCCAGACCAGGGGTCTCGTTGTGGCTTAGAATGGTCACACCGGTCACCACACCATCGGTACCGATGCCGGTCATGACCTCTACATCGCCGCCATATCCCGCCGCGGCCGTGGTAAAGACGTATCCCACATCCTGGCCGCTTTGATCCTTACCTATATAATAGGTGACGTCGCCCTCTTGTTTTTCCTCAAAGTCGACGGCGCCCGGCAGCACTTCCAAACGGGAAGCTGCGGCAGCTTCAGCATTCTGCTGGGCGATTTTGTCGGCGGTGATGTCGTTGGTGACGGCCAATAGACCGGTGATGATGAGACAAATCAAGGTGAGGGTAACGGTGGGGATAAAAATCTGTTTTACCTTAGGACTCATGCCTTAGCACCCGCCTCTCCAAAGGATTTGGGATAGGTCAGCCGTTCGATGTGAGGGGTGAGGATGTTCATCAGCACAATGGAGAAGGAAACGCCTTCCGGCAGGCTGCCAAACTGGCGGATGACCATGGTGAGGAATCCGCATCCCAGGCCGAAGACCACCCGGCCCCAGAAGTTGATGGGGCTTGTGACATAGTCTGTGGCCATAAAGATGGCGCCCAGCATGACGCCGCCCGAGAGAAGTTGGGTCAGGGGATCCAGCCCCATCAGCAGGGACATAGCGGCAACCATGCCCATAAAGCACAGAGGGATGACCGGACTGATGACCCGGCGGATCACCAGGTAGAGTCCACCCAGAAGCAGGGCCACGGCACAGGTTTCACCCAAGCATCCGGCGCGCAGCCCGAAAAACATGTCGGTCAGCGAAGGGAGGGCCTGGCCGGTTCCTTCGGCCATGATACCCAAGGGGGTGGCGGTGGTGACGGCGTCGGCTGACAGAGGCTGTACCCAATTGGTCATAGGGGAGGGGAAGGAGACCATCAGAACAATACGGGCCGTCAATGCGGGGTTTACGAAGTTGTGCCCGATACCGCCAAACAGCTGTTTAACCACCACAATGGCGATGGCGCCGCCCAAAGCGGCCATCCAGAGGGGGAGGGTGACCGGGAGATTAAAGGCCAGGAGCAGCCCGGTGACCACGGCGCTCAGATCCTCGATGGAGGAATTGCGTTTCATAATTTTGCGACAAAGGTACTCCGACACTACGCAAGATGCCACCGTCACCGCCTCCAGGAGGAGGGCACGCCATCCGAACAGGATGACCGATGCAATGAGGGCCGGGCATAGAGCGATAATGACGTCCAGCATGAGTTTTTGAGTGGTGTCGCCGCTTCGCAGATGGGGCGACGAGGAGACAATCAACCTTTCCATTACGCTTTCTCCTCCTTCTTTTTGGGTTTCGTTGCATTTTTCACCATGCTCTTGGCAAGGCGCATGTTTTGAACGATGTACCGTCCGGCCGGGCAGACGTAGGAACAGCATCCGCATTCCATACAGGTCATGACGTTGGCCTTCTGGAGCCCCTCCACATCTTTTAGCTTATAACATCTGGCCACCTGAGGGGGAACCAGGTGCATAGGACAGGCCTTGACGCAACGTCCGCAACGGATGCAGGGGGATTCGTCCATCAGATGGGCGTCCTTTTCGGCAAAGGCCAGAATGGCGTTGTTCTGCTTGAGAACCGGCAAAGAGTCGTCGCTGAGGGCGAGGCCCATCATGGGGCCGCCCATGAGGAGCTTGCGGGGCGTCTCTTTGTACCCGCCGGCAAATTCCATAACGTCGTGGATGGAGGTGCCGATGGGCACTAAGATATTCTTGGGATAGAGGACGGCCGAACCATCCACAGTCAGGCGTTTTTGGATCAGCGGCATACCGGTTTTCATGTACCGGGCCAAAAAGGCGATGGAGGTGATGTTCATCACCACCACACCCACGTCCGAAGGGAGCTTGCCCTTGGGGATGACACGGCCGGTGGTCTGATGCACCAGCACCTTTTCAGCGCCCTGTGGGTACCGGGAGGGCAGCGGCATGACGTTGACCTGATTTTTGGGATCGTTTTCATTGTATGCGATGTCCGACAGCACCTTGATGGCGTCGGGCTTGTTGTTTTCGATGGCGATGATGACCTGGTTCACGCCCAGGAGATCCTTGACGGCATATATGCCTGACATCACGTCCCAACTATTTTCCATGGCTTCCCGGTAGTCGGCGGTGATGTAGGGTTCGCACTCGGCGCCGTTGATGACCAGGGTGTCGATTGTGACGTTGCCGGGAGGGCTCAATTTGACGTGGGCGGGAAACCCTGCGCCGCCCAGGCCCACCAGGCCGGATTCACGGACAGCCTTGATAAAGTCCTGTTTGGAATGGATGATCGGCGGTTTGACCGAATCATCGGTCTCTTGCTGGCCATCCGACTGGATGGCCACTGCTTTGGTGCGTTGGCCGGAGGGGAGCAGGATGTCGGTGATGGCCGTCACCTTGCCGGAGACGCTTGCATGAATAGGGGCCGACACAAATTGGGATGTGTCCCCAATCACCTGGCCCACCTTGACCAGATCCCCGATCTTGACGGTTGGGACGCAAGGGGCGCCGATGTGCTGCTGCATGGGGATGACCACCTTCTCAGGAGGCGGCATAGAGACGGTTTCCATCTCAGCGGTATTTTTGCGATGCGGGACGGCTGCCCCCCCTCGTGGAGCGGCTTTCAGCCGTGCAAACATGTTTGCAGTACCCATAGTATATATCTTCCTCCCTTGTAGGAATCCCAAAGAGAATTCCCAAAGTACCAAATCCACCGTCCCAAATGACGATGGAGAACATCCGGATAAAATCGGATGCTACAAAAAGAACCGGTCCTCTAATTTTGCGAGTCTCGGGGTAATGATCCCCAAGGTGAGGCCGGTGAGCGCCCCGGTGGGCAGGGCGAATAAGACGAGAAAAGGGGCGTATCCCACCACAGCCGGACCGGTGATCAAATAGGCGAGCATCAGCTGGCCGCCGTTGTGACACAGGGCGCCGGCGATGCCGATGCCCACCCATCCGAACGGTTTCCCCGCTTTCAGAAGAAGCGACATAACGGCGGCGCTCAAAAGTCCCCCGCAAAGGCTCATACCCATGGCGACCACACCCCGGATAATCCCGGCGAATAAGCCTTTTGCGACAGCTACCGCCAAGGCGGGAACAGGGCCTAGAGAAAAGGCGGCGTACATGGTGGCCAGATTGGAGAGGCCCAGTTTGCTTCCCGGAGGCATCCCCGGAATAGGAGGAATGAGTCCCTCCAGAGCGGAAAGTACCATGGCCAAAGCCGACAGCATACCCAGCAAGGCCAGCCCCCGGGTAGAATGGGCAAAACGTGATCCGGGCAGAATATCACCCTCCTTTGACGCAATCAGACAGCTCAGTATACCACGGCGTCCACCGTGTCGTCCCGGCCCTCCAGCCGGATGGACACCCGGGCCGGCAGACACACCGCCGCCTGACCGGGCCGGGTGAGACGGCCGGCCGCTACGCACAACTGATCCGGACAATCCGCCTGCTCGAAATAGATGGCGCCAGGTTCTACCCGGATGGTGACGGCAGGGGAAGCATCGGGACGTATCACGTAACTTTTTTCTACCTGGGTTAGATCAATGGGATCCAGCTGACTAGCTCCCACGGTGACGATAGCTGTTACCTGGTTTCCCCCCGGCTGCCAAAGCACAAAACCCAGTACTGCGGCGGCGCACAAGGCGCATACCATCAGCACTACGTCGGCAGCACGCACAATCCGCGGCATTGCCATAGCGTCACCTCTTGACGGTAATAAAATACCAAAGTAGGCCATAAGAAAGATTGGGAGGCAACCACAATTCTCTCGCCATTCCATCTTGTCGAAACAACGGCCTATTTTTACTATTTTATCATTGCTTGTCGCATTTCGCAATAACGCGCGGACAAAAGCAATGGATTTTTACCACCACTGTCCAGCCCATCCAAAGGAGGTATAAAAATAAGGATATAGTTTCTGTTTTGCAATGAATTTTCTTTTCAAGCCATTTTTGAATATATTGACGGCGCCCACATAATATACATGGGAAAAGGACAGATGAAATCAAACAATCCATTTATAAAAATGGAGCGATACGAAAAAATTGGAAAAGGCAGAATCAGGCCAATTGCGGATAAATGGCCCTGTCGTGGAAAAAACTTTTAACAGGAAGGGAGGCTTTTAAAAATGGAACGGTTAAAAACCCTTTGGAGGGTAATCATGGTATTTAGCGTCAGCCTGCTGATGCTGGGTCTTGTCCATATGGTAGGCGGACAAAGCCAACCGGCCACTAGTCTGACGGTGGAAGCACTGTCCAAATACGGATCCCAGGGATCTGAGGTTCGGCAGATTCAAACCAAGCTAAAGAACTGGGGATATTATTTCGGCCAAGTGGACGGCATCTATGGCTCTGAGACGCAGGAGGCGGTACGCTTTTTCCAGAGAAAAAATAAACTGCAAGTGGACGGCATCGCCGGACCCAAGACGTTGGAAGCCATGGGCATTATGGGACAGGGAAATACCGGAGGAAACGGCCAGTATTCCCAAAGCGACTTTAACCTATTGGCCCGGATGATCTCGGCCGAAGCCAGAGGAGAACCCTATTCCGGACAAGTTGCCGTAGGAGCAGTCATCATGAACCGCATCGAGCATCCGTCATTCCCCAATACCTTGGCCGGCGTGCTCTATCAGCCTGGGGCATTCTCCGCCCTGTACGACGGCCAGTTTGAGCAGCCCATCGCCGATTCGGCCTATCGCGCCGCCCAGGATGCCCTTAACGGCGTGGACCCCAGCGGTGGAGCCATCTATTATTATAATCCCACCACCGCCACCAATCAGTGGATCCGCTCCCGGCCCATCATCACCCGCATCGGCCAGCACGTCTTTTGCTCGTGATGGACAAGCATTCACTCAGCGAACGAAAAAAGGCAGTCTCCCATAAGAAAAGGGAGGCTGCCTTTTGTGATACTATCCGTATATCATTGCTTCTCAGAGGGGATTTCTTCTGCATCGGCGGGAGCGGACGTCTCCTCATGGGAGGACTGGTCCTCAGCGGGTTTGCCTAAGAAGGCGGGCAGGTCCATGCCGGCCTGACGGAAGAGGTCACCCAGGGGAGGGACGGATTTCATCATGCCCGATACAAATTGAGCGGTATTGGTCTGACCATCCTTACCGTTTAAGGAATCCCAAACCGTGACCTTGTCGATCTTCAGGTTCTTGATGGCGTCCACCTGGATGCGGGTCAGCTCAGGCAGTTTGTCGGCCACCATCAGCTGGACGGCAGCGCTGGGATCGCCTCCAGCCGCCGCCACAAGACGGGCAAGACCAGCAGCCTGTTTTGTCAGCATCTCTTCCAGACCCTTTGCCTGGGCTTCCATCTTGGCGAAGATAGCGTCGGCTTCGCCTCGGGCCTGACGGCGGATACGTTCGGCCTCGGCCTCAGCCTCGATCTCCAGCTGACGTTTGGCCACTTCGGCCTTGACGATGACATCGGCCTCCTGAGATGCTTTCTCTAGGCTTGCACGGGTCAATTCAGCCTGTTGCTGAGCACCGTAAGCCTCCTGAAGGGCCTTAGCCGCCTGGACCTTCTCCGCGGCAGTGGCCAGACGTAACGCCTCAGCCTCCTTCTGACGGCGTACAGCCTCCGATTGAGCAATGCTCACCTTGGAGGCGTTTTCGCCTTCAATGGCAGTGGCGTTGGCGGCGGCCACCTGGATGCGTTGGTCACGCTGGGCGTTGGCCTGACCGATGGAACCGTCACGGTCCTTTTCAGCCACGCTCTTTTTGGCGTCGTTGATGGCTTTGGCGGCGGCTTCCTTGCCCAGAGCGTCGATGTAGCCGGATTCATCGTTGATGTCGGTGACGTTTACGTTGATGAGGCGCAGGCCGATCTTTTTGAGTTCGATTTCCACATTGCTGGATACAGCGGCCAAAAACTTGTCGCGGTCGGTGTTGATCTCCTCAATGTCCATGGTGGCGATGACCAAACGCAACTGGCCGAAGATGATATCCTTGGCAAGCTCCTGGATTTCCTGGAGCTTGAGGCCCAGAAGACGTTCGGCCGCATTCTGCATGATGCCCGGTTCAGTGGAGATTCCCACTGTAAAGCGGGAGGGAACGTCCACACGGATGTTCTGCCGGGAGAGGGCGTTGGTCAAGTCCACGTTGATGGAGATGGGGGTCAGGTCCAGATACTGATAGGCTTGAATGATGGGGATGACGAAAGCGGCGCCGCCGTGGAGACATTTTGCCGAACGCTGTTGGCCATTGTGATCGGAACCGATTTTACCATAGATGACCATGACCTTGTCGGACGGGCATTTGCGATAGCGGGAAAGCAGTGCGATCAGAAGACTGAAGAGCACCAGTGCGATGATACAAATTAAGATTACAACAGGGAAAGTCATAAAGAATCCTCCTTTTACAGTTTTCCATCCCCCAAGCCGGAGAATAGAAGCTTTTGTTTATGTACGGTAAGGTTCAAACTGCTCTAGTTACCGTGCCCATGGGAAAAATATCGATAACTATCTTAGAGCAACGTGGAAGCGGGCACTGCCTGCACTAAGGTTATCTAATATCAGATAGCTTCTGTTACCGTGTGAACGGGGTAAAAACGTCAGTAAACCTCTAGAGCGACGTGGAAGCGGGCACTGCCTGCACTAAGGTTATCTAATATCAGATAGCTTCTGTTACCGTGTGAACGGGGTAAAAACGTCAGTAAACCTCTAGAGCGACGTGGAAGCGGGCACTGCCTGCACTAAGGTTATCTAATATCAGATAGCTTCTGTTACCGTGTGAACGGGGTAAAAGCGTCAGTAAACCCCTGGGGCGACGTGGAAGCAGGCACTGCCTGCTATTCCATGGGTTCCACCACCAAGGTATCGCCCTGGATATCGATGACCGTTACCGCCGTGCCGGTGGCGAGAGAAGCACTCCCTTCGGTGATGGCATCCAGCTCGGTGAAGGAACCCTGAATGGTCAACGTCACCTTCCCGCCCCGACGCTTATCCGGAGGAATGGGGATATAGACTGTGGCCGTCTGCCCCAAGGCGTTGCGGATGGACAACGCGCCGTTTTCCTGCATACGTCGGAAAAACTGAAAGAGCTTTGCCGTGCCGTAGAGAGCGGCCGCACCTACCAGCAGACCGATGACAATGGCGGGAAAAGCACTCAGACCGGTGCTGATGGCAGCGATGGAGATCCAAGAGAACAGCACCAAAAAGATGAGGATCCCCTGTAAGGTAAAGAGTTTAAGACCTGCCGAATCGTCGCCGGCATGCTGGATATCGTGATCTATATCCTGATTTCCCTGGTCGGCATGAACGTCGTGAAGATGGACGTCGTGGAAATCGGGGAGATCCAATCCGGCGTCCACATCCAAGTCGCCGTCCAGATCCAGACCCGAGGTATCCGATGGATTGGCCGCTGCACCGTCGCCCAAGCCAAACAGCATCAATACCGTATCCAAAAGAAAAATAAGGGTGCTGGGAATTGCCACACAATAAAGAACCTTTAAGATGCCGTCGAGCGCATCCCACCAGGCCAACATAAGAAGTTCCTCCTCAGAAGTGTAATTAATATTTACTGAAATTATAAATCCAGCCGATAGCATTGTCAATAATATTTACGCAAAAATGTAAATAAATTTTAAATTTCACAAAAGTAGCGGGGGAATCAAGAGGGCAAGGGTTGTTATTGAAGGGGAGTTCTGATACAATAGAGTAAATGGAACTTACCAGCTTGCGATTAATCCACAGGGAGGTGACTCAAGTTGTCGGAAATGTTGGGGAAAAAGATCCGCGCCCTGCGGCTGCAGAAGAAGATGACCCAAAAGGAAGTGGTAGGGGATTTCATCACCCGCAACATGCTCAGTCAGATCGAGAGCGGAACGGCGACGCCGTCCATGCGGACGCTTGAGTATTTGGCCAGGGTGCTGGACGTACCCATGTTTTACCTCATGGAGGATGAACAACCAGAGGATCAAACCATGCCGATCGCCATGCTGCAAAAGGCAAAAAGGGCCTTTCGTGACGGCGATTATGACGCCTGTCTTGCCAGCCTGCAAAGGGTGAAAGAACCTTTTTTGGAAGAGGCCAATGCGCTGAGAGCCAAAGCCAGCTTGGAAAAAGCCCGGATCCTGCTGCGGCAAGGGGAATTTGAACAGGCAAAGCAATTAGCTGAAGAGGCCATGCAGCTCAACGATCAGAGCATCTATGGAGCTCGATCGGTCAAAGCCGATGCATACCTTTGTATGGACGAAGCCACCAATGAGGGGTGGGACTACTACATGCAGTATCGTTCGGCCCTCGAGACCCCGTATTCCAACGCCCATGTGTCCATGATCAACGCCGAGATGTTTCTTAATCAAGGGAAGGTGGAACAGGCGCGCATCATGCTGGATGCTCTATCGGGCGGGGACTACGACCACTGTATGCTGGATGCCGGACGAGTACGACTGTTGCAGGCCAGGGTGGCCATGGCAAAGGAACAGTGGGAGGAGGCGCTTTCGCTCTGCCACGAGGCGGAAGAACTGTGGGAACAAGCGCCGCATCACGCCCAAAGAGCGCTTTTGTATCAATGCATGGAACAGTGCGCCATGAAGCTGGACGATTATAAGAGTGCCCATCACTATGCATCCATGCGTATCTCATTGCTCACCAAAGGGCTGCCGTCGGATGGATCCCATGAGGCGGAGAAACAAGAATAAGAGCATTCCATCTAGGTCTTATTGTAGCAGATTCCCAGAGAACAACAAGGTGAATTTTCGATTTTTATGCAGCATAATCGATTGTTTTTTCTTCTGGCAGTTGGGTAGGGGCGATAAATCGGCCGATTCGGCCGATTTAGTAAGGGAAATAAAGAAAAAGACAGACGTTTCAACACGTCTGTCTTTTTTGTTACCTGCGGGAAGAACGATAAAATTGCTTAATCAGATGGCCCGACCACTGCATAAGAGCATCGGAAAGGGTAGAAAATCCCGGGTCTTGGGAATCGGGCAGTTTCCGGACTTTATCGGAACCGTTCAGGATATCCAGGTCCTGTGGAGAGAGCACCCGAGCCAGACCGTATTTATGGACGTAGTAGGTGTTGGTTTCATAAAAGAGCTTAGCCTGCAACACAAAACGGGCCGACTTATACAGGGCCTCCAGGACGTTTACACTGCGCTCATGGACAAAATTATGACAAACTCCATGATAAATACTACAGGCTCCCGACCATACGGCACAGCGGGCATCCTCCTTACTGGCAGGGGGGAATAGATCTTCTAACCTCCCCTGAAGAGGTTCGGTATCAAAATAAAATTGGAACCGGTCGGAAGGTTCCCACAGGGAGAGCTCCTTTGCTCCCGATACAAATCCGCACACCAGCTGACGGTGAGGGAGACGGTCAAGCATGGCCCGGTACCGTTCTAAGTCGGATAAGGAGAGGGTGTCCAGAATCAGAACCACGTCGATGTCGCTGTTTTCGGAGGCCTCCCTGCGGGCGTAACTCCCTTGTAGACCGATCAAGCGGATCCGCGGGCCAAAGGTCTGGTTTGCAAGCTTGGTAAACTCGTACATCCACATTCTGATGTCGATGGGCATAACAGTCACCTCCTGAGAGTCAAAAAGCGCCTAGAGAGAGTTTCTATCTCTCTAGACGCCTTTTCTTCCATCATAAGAAACGCGTATTTTAATCTTGGAACACAGCGCCCTTGGAGCCGGAGGTCACCAATTGGGCATACCGTTTGATGTAACCCTTCAGTTCCTTTTTGGGGGCTTGCCACTGGGCGCGGCGGGCGTCTAGTTCAGCATCGTCCACCAGGAGATTCAGTTTGCGGTTTTTGATATCCACTTGGATGGAATCGCCTTCCTGCACCAGGGCGATGGTGCCGCCGGCCGCGGCCTCCGGGGAGACATGGCCCACAGCCGCGCCACGGGTGGCACCGGAGAAACGGCCGTCGGTGATGAGCGCAACCGAAGAATCCAGTCCCATACCGGCCAATGCGGAGGTGGGAGCCAGCATTTCGCGCATACCCGGGCCGCCTTTGGGACCCTCATAGCGGATGACAACGACGTCGCCGGCGTTGATCTTTCCGCCCAAAATGGCTGCGGAAGCGTCCTCTTCGCAGCCAAAGCAGCGGGCTGGACCGGTGTGCTGCATCATCTCAGGGGCCACGGCGCCCTGTTTGACCACAGCGCCCTCCTCAGCCAGATTGCCGAACAGCACGGCAATGCCACCGTCGGGACGATGGGGATTTTGAAGGGTGCGGATGATGGTGCCGTCGGCGTCTGGGGCGACACGGATGCGGTCTGATACTGTGCCGTTGACGGTGAGGCAATCGGTGTGGAGCAGATCGGCGTTAGACAGTTCCTTGAGCACCGACTGGATGCCGCCCACTTCGTTGAGGTCGCTGATAAAGGTGGAACCGGCTGGATTGAGCTTGCACAGCTGAGGCGTACCGCGGCTGATGGTGTCGATGTATCCCATGTCCATGGGTACGCCGGCTTCATGGGCGATGGCCGTCAGGTGCAGCACGGTATTGGACGAACAGCCCAAAGCCATATCCGAACGCAGGGCGTTTTCAAAAGCATGGGGCGTCAGGATATCGGAAGGCTTAATATCTTCTTTAAGCAGTTCCATGACCCGTTCACCGGCTGTCTTAGCCAGACGTTTGCGTGCCGATGAGGTGGCCGGGATGGTACCGTTGCCCGGCAGGGCCATGCCGATGGCCTCGGTCAGGCAGTTCATGGAATTGGCGGTGTACATACCCGAGCAGGAGCCGCAGGTGGGGCAGGCGGAATTCTCCAGTTCATAGAGCTGAGCGTCGGTGATTTTGCCGGCGGCATGGCTGCCCACCGCTTCAAACATCTCCGAAAGGCCCATGCGTCTTTGGCCGTCGGAACCGGGGGCCATGGGGCCGCCGCTGACGAAGATGCTGGGCAGGTTCATCCGACAAGCGGCCATCAGCATGGCCGGGACGATTTTATCGCAGTTGGGGATAAACACAATGGCGTCCAATGGATGGGCGGTCAGCATGACCTCGATGGAATCGGCGATCAGCTCCCGGGAAGCCAGGGAATACTTCATACCCACATGGTTCATAGAGAGGCCGTCGCATACGCCGATGGTGTTAAACTCGAAGGGGACGCCGCCGGCGTTGCGGATGCCGGCCTTAACCGCCTCACTGATATCGCGAAGATGGGTGTGGCCCGGAATGTAGTCACTCCAGGAGTTAACGACCGCCACAAAGGGACGTCCGATTTCAGCATCGGTCAGGCCGAGCGCCTTCAAAAGGGAACGATGCGGCGCACGAGTCGGGCCGGCTTTCATGTTATCACTGCGCATGATGAGACACCACCTAAATTAGAAAGAATATAGAAGTAAAATAAATCCGGCACAAAAGAGGCCGGAACATCGGCAAAGGATTGGGAGCTTGTCCCTTCCCCCACATCTGCGGGTGAAGGGACAAGGGATCTGACATAAAAACGGCCATCTGGGCCGTTCCGGCCCAGGGCCTTGATCCTAAGCGCCAGCCCAGCGGAGCGGGCTGATGCGAATAAAAAACAGCTGCCATGCGGCTGTTTTTTATTCGGAAGTGGGATCGGGATCATAGGTAATGGCGCGGAGGAGATCCCGGGCCGCCTGATACCGCTCTAAGGCATCCCCCGTCAGCCCATCGCTTTTCCGGATGCTGAAGGAGAGGGATAGGCCAGTCTGCGTGTATCCTCCCCATCCCTGGGCAAAGGAAGACCCCTCTAGGGACCACTGATCGCTCTCCTCCCCTTGGATGGTGGAAAAGAGATCCGGCCAGCCGGCCAATATGTATTCATACTCAGTCGGATCGGTGAGGAAAAGAAAGGTATCGTCGGAATCCACCACATCCCGCAGTGCCTGCTGGGCATTTTTGGTGACGCTGGTATCCTCAACGGCGATGTTTTCCACCTCGATGTAGACTTGGCCGTCCTCATTGGCATCTTCGGCGTAGAGGGTGAGATTGTTTTTGAGAACCTGTACGTTCTGTTCGCTGAGGCCCATGGGAGTCACCACAGCGATGCGGTAATCGGGCTCCACCGAATGGGTCATCATGAGAAGGAGAAGCAAAATGGCCACGAAAACGCCGGCGCCTGTCAGGATAAGAAAGGGAATCAGACGGCTTTTTTTAGCCGGTTTGGAATCGCTCATAGAGACCTCCTTTCCGGAGAGGGAGGGAGATTATTCTTCCGCCTCAGTTTCTTCCGACACTGTCTTGGGCTTCATGGTCGGGAAGAGCAAGACGTCGCGGATAGAGGAGGAATCGGTCAGCAGCATGACCAGACGGTCGATGCCCATACCCAGGCCGCCTGTGGGAGGCATGCCGTATTCCAAAGCCATGAGGAAATCCTCATCCAGCATCTGGGCCTCGTCATCGCCCTTCTCGCGCATGGCGGCCTGACGCACCAGACGTGCCCGCTGATCGATGGGATCGTTGAGCTCGGAATAGGCGTTGGCAAATTCACGGCGGGTGATAAACAGCTCAAATCGTTCGGTCAGATGGGGTGCCGACGGCTTGCGCTTGGTCAGGGGAGAGATCTCCACCGGATAATCGATGATAAAGGTGGGCTGTACCAGCTGTTCCTCCACCTTTTCCTCAAAGGCCAGATTGAGCAGATCGCCCCAGGTCATGTCGTCCTTGACCTCTTCAATCCCAAGCGCCTTGACAGCTTCCAACGCCTTCTGATCGTCGCCGCGGAAGGAGTCGAAATCGATGCCGGCGTACTGCTTGACAGCGTCCAGCATGCTCAGGCGGCGGAAGGGAGGGGTGAGATCGATTTCTTCGCCCTGGTAGGTCACTTTGGTGGAACCGGTGGCTTCCACGGCAGCGGCGGCGATCATCTCCTCGGCACGCTTCATCATGCCGTTGTAATCGGTGAAGGCCTCGTACAGCTCCACCATGGTAAATTCCGGGTTGTGGCGCACGTCCATACCCTCGTTGCGGAAGTTGCGGCCCAGTTCATACACCCGCTCCATACCGCCTACAATGAGACGCTTGAGGTACAGTTCCGGCGCGATGCGCAGGTACATGTCCAGATCCAGGGTGTTGTGATGGGTGATGAAGGGACGGGCGGTAGCGCCGCCGGCGATGAGATTCAAAATAGGGGTCTCCACTTCAGTGAAGCAATTTTCATCCAGATAGCGGCGGATGGAGGTGATGATCCTGCTGCGCTTGAGGAAGGTGTCCTTGACCTCGGGATTGACAATCAGATCGATGTAGCGCTGGCGGTAACGGACGTCGGTATCCTTGAGGCCGTGGAACTTGTCCGGCAAAGGCAGCAGCGACTTGGAGAGCAGGCGGATGCCCTTGGCGTGGACGGAAATTTCACCCCGGCGGGTGCGGAAGATAAAGCCGGTGACCTCCACAATATCGCCGATATCCCACTTTTTGAAGGCGGCGAAGGCCTCCTCGCCGATGTCGTTCATGCGGACGTACACCTGGATGCGCCCGGTGGCGTCGTGGATATCGATAAAGTTTGCCTTGCCCATATCCCGCCAGGTCATAATGCGTCCGGCGATGGTGCAGTCGGTGTTTTCCAGCTCCTCAAACCGCTCCACGATTTCGGCGGCATGATGGGTCTGGGTGGCGGTGGTGATGGTAAAGGGATCATTGCCCTCCTGTTGGAGAGCGGCCAGCTTATCCCGGCGGATTTGCAGCAGTTCGTTTAGATTTTCCGCACTGTTCTCATTGACGGGCGGTTGACTCATTTGGCTCATAATGGACCTCCGTTCATTTTTTACATCTTGCCGCCGCCTTTGTCGGACCGGCGGGACCCGTTTTCCACAGGATTGCCATCATAGCTCTGGGAAAACCAGATGCAGACCCATGTCTGCAATCAAAAAAACGGGGGAAGGGCATATGCCGCCTTCCCCCGCCTTCATTACTTGGATATCTCTAATACGTCGAAGGTGACGACGCCGTCGGGCACTTCGATTTCCACCGATTCGCCCACTCGATGTCCCAAAAGGCCCTTGCCCACCGGACATTCGTCCGAGATACGGCCTTTGGAGGGATCGGCTTCGGTGGAGCCGACGATCTGGTACTCCACTTCTTCCTCAAACTCCCGGTCATAGAGTTTGACTTTGGAGCCGACGTGGATCATCTCGGTGCTCAATTCGTCCTCATCCAGCACCTTGACATTGCGCAGCATGGCTTCCAATTCGGCGATGCGGGCTTCTACGATGGCCTGATCGTTTTTGGCCTCATCGTATTCACTGTTTTCCGAAAGGTCGCCGAAGGAGCGGGCGACTTCGATTTTATCGGCAATCTCTTTTCGTTTTACTGTTTTGAGCTCTTCCAGCTCAGCCTCCAGCTTTCTAAGACCTTCGTCGGTCAGGAGAACCTGCTTGGCCATTCCAGTACCTCCAGTTACAAATAAGAATCAGATCAAAGACGGCCTCCTCCAATAAGACGCCTCCACCCGGCGAGGATGGAGGTGATTTGATATATCGGCCGCAATTGCTTTTTACATGTCCCCATGGGATAGGCTATAAGCTTTTTTATTCATCATGGGTATTAGATTTATTATACGTCAATGGCGTAGTCTCTGTCAATGTTTCCGCCTGAATTCGTCTGTTTCTTTGGCATTTAAAGCGTCGTAAGCACGACGAATGAAAGAGGCGACGCTTAGGAAATCCAACCTCTCGTCGCCGGATAGACAGGACGAGACCTCCACCGGATCACGAAGACGTCCGGAAGCGTACAAAGCGGCGGCAAATTGGGTGGGATCGATCCCGCCCGGACAGAGACGTCCGGCTTCTCCTCCAACGGCGGCGGTGTATTCTGAGAGGCATAAGCTGTGCAGTCCCTTGAGGGGACGGGTGGAAAACACCACCGCTTCCTTGGAGACGGGGGCCGACATTCCCCAGGGATTGAGAACCACCGGACATCCTGATACACATCCGGGGTCGTCGGACACCACAAGAGGAGCGCCGTACTGTTTGATAGACAACCGAGCGACTTCCTCGAATAAGTCGGGCTGAGGGGTGTATACCTTGACGGTGGAGGCATAGCGGATCAGGGACAAAGCGACTTTGCCAAATTGTCCGCTGTGGTCTACGAGACAGATCTGGAGCTTGGAAGGGGAGAGATCGGCCTCCTGAAGGGAACGGTGACAGGCCCTACAGCAAAGCAGGCGCTGAAAGGGGGAATCGTCCACCGGACGATACGAACAATCATCCGGCGGGGAAAAGCCGTCCGGAAGCAGAAGTCCGGCAGGGGCCCAGGCGGCCAGACGAGTGATATCCATCCAGTCCAGAGGATGCCGTTTATCCATTTGCGCGCAGATGCTCAGATAAGAGATGTTCCCCTCCTGTACCATGTGGGAGGCAGGAGGCGCCGGACGGGAGAAAAGACGAAGCCGTCCCAGTACTCCATGAGCCATGCGTTTTTGAACCGTTAATACAGCAAACAACCCATCACCTCATCCCGCAATCATCCTTGTTTTTTATATGCAGGGGAGAGTGAGTTTATGAAAAAAGACGGGGAAAAGGTCGTCCCAAAGGGAGAAGATAGGTTTTGCCCTTTATGATACAAAAAACCAGCGCCATAGGAAAATCCCTAGACGCTGGTTTCGATGCTGTTAGCATAATTCTTTTAAAAAAGGTTTACTCAGCTGAAGGTTCCTCGCTGGAGGGCGATGACTCTTCCGACGTGGCAGACAAACTTTCTCTTAAAAGGGAAAGAGCTTTTTGCAGCTGAGGATCGTCCTCTTGGGCCAACAGATAGAAGTTCTCCGTTTGTTCATCGGTCAGAGTGACTTCAAAATCGGGAATAAGGCCTTTTCCATCGAAGTTCTCCGATTTGGGAGGGTCAAAGTTGGCCACTGTAAAATTGATGCCCGAACCGTCGCTGAGCTGCTCGAAGTTTTGCATGCAGCCCTTGCCGTAGGTCAAGGTGCCCACCAATTGGGCTTTCCCGTAATCCCGCAGGGCACAGGCAAATAATTCAGCAGCCGAAGCCGTCTGGCCGTTGACCAGGACCATCATGGGAAGCTCGACCTCCTCTGCATCGGAGGAGTAAAGGACTTCCCGGGAACTGTTTTTGGCAGTCTTATAGACAATAGGGCCTTCCGGAAGCAGATAATCCAGGGACTTGGCAACAGAATCCAAAGTACCGCCTAAATTATTGCGCATATCAAATACGACGGCGGAAACCCCTTGTCCTTGGAGATCCTCCATGGCGGCGATAAACTGTTCGTCAGTGGATTCGTTGAATTCATCCACAGATACGTAACCGATGCCGTCCATCACCGAATAAGACACCGACACATTGGTGTAATTCTCCCTCAGGATGGAAAAGGGAATGGTCTCTTCTCCTCTGGCAACGGTAAAATTGGCAGTGGTTCCCACCGCGCCGATTAGGAGATCCCGGACTTGATAGAGAGTCATTCCGGTAACCGATTGACCTTCCACCTCCGTGATGACGTCGCCCTCCTGGAGACCGGCTTTTTGCGCAGGGGCGTCGGCCATCACATCGAAGACGATGACCGAGCCGTCTGAAGTCTGGGTGACTTTGAGGCCCAAACCGACCTCACTGCCGGCTAGGGAATTCAGTTTATCCTTGGTTTCTTCCACACTGTAGTAGCTGGCATAGCGATCGCCGATCCCAGCGATATAACCCGCTGCGATGTGGTCCTGAAGATTTGCTTCATCGATGGCCCCCATATATTCGCTGCGGATTTTAGAATCAATCTCGCTGAGTTTTAAAGAAATGGCCGCCTGATTGCCCACATCTAGTTTACCATTAAATTGCTTCAGGGAGACAGCCATTGTCACCGAGATGCTGATGGCTGCGGTCAAAAGAACGAGGGCAATGGTGAGACCCAGGGGAATTCGTTTGCTCATAAACGGACCTCACTTTTTTCTCAGGTGGGGAGATACAAAAGAGGATTGACACGGCTGGCGGAATTGTTGGCTCCCTTGCGCACTTCAAAGTGGAGATGGGGGCCTGTGGAGTATCCGGTGGAACCCACATAGCCGATGACTTGTCCCTGGCTGACGGTTTGTCCCACAGACACAGCCAACGAACTGCAGTGGCCGTACAGGGTGTAGTACCGGTTGCCGTCGCTGCTGTCCACGCCGTGGTCGATGATGACATGGTTGCCGTAGCCGGTGTTACCGCTGGCCGCTTTGACAACCGTACCGCTTTCAGCCGCGACAATGGGCGTGCGGTAGATGCCGGCGCCGGAAATATCAATGGCGCCGTGTCCCTTCAACTCGCCGGTAAAGGGATCGTTGCGGTTGCCAAAATAGGATGTAATATACTTCAGGCCTGCATAATTAGGTGTCGGCCAGATGAACTTGGCACTGGAAGCAGGAGGAGCAGGCGTTTCAGATCCGCTGCTGCTTGACCCGCCGCTGGAGCCGCCTGAACCGCTGTCCGATCCGCCGCCTCCGGAACTGCCGGAGCCTCCACTGCTGGAACCTCCCGTTGACCCGCCTTCAGACGGGGTTTCAACCGGTTTTTGCAGATCAGCCAAATCTTGTTCAGCTTCCGATTTGTCGCCTTTTAAGTCGCTGATGTTGGTGAGAGCGGCCGACTCGTCGCCTTCCAGCTGGGCCAGAAGCAGGCGGTTTTCTTCCGCACGGGCCGAGAGTTCATCCTGTTCGGCATTGTACTGGTCCATCAAAACAGCCGATTCATCCCGCTTTGCCTGCACGTCGGAACGAGCCTGTTCTTGTTCAGCGCGTTTGTCTTCCGACTGTTTCTTTTTATCGTTGATTTCTCGGACGGTCTGTTCAATCTCATCTTTGGTGGACTGGATCTCGTCCGCCTGACGACGGATGTCGTCGATGAGCTGCTGATCGTGGTCGGAGATGCTCTTGACCACCTGGGACCGGTAGAGGAAATCGGCGTAATCGGTGGCGTTGAGCAGTTGGGTCAGGAGGGAAGCGTTGCCGGTCATATACATGGCGCGCACCCGCTGGCCGAACACATCATAGGATTCCTCAATATCCTTCTCTTTTTGAAGCAGCTCATCCTCCAGCTGCTGTTTACGCTGTTCATTCTGATTGATTTCTTCGCTGAATGCCTGGATCTCAGCATCCAACGTAGAAATTTTGTCGTCCAAAGAAGCGATCTCAGCATCCTGTTGGTCCATCTGGGCCGCCAGATTGTCGATACGGGCCATAGAGTCGTTGACAAGGCCCTGCAATACCTCCTGATAGGCTTTGGTTTCGCCCTGCTGATCTCGGATTTCCTGGAGTTTTTGTTCCTTCTCTTTGATTTGATCGTCCAGCTTCTGGATCTGTTGATTGAGGCTGGACTCAGTCACGCTGAAACCGGTCATAGGTACCGTAGCGGTCAACACCGATATGGCCGTCAGCAAGCCCAAAATGCGAAGCACCTTCTTCTTTTTAAATGACATCATAGATCCCCCTTGCATCGTGTTTCAAGTGACGACGGATGGAAATAGCGCTGCCGATGGTGCCAGTCAGGACGCCGGCTCCCACAAAAATGAGGATGATAGGGAGAGCGACCTGGCTAAACGGGATTACGGACAAAGTTGGCATAATGCCCTCCACCGCTCCGGCAGCCAAATAATAGAGATACCATATAATCCCCGAAGCCAAGGCGGCCGAGAAGAGGCCCAAGAACATACCCTGTACTAAGAAGGGAATGGTAATGAAAGCATTGGTAGCGCCCACCGATTTCATGATGCTGATTTCCAGCCGGCGGACGAACATGGTAATTTTTACAGTGTTGGCGATAATAAAGAGCGAAACAATCACCAGGATGCCGATTACCCAACCCCCGACGTTGGAAACCACATTGCGCACATGGGTCATGGTTTCCGCCTCATCCCGGTTGCTGGCAACACTCTCCACCCCGGACATGCTCTTAATTTCATCGATCGTCTGATCGTAAAGGGAGAGATCCTTCACCGAAACCTGATAAGCGTCGGGAAGGGGATTGTCGTCTTTGAGACTTTCCAAAAGTTCCGCGTCATCGCCAAAAGCCTCCAGTTGCTTGTCCAGCCCTTCCTCCTTGGAGACAAAGATGCATGACTCGATATTGTCCATTTTGGAAATATCCTCCCCCAATTGTGTCGTTTGTTGCTCGGAGGCGCTGTCTTGGACATATACCATCGCAATATTCTGTTTTTCCAGCCACTGAAAGGCTTCGTCTATGTTGAGAACACACAGGAGGACGCTTCCTAACAGCAAAAGGCAGGCGGTGAGTACGCCCACCGACGCCAGGGCCATATTCCGATTGACCCATACACTGCGGAAACCTTCCTTGATTAAGTATCGAAAATTACTGGCTTTCATTCGACACGCTCCTTCCTGAATCGGAGACGATGGAGCCGTCTCGAATTTCAATGGTGCGCCGGTCAAACCAGTTGGCCAACTCCCGCTCATGGGTGACCATCAGGATGGTGGTACCCTTTCGGTTGATCTCGTTGAGCAGCTCGATGATTTCAAAAGAGAGCTGCGGATCGATGTTGCCGGTGGGCTCGTCGGCCACCAGGAGATCGGGGTTGTTGACCAACGCCCGGGCCAGGCCTACGCGCTGTTGTTCGCCGCCCGACAATTCCTTGGGCAGGCAGTGGGCCTTATCGGTGAGCCCTACCTGGCTGAGCACATAGGGGACCCGTTTGCGGATCTGCCGGGTGGTGGCCCCTGTCACCCGCATAGCGAAAGCCACGTTGTCAAATACCGTCATTTTAGGAATCAGGCGGAAGTCCTGGAACACAATGCCCATGGTACGCCTGAAATAGGGAACATTTTTCTTTTTCATGGAGGAGAGCTTGAACCCATTGACGGTGATCTCACCGGCATTGGGGACCTCCTCCCGGATGATCAATTTTAAGAAAGTACTTTTGCCGGCGCCGGAAGCGCCCACGATAAAAACGAACTCACCTTTTTGGATGGTGAGATTGATGTCCTTTAAAGCCACGGTGCCGTTGTCATACGTTTTGGAAACACCTTTCAATTCAATCATGGATTACCTCGCTATTCGTTTCACAAAGGGATAGAATCACGGGCTTTTAAAACAAGCCTCCGTGATCATTATCTTTGCAACCTTCAGTCGGGTTTCCACACGCTACCTCAAACAACCGCTGGAAAACTGCAGCAGCCAAAACCAAAGCGCCCGACAAAGAAACCGCAATCGGGCGCCGCCGCAAGTGGTTAGATTTTAATACTTAATCGGATTGGCAGTCAGGTATTTTTTAACCATCAGCGCCACCTTGAATACAATGGCATGGTCGAATTCCCGCAGATCCAAGCCGGTGAGTTTTTTGATCTTCTCCAGACGATAGACCAGAGTATTGCGGTGGACAAATAATTTGCGCGAAGTCTCCGAGACGTTAAGATTATTCTCGAAGAAACGCTGGATGGTAAAGAGGGTTTCCTGGTCCAGGGACTCAATGGAACCCTTCTTAAAGACTTCCCTCAGGAACATTTCACACAATGTGGTGGGCAGCTGATAAATGAGGCGGGCAATGCCCAGATTATCGTAGCTGACAATGGTTTTTTCTGTGTCGAATACCTTGCCCACTTCCAAGGCGACCTGGGCCTCCTTAAAGGAACGGGCCAGCTCCTTGATGCCGGTGACGCTGGTGCCGATTCCCACAACCGACTGGGTGTAGAACTCGCCGCTCAGTGTGTCCACAATGGAGCGGGCCAGCTTTTCCAGATCCTTGGTTTCGATGCCGGGAGAGATCTCCTTGATGAGGGCAATGTCATTTTCACTGATGTTGATGACAAAATCCTTGGACTTGTCCGGGAACAGGTTCTGGATGACGTCGTAAGCCGAGATATCGGTCTGGTTGATGATGCGGATGAGCAGCACCACCCGGGTAACTTCGGCGTTAAAGCGGAGTTCACGGGCCTTCAGATAAATATCGCCAGGAAGGATGTTATCCAAAATGACGTTTTTAATGAAGTTGCTGCGGTCGTACTTTTCGTCGTAATACTGTTTGATGTTGTTGAGCGCCACGCTGAGGATGGAGGCGTAACGGCCGGCAAGCTCGTCGGTACCTTCCACAAAGACGGCGTAGTCTGATTTTCCCACATCGCTAAACGCTTTATAGGTATAGCCATCGCTCAATAGCAGATCGGCGCCGGAAAGGGCGTCGGGGGAAAACTTTTCGTTGCTTTCGCCGATTTTGCCCAGCTCGCTGCACGCGATAATGACCGAAGATTCATCAATAACACCAATGGCGCGGTCAATAGCGTTGCGCATCTGATGGACGACACCTTGGAACAGTCTATTCGACATGGAAAATCCCCTCTTTTCTAAAATTCGCCAAGCGACTCATTGTTTGTCAGAAAAGCTATTAATGCATCTATTCTACACAAAACATTTGTCTATTGCAAGGCTATAAACCACAAAAGTTTCAAAAAAGTTACAAAACGCAGAAAAAATTTTGTGATGAGAGCCTTTTAATGGGTTATAATCCAAATTAAGGAAAATAAAATTGGGGTTTATCTGGGATATTAGTATGATAATCCCAAAACTGGATGAATATACAAAATTTTAAAAAGCAGAAAAATTGTGATATTGGACAAAAAGATTTGGAAATATTTTGAATCCGTAGGGACTGGAAAGCAAAATGAAAGAAAAGCGAGAAATGAACTTGTGCATTCCGCTGATGGGGAATGGAGGACAATCCGAAGAGGTTACAGAGAAATGACAAACCCATTGTGCAATTTTTGGCAGACGGAAACTGCCCTTTTTTTCTATCATTTCCGCCCACGATTTGGATATACTAAAGCGTACGATGGACTGTATCCAGAACGAAAAAACAGCCAAATATGCAACAAAAGGAATGGTGGAACCATGTATCATTATCGTCTGGCGGAGAACCAGGATCACAGTTATGATCTCATCATCTCGGTAGACCGCTATCATGCGGAATTTGGATTGGATATCCTCTCCAACCTGAAGGCCAAAAAGCCCTATCAGGATCTGTCCCGTTTTATCCGGGAGAAGTCCAAGGATATCCGCATCAAAAGCGTCAAATTGCTGGTGGCGGGGGTCATGGTGGCATCGGTGCCCTTCGGCATGTTTTTTCCAGCAGAGGCGGCCGGCTCTAAATTCAATATGACCTACCTGTACGGTGGTTCCGTCAGCCAGCAGATCGAACAGGTCAAAAAGGTGGGATCCTTCAACACCGTCTCCCCCAGCTATTTTGACATCGATTCGGCAGGCAAGCTGGTGCTGAACAATGTAAGCACTCAGCTGATCGAGGAGATGCACAGCATGGGTGTTAAGGTGGTGCCCATGCTCAGCAACCATTGGGACCGCCGCGGGGGACAATTGGCCCTTAAGGATCCGGAAGGCCTTGCGAGCCAGATCGCCGGTTATGTAGAGCAGTACAATTTGGACGGCGTCAATGTGGACATTGAGAACGTCACCCACAACGAGCGGGATGCCTATACCCGTCTGGTGGCCCGGCTGCGTGAGCTTATCCCGCAGGATAAGGAGGTATCGGTGGCCGTGGCGGCCAATCCCAACGGATGGAACACCGGATGGCACGGGTCCTACGATTATGAGGCCCTGGGCAGGCACGCCGACTACCTGATGATTATGGCCTACGATGAGCATTGGCAGGGGAGCGAAGCAGGCCCCGTGGCCAGCATTGGGTTTGTGGACCGGTCCATTCAGTATGCTCTGGAACGGGTGCCGGCTGAAAAGATTGTGGTGGGAGTTCCCTTTTTCGGGCGTATCTGGAGCCAGGACGGCGCGTTTAACGGCAACGGCGTAGGCATTAATACGGTAGAAAGCATCGTCCGGGACTTTAACGCCAAAGTGACCTACGACGAGACAACTCAGTCTCCCAAGGCGGAATTCACCGTCCGGGAGGGGGATAAGACCATCACCATCAACGGCAAACGCCTGACGCCGGGGAATTATACCATCTGGTACGAGGATGAACGGTCATTGGAGGAAAAAACGGAGCTGGTACACAAGTACGATCTCAAGGGATTGGGATCGTGGGCGTTGGGTCAGGCCACCGACAACGTGCTGGGGAATCTCTCTTCGTGGCTGGAGTACTCCGACGAGGGGGTAGAGGGGGATACCGTCCTGTTTGGACGTGTGACGGCCACCTCCTTGCGCGTCCGGGAGGAGCCTACTACCGACAGCGCCGTCATCGACGGATTCCAGCAAGGGGATATTGTCACCATCGTGGGGACGCAAAGCGGATGGTACCAGGTGCGTCTGGCCGACGGAAGATTGGGTTTTGTCAGCGCCCTTTATATTGAAATCCAGCCGCCCGCAGCTGTGGAGACCCGGACGGGATATATCACCGGGGACCGGGTACGGGTGCGGGAATCGGCTACTACTGAGAGTGCCATTCTGGAACACGTAAACCGAGGCGACACCGTGACCGTGCATGGAAAAGAGCAGAATGGATGGTTCCACGTGGAACTGGCAGGAGGGGTAAAGGGATATGTCAGTGGGGACTATATCAGCTTTACCGAGCCGGTAGTGACCCGGACGGGATATATCACTGGAGACCGGGTACGGGTGCGGGAATCGGCTACCACTGAGAGTGCCATTCTGGAACACGTAAACCGGGGCGATGCCGTAACCGTGTATGGGGAGGCGGAAAACGGGTGGTTCCAAGTGGAATTGACAAGCGGCGTAAAGGGATATGTCAGCGCCGACTATGTGACGTTCACCCAGACAGGCCAAGTGACTGCCACATCCCTGCGCGTGAGACAGTCAGCTACCACCGACAGCAAAACCCTAGGCTATTTAAAGCAAGGGCAAACCGTCACCATCCTGGAGGATACCGGCACCGGCTGGTACCGGGTGGAATTGCCCGATGGCTTGACTGGTTACGTCAGCGCCGATTATGTCGTGGTGCGTTAGACCTTATATTATAACGAACAAGACCGTCGGCCTAATAAATGAGCCGACGGTCTTGTTATCTATTTTATTAGAATTCATTTATTGAGATATACTGCTAACCAGACGCCTGGGGATACGTCTTCTTTTTCTTTTGGGAAGGCGACAGGTTTCCGCTGCCCGCTGCAAAACCATCCGGGAGAGTTCGGTACAAATCTGAACCGAGCAGATCAGATCGATTCCCCAGCTGGGATGCAGACCTAGATACTGCCCGTGGGACCGCTCAATATGCTCCAGCAGTTGATCCACATCGTTGATATCCGGAGCGCCGTAGTGGTAATCGATGCCTTTGAGGATGTGCCGACGGTCGCGGCAGTAGGCATCCAAACGCCATTCATAGAGGAAGTGTTCCTTAAAAGAACCGTCGAATGAATCGTTGTGGACAAAGCAGAAAAAGTCGCATAGATAATGGCATACCATCCCCAGGCGGACGGAAAATTCGTGCCAAGATATCTCATGCAAAATCCCGGGACGGCACAATGTGCGGATCTCCTCCTGGACGTGCCGAAGTGTTTTCTCCTCCGAGAAGTGATGTGGATAGCGGATCATATCCAGCGTGAAGTCCGGCTTGCAGCACGCCCATACAAAGGATACCGGGAGTAAGATGCCCGTTTCCTTGTACATAGCGTCCCGGACAGTATTGCCGATGGTGATATGGGAAAAGGTGTTCATCCAATGTTATCCCCTTTTTACAGTTTCAGACAAACCTTGAGAAAACGGTAACTCTACCTGTCCTTTCATAACTATGCAGAAGGACAGCTTTATATTTCACCGCATATCGCTTTCTTCCCTCCCATATAGATAGAATAAGCAAGGTGAAGGGAGGATAGGAGAGCTTATGATTGTTTCCATCAAAAGAAATTTTAGGCGCATCGCAGGATTTGCAGCCGTGGCGGTAGGGGTGGCGATTCTGCTGGGGGTTCTTCTCTTTTCGGGAGGGAATACGGCAGCCAGTGCCGCCGCCGGTACGCAGAATTTTTCGGCTGCCAACGCCCAGGAACGCATCCAGTTCATCGCCCAGTATGGCTGGGAGGTGGAGGAAGATCCAGTAGAGGTGGCGGAAGTGGCCATTCCCGCCCAGTTTAACGAGGTGTATGAAACCTACAACTCCATCCAGAAGAAGCAGGGATTTGACCTGAGCCGATACCAAGGCAAACGGGTCAAACGATGGTGTTATCAAATCACCAACTATCCCGGATACGACGGAGAAGTACGGGTGAATCTCCTGGTATGCGACAATAAAGTGGTGGGCGGAGATGTATCCAGTGTGGCCTTGGACGGATTCATGCACGGTTTTACCCTGCCGTAAAATGTGGAATAAAAAAGAAAGAGCCGCTTATCCGCCGTCCGCGAGGAGGGGGAAGGCGGCTTACTTGTTTTACACTGTTCCCATCATAGCACAAAACCGGAAAAAAGGTGTCACATCTTAGAGTTTTTTAAGGAGGAAAATTTTTCCATGTCCAAAATTTACCATACAGACGGAGAAAAAAGAATGATGAGAGTTATATAATTTATATAAAATTATAATTTTATAACGGGATTGATTGACAATTAATACCATTGGTGATAATCTTAAATAGATTCTAAGACGATAAAATTTAGGGATTATTTCATAAAGAAAGGATGGTAAATGGGATGAAACTAGGCAAAACAGGGCAAAAACGCAGCTTTCAAACAAGGGGCTTAGCAGTGCTTTTGTCGGCAGTGATGGCAGCCAGTGCGTTGATAGGCTCGATTGGAGCCGTATCAGCGGCGGAGACAGAGGATAAGGGGGAGAATCTGGCCCTGCATAAGGATGTGCTGGCATCCACAGTAGAGAAAGCTGAGCACGACGCCCCACTGGCCGTAGATGGAGACAACGGTACCCGTTGGGCATCAGCCGAATGGAATCCCTATCCCGGCACAGAGGATAAAAAAGGGAACGATCCCCAGTGGTTCCAGGTGGACTTGGGCCAGCTGGAAACGGTCAGCCGCGTCACGTTGAGCTGGGAGACGGCCTACAGCAATGTCTACCGTATCCAGGTCTCGCAGGACGGGGAGGACTGGACCACCGTCTACAACACCTTTAAGGGCGACGGCGGCATCGACGATATTTTCTTTGCCCCGCAAAAGGCGCGGTATGTCCGGATGATCGGCACCGCCAGAGGTACTTTCTACGGTTATTCCCTCTATGAATTTGAAGTATACGGTCCTAAAAACAGCGCCCAGGGCACAAAGGCTGAGGTTTCCTCCAATGAGGAACAGGCCGGGAACCTGACCGATGGAGATACCTCCACCGCTTGGACATCGGCAGAAAAGACTGGACAGTCGGCCACTGTGGACTTGGGGGATGAACGCACAGTAGGCAGCGTGATTCTGGACTGGGGCGAAAATTACGCATCCAGCTATGCTGTTTACATTTCGGACGACAATGCCTCTTGGAAACAGGTCTATACCACCGACCGCGGCCAGGGCGGACGTGAGATTGTCAATATCGCTCCCTTGGAGAACACCCATTATGCAGTGAACAACGAGGAAAATGTATATGTGGCCCAGCAGAGCGCACGTTACATCCGCGTGGTTCCCACTGCGGGCAACGGCGACAGCTATGCCATCAATGAGATTGAAGTGTACGGCAACCCCACCGAAGAGGAGGTAGCCGTTAACGACGATACCATCAAGGAGGACATGAGCCTCAACGATGGCTGGACCTTGGCCCGCGCGCCCGACGTCACCGCCACGGCTCAGGAGATCTCCAGCGTGGGCTTTGACGACTCCAGTTGGATTCCCGCCACAGTCCCCGGCACGGTACTCACCAGCTATTACGAGGCCGGTCTCATCGACGACCCCTATTATTCCGATAACATGGATCAGCTGGATCAGGACTACTACAACGTGGATTACTGGTACCGCAAAGATGTAGAGATTCCGGCCGACTACGCTGGACAGCGCATGCTGTTAAACTTCGACGCCATCAACTGGCAGTCGGATATCTTCATCAACGGCCAAAAGGTGGGCATCATGCGGGGTGCCTTTGACCAGGGTGAATTCGATGTATCCCAGTATTTGATCCCCGGCGAGACGAATACCATCGCCGTCAACGTCCACATTTATCCCACCGCAACCCAGGAGACCGATTGGACGCCCAACTTCATCTGTAGCGGCGGCTGGGACTGGATGCCTCCCATTCCGGGACGCAACATCGGCATTTATAAGGATGTTTATCTGAGCACCAAGAAGGAGGTGTCGGTGGACGCTCCCTTCGTCGTGACAGATTTACCGTTGCCCGATACCGATTCGGCCGATATCCGCGTCAGCACCGACCTTGTCAACGACAGCTCCAAGGATATCACCGGTACTCTCAAGGGCGTGATTCAGCCCGTGGGCGTGGATGACGCCGCTCCCATCACCTTTGAGAAGGAGATCACCATCCCTGCCTATACCACCTCCGCCGTAACGGTAGATCAGGAGGACTTCCCTCAGCTGCATGTGGAGGATCCGCTGCTGTGGTGGCCCAACGGCTACGGCGATCAGAACCTTTACAATATGAATCTTTCCTTTGAGATCGACGGGAAAGTATCCGATGTCCAGAACTTCAACTTTGGTATCCGGGAGTATTCTTACGATTACGCCCTGACCACCGAAGTAGAAGAGGGAGAAGAACCGTATGATATGCAGATTTCCTGCAACGGCGTGCGGATTCTGTGCAAGGGCGGCAACTGGGGTATGCCCGACGCCATGCTCAGCTGGGACGATGAGGATTACGATACTGCCGTCAAGATGCATAAGGACATGAACTTCAACATGATCCGCACCTGGCACGGCACCTCTGATTTTGAAGCCTTCTACGATGCCTGTGATAAATATGGCATCATGGTATATGAGGATTTCTGGCTCAACGGCTTCCTGACCCCCAAGGATTGCGGCTCCTTCCTGGATAACGCCGAGATTAAATTTGAACGTCTGCGCAACCGGGCCTGCATCGCCTTGTGGTGCGGCGAGAACGAAGCCACTCCGCCTTGGCCGTTGGAGGTGCTGCTTCCCGAGCTGGCTGAAAAGATGGACGATTCCCGGATGTACATCCAGCGTTCCAACAAAGCCATCACAAACGGCGAAATTGAAATCGACAGCGAAATGAGCGGGGGCATCACCTATGCCGTCATGGATCCCTCTTGGTACTTTGAGCAGGCCAAGCAGTCCCTGGGATTTGTCACCGAGATCGGCACCCCTGTGGTTCCCAATGTGGAGACTATGGAGTCCATGATGGACGAAGAG
This sequence comes from Solibaculum mannosilyticum, assembly GCF_015140235.1. GTDB lineage: Bacteria > Bacillota > Clostridia > Oscillospirales > Acutalibacteraceae > Solibaculum > Solibaculum mannosilyticum. The sequence goes on along the minus strand of NZ_AP023321.1, from coordinate 2,431,402 downwards.
GATCTGTGGCCGGTCCGCGATCCCGACGGATCCTGGGGCAAGAAGATCAACGATATGTGGCAGTACCACGACCTGGGCGGTTCGTCGGACATCGGCAACAAGGGCGCCGAGAAGTATCTGGACGAGATCGACAAACGCTATGGCGTGGCTCAGAATGTGGAAGAATTCTGTACACTGGCCCAGATGCTCAACCTGGAGACCAACAAGGCCATGTTTGAGGCTTGGAACCAGGAGATGTGGGAAAATTCCAGCGGCCTGCTTTTGTGGATGAGCCAGTCGGCATGGCCGTCCACCGTGTGGCAGACCTACGACAGCTCCTTTGACGTCAACGGCGCTTACTTCGGCTGTAAGGTAGGCAGCGAGCCCATCCACATCCAGTGGAGCGCTTTGGACAATGAGGTCAAGATCATCAACAATACCACCGACGTCCTGAATCCGGTGGTGGCCAGCGCTTACATCTACGATATGAACGGCGTCCAGAAGGCCGACATCCACGCCACATTGGCGGCAGCTGCCAACGATGATACCTTGGCGTTTGATCTGACTGATACCTTAGAAGACGCCGCCTTTGCCGGAATCACCGACGTAAGCTTCATCAAGCTGACTTTGCGCGATATCGACGGCAATCTCCTTTCCGAGAACTTCTATTGGAGAAACAAGGATGGTTCCACCAACTATACCGCCATGCAGGAGATTCCCGAAGTGGAATTGACCGCCAGCGACTTCAGTGAAGAGACGGTGGATGGACATACCACCATGATCGTCACTTTGAAAAACGATACCGATTCGGTGGCCGTCATGACCCGGCTCAAAGTGATGCAGAAGAAGAGCGCTGAACGCGTCCTGCCCACCTACTACAGCGACAACTATTTTGCCCTGTTGCCCGGCGAGAGCAAGACCGTCACCGTGGAATTTGATGAAGAAGATACCAATGGTCAGGAAGCCATTCTTCAAATGGAAGGCTTTAATACCATCGTCAAGGGAATCAACGGCGAAGCCGTCACCGAACCTGAGCCGGAACCCACCGCCACCATCACTTCGGATAAGACCGAATACGAGGTGGAGGAACCCATCACCATGACCATTGTCACACAAAAAGAAGTGGAACGTGTCGGCCTTTATAATGAAAACGGCAAGGGCATGGGATTAAGCAACATCACCTCCCGTCTGAATAAGGAAGGCATGAAGGAATGGACTGTCACTATGACCGTGGGCACTGCCGGCAGAGATCGTACGTTTGACCTTTATCTGCGACAGAACGGCCAGTGGACCGATTCCTACGCCAATCTGGTGGTTTCGATCGGCGTGACACCGGTGGATCCTGAGGTGACACCGGCTATCTATGAGGCGTTCTTTGATGTAGATTCCGCTGTGGTCAATGAACCCTTTACAGCTAAGGTGGAAACATCTACCTCCATCGCCAAGTTGGGGATCAAGAACGAAAGAGGGAAATGGATCACCCATGAGGTGTTGGGCTATACCGACGAAGGTGATAAGAGAATATGGGAAGTCTCGCTGTCGGTAGGCAGTGTAGGAAACCGCATCTTCAGCTTCACCGGCTATGATGCCGACAATACCATGCTGGATTACACGGTGGAAGACAGCATTGTGATTCAAAAGGCAAACACCCCGTAACAGACAAATCCTGTCAAAAGACCCGGCCCCAAACGCGAGGTCGGGTCTTTTTCTTTCCGAAAAAACGCCATGACTTTTGCATCCGGATGTGTTACACTGAAGCACATTGAGGCCGGTGTAACAGTCAAAATTCAGCCGGTTGGAAGGAGAGGGATTCCATGGCGAAACAGCGTCTGGATAAACTGTTGGCCGGTCAAGGGTTTGGATCCCGGTCCCAGGTGGGAAGGATGATCCGATGCGGAGGCGTACAGGTGGATGGCGTGACGGTAAAGTCCCCATCCATCTCCTGCGATCCGGAGAAGGAGACCATAATCGTGGCAGGCGAAAGGCTTTTTTATAAACCTTTTGTAACCTTGATGATGAACAAGCCGGCAGGGATACTTTCGGCCAGCCGGGATAACAGGGCAAAAACGGTGGTAGACCTGGTGCCGGATGCTTTAAGGCGGCGGGATTTGTTTCCGGCCGGACGTTTGGATAAAGATACCACCGGACTTTTGATCCTCACCGACGACGGCCAGATGGCCCATCGGATGCTGTCCCCGAAGAAGGGGATTGAGAAGGTGTATCACGTCCAAGTAGAGGGGACGGTGGGAAAAGAACAACAGGATCGGTTCAAGCAGGGAATCACCCTGGCCGACGGCACGGTCTGTCTACCCGCCCGTATGGACGTATTGGAGGAAGGAGAGAAACCACTGTTGCGGGTGGTCATCATGGAGGGAAAATACCATCAGATCAAGCGGATGCTGGGAATGCTGGAACGTCCGGTTTTGTCGCTAAAAAGGGTATCGATCGGAGGGCTTCTATTGGACGATAGTCTTAGCGAAGGACAGTGCCGGGAACTGACGGATGAAGAAGTAAAAGCCATCTGGCAAAGAAGCCCTTATCCCATCGGAGAGGATTGAGAGCGGAAGGCAAGTTGGTAAAATACCTAAGAGAGGAAGGGAAAGTTTGGGTAATTTCGGTCTAGGAAGCCGGACGTTTTTTTGATATATTTGTTGTATGAGTACGAGAATCGTGGCCAAGAGAACATGCTTTTGACCATTGGCAGGAAAGGGGATGAGTGGATGTCAAAGCTTATGCTTCATAATCTCCACAAGACCTTCTCAGATGGGACCATAGCAGTACGCAATCTCAGCATAAAGGCCGATGAAAAGAGGATCACAGTGTTAGCAGGGCCGGCCGGCAGCGGGAAATCTTCGATTTTCCGATTGATCATGGGAGCAGACCGGCCCGATCAAGGGACGGTGACCCTGGATGATAAATCCATTGTGTACGGCCAGGATCCGGGCTACAACGCGATCATGATATCGGAGAACTATACTTTGTACCCTCGCATGACGGTGGCTCAGAATATGGCGTTTGGCCTCAAAATAGAACATATGGACAAAGAGGGAATACAAAATCGAGTTACCCAAGCGGCATCCCTTTTAGGGATCGAGGACATTTTGGCCAACCGGGCGGAAGAACTGAGTAATGTTGAGAAATTCTGGGTAGTGATGGGCCGCGCAGTATGCCGTCAACCGGCAGTGTATTTGTTGGACGATCCGCTTCGGTCGCTCAATCCGGACGATCAGTTGTCGGTATGCCGGCAGATATCGGCCGTTCAAAAGAAGCTGGGGACGGTTGTACTGTTCGCCACCCGGGATTGCCGGCAGGCCCAAGCGCTGGAAGGAAATGTGGTGGTGCTGCGGGACGGCGGGATAGCTCAATCGGGAACTGCTGAGGATATCTCTCAAAATCCGCACAATATGTTTGTAGCCAGTTTTTTCAGCAGCCCGCCGCTTAATTTGGTGGACGTCCTGCCCCACATTGTGGATGGAAAACTTTATTTTCTCATCGATCACAAAGGACGCCCGCAGGGCAATTATGCCGTATCCATACGAGCGGAAGAATATTTCTCCAAGGATCTGGCACAGGAAGGCAGGGAATTGACGGTAGGGATCCGTCCAGATGGAATCCGCATGGACCGGGAGAGTTTGAACCGGTACGCCGACTGTGTGATGGAGGCCACGGTAGAAGAGGTGGAGCGGACACCTTGGCATTGCCTTATCTTGTTGGACCTGGATGGGCATAAGCTGGTGATGAAAGCGGCTGCATCCTGTGGCGGTTTAGAGGAGGGGGATGTGATCCCGGTAGCGCTTTTACCGGACCGCATGCTGCTGTTTGACAAATTGTCCGGCAAGACCCTCTTGAGCGGGAGAGATTCATAGAGGAAACGGAAGTCTTTTCAACGTGATTTTGAAAAAATAGAAGCAATGACAAAGCGATCTATTAAATATAGGTCGCTTTTTGTTTTGCTGTCAAAAAGCCCATGGCTGCATTTCTTGACAAATGAAAGAAGGATGCGATATAATTACGGTATAATTAGCAGTTGCTAACTTAAGCATGGTCTAGAGTTCTAAAAAACCAAGGTCTTATTGCGCCTATTTTGTTAGCTGTTTCTAACTAAACGCCGCCCATGCCTTATTGTATAGCGGCGTGTATTCTGCGTTTTTATGGGGCAAGGCGGATCGCATGAGAGACAAGTTTTGCAGCCGGCGCAGGAAGTAAAATACAAAGTGAAGGCGGACGAAACGATGATGATTAACAAACGGCTGATTGGAACGGTCAGCAAAAGCAAAAAGTACATCGCAGGCAATGTGACGCTGCAGTGGTGTTCTCTGGCGGCCAATATCGTCATAATGTTTTGCATCACCAGGCTGCTGGAAGGGTTATACACAGGAACAGTGGATTCCAACAGCATTCTGTTATCTGCAGGCGTATTGTTGGCGGCGCTCATTGTCCGGTACCTATGCGCCACAGGAGCTTCTCGGATGGGATACCTTTCCTCCAAGGAGGTCAAAAAAACGCTGCGGGAAAAGATTTATCAGAAATTGCTGCGGCTCGGAGCCTCTTATCAGGAGCAGGTCAAGACGTCTGAAGTGGTACAGGTGGCCGTGGAGGGCGTGGATCAGCTGGAAACCTATTTTGGCGCCTACCTGCCTCAGTTTTTTTACAGCATGCTGGCACCCATCACCTTATTTGCTATTTTGAGCTTTATCAATTTTCCTTCGGCCATTGTGCTGCTTTTGTGTGTGCCGCTGATCCCTGCGGCCATTGCGGCTGTTCAGACGTGGGCAAAGAAGCTGCTGTCCAAGTACTGGGATCAGTACACTGCCTTGGGGGATTCCTTTTTGGAAAATCTACAGGGCCTTACTACACTGAAAATCTATCAAGCCGACGCCTTCAAACAGGAGGAGATGGGGAAAGAAGCCGAAAACTTCCGGAAAATCACCATGAAGGTTTTGACCATGCAGCTCAATTCCATCACTATTATGGATCTTGTGGCCTATGGAGGAGCGGCATTGGGCGTCATCATGGCGGTGACGCAGTACAGCGCCGGCCATGTGACATTGGGCGGCTGTCTTTTGATCATCCTGTTGTCGGCCGACTTTTTCATTCCCATGCGTCAGCTGGGCAGCTTTTTCCACATCGCCATGAACGGCATGGCGTCCAGTGATAAGATCTTCAGGCTGTTGGATCTGCCGGAAGACCGGCCGGAAGATGCCCAAAGCGTCCCGGAAAAAGGCGACATCGTCTGTACCGGCCTGCGTTTTTCCTACGAGGCCGACCGAGAAATTTTACACGGCATCGATCTGCGGTTCCCACAGGGCAGCTTTACCGCTCTGGTAGGGGAGAGCGGATGCGGCAAATCCACAGTGGCAGCCATCCTGATGGGGCGGAATCGAAAATACACAGGATCGGTTTCCATCGGCGGGGTGGAGCTGACCCAGCTGGAGGAGAGCAGTCTGATGCGCCACATCACCTACATCAGCCACAACAGCTATCTATTCAAAGGGACGGTGGCCGACAATGTGCGTATGGGAAAATCTGACGCTTCCGACCAGCAGCTTTGGGAGGTTCTGACAAGGACAAAATTAGCCGATTTCCTGCGCAGCGAACAGGGCCTCGACACCATGTTGCAGGAGAACGGTTCCAATCTGTCGGGCGGCCAACGTCAACGTCTGGCCCTGGCCCGGGCGCTGCTCCACGACAGCCCGGTTTATATCTTCGACGAAGCCACTTCCAACATCGACGTGGAGAGTGAAAACGATATCATGGACCAGATCCAAGAGCTGGCCAAAACCAAGACGGTGATTCTCATCTCACATCGCCTTGCCAATGTGGTAAAAGCCGATCAGATCTATGTACTGGACAGCGGCCAAGTGACGGAGCACGGGACGCATGCGGAACTGGTGGAGAAAAAGGGCGTCTATGAAAGCCTGTGGACAGCCCAACAGAATTTAGAAAACTATCGAAAGGACGGTGAGCCGGCATGAAGAAGCGAAGCAATTTTTCCGTGATGGCCCAGCTCATCGGACTGGTAAAGCCCTTGACCGGATTTATGATCCTGGCCATTGTCATGGGCCTGATCGGGCATCTCTGCGCCTCCTTTATCACCATTTTCGGCGGATATGCTGTGTTGGGCATTTTGGGATTTTCAGTACCTTTCTCCATGACGGTGGCCTTTATTTTGATGGGGGTGTTCGCCTTAGTGCGGGGCGTCTTGCGCTATGCGGAACAGGCCTGCAACCATTTCATTGCCTTTAAGCTGCTGGCCCTCATCCGGGATAAGGTGTTCAAAGCTCTGCGCAGGCTGTGCCCGGCCAAGCTGGAGGGCAGGGACAAAGGCAATCTGATCTCGGTCATCACGTCGGACATCGAGCTGCTGGAGGTCTTTTACGCCCATACCATTTCACCGGCGGCCATTGCCTTTTTGTTTACCATCCTGTTGTGCCTGTTCATCGGCAGCTACCATTGGGTGTTGGGACTGGTGGCCTTGGCGGCTTACGTCACGGTGGGACTGATCGTCCCAGTGGTGATATCCAAGAAAAGCGGCGACCTGGGTATGAAGTTCCGGGCCAAGTCGGGGGAACTGAGCAGCTTTGTGCTGGACAGCCTGCGGGGACTGTCCGAGACCATCCAGTACGGCAGAGGCAAGCAACGTCTTACCGACATGAACGAGAAAACAGATCAGCTCTCCGCCGACGAGGAGCGGATGAAGAAAACCACTGGACAAAACATTTCCATCACCAATACCATCATCCTGCTGTTTGATCTCGCCATGCTGCTCGTCAGCGCGCTTTTGTATCAGAATGGAGCCGTCGGATTTGATGGGGTTCTCATCCCCGTTATCGCCATGATGAGCTCCTTTGGCCCGGTGGTGGCTCTGGCCAATCTGGGAAGTACATTGCAAAACACCTTTGCCGCCGGCAACCGTGTGCTGGATCTCCTGGAGGAATCCCCGGTGGTGGAGGACATCTCCGGACAGCCCCATGTGGACTTTTCAGGGGCATCGGCGAAAAACGTCACCTTCTCCTATGGGGAAGAGACCATTCTCGCAGACGTTTCGGTGGAGATTCCCCAAAATACAGTGGTAGGTATCGTAGGCCGAAGCGGAAGCGGCAAATCCACACTGCTGAAGCTATTCATGCGGTTCTGGGAAGTACAGAAGGGTGAGGTACAGATCTCCGGCGCGCCGATTCACCAGATCAATACCACAAATCTCCGGGAACTGGAAAGCTTTGTCACGCAGGAGACCCACCTGTTCCATGACAGCATCAAAAACAATCTCCGCATCGCCAAGCTGGACGCCACTCAGGAAGAGCTGGAGGAAGCCTGTAAAAAGGCTTCGGTTCACGAATTCATCATGAGCCTGCCCCAGGGATACGATACGCCGGTGGGCGAACTGGGCGATACCCTGTCGGGAGGAGAGCGGCAGAGGATGGGACTGGCAAGAGCCTTCCTTCACGATGCGCCGTTGATGCTGCTGGACGAGCCCACCAGCAATTTGGACAGCCTCAATGAAGCGGTCATTTTGAAATCCCTTGGGGAACAGCGGGAAGGAAAGACCGTCTTACTGGTTTCCCACCGCCAGTCCACCATGCGCATCGCCGACACGGTTTATTCGGTAGAGAGGGGGAGAATGAGCTGATGAAAACGGTGGAGGATAAGCGAGAACGGGAAAAGGTATTGGTTTCCCAGATGATCGCCATCTATTGCCGGAAGAAGCATCACAGCAAAGGAGAGCTTTGTCCCGAATGCGCCAAGCTGGACGCTTACGCGAGAAACAAAAGCGACAGATGTCCGTTTATGGAGAGCAAGACCTTTTGTTCCAACTGTAAGGTGCATTGTTATCAGCCGGAGATGCGTGAAAAGATCCGGGAGGTCATGCGGTTTTCAGGGCCGAGGATGATGTTCCATCATCCGATCGTGGCTGTCCGGCACGTGATAGAGAGCAACAAAGAAAAACGAAGGATGGTGAATGGACGTGAAAGTTAAGAAGATTCTGTACATCATTTTAGGATGCATCGGCGTAGGATTGGGCGCCGTCGGAGCGGTACTCCCGTTGCTTCCGGCCTTTCCGTTTTTATTGCTGGCGGCCTTCAGCTTTGCCAAGAGTTCAGAGAGGCTGCACAATTGGTTTATCTCTACCAAACTTTATAAAAACAATCTGGAGAGTTATGTCAAAGGCCGCGGCATGACGTGGAAGACAAAAATCCGTATCATGGTGATCGTCACATTGACCATGTCGGTGGGCTTTATCATGATGAGCAGAATCCCAGTTGGAAGAATCATCTTAGCTTGCGTGTGGGTATTCCACGTCCTTTATTTTGTGTTCAAGGTTAAGACCATCCATAAGGGGGATGAAAAAGGGGAATATTCCCATTGCCGGGTGCTGAAGATTGAGGGGATGCATTGTGAGCAGTGCGCCAAGCGTCTGGAATGCGCATTTCACGAACATGAGTACATGAAGGCAAAGGTGGATTTCCCATCTCAGACCGCTACGGTTTATCTAAAGCAGCCGGTAGACAATGGGTTTCTGATCCAGATCGTGAAGCAGGCGGGCTATCATGCGGATCAGGTATGCTAGGTAGGATAAGGGATGTTCCGGTGCGGCCCGGTAAGAGAATAAAAAGAGCAGTGAGGATTTTTATCCTCACTGCTCTTTTGGCATTATAGGGAACGATGGGAGCCTGGATCCGAAGTTAAGAGATGAAAATCAGCTCGGCGGCCTAGATCAAATTGGACCTTTTCAGAAGAGGCCATCAGATGATTGAGATCCACACACTGCACCCGCTGATTTTCATAGCTTGTAAAGTAAAACCGCAGGGATTCCGCACACATGATCGAAGTATAAATTGTATAATCGTAGGGGACAATCTCCTTATCATATTCGGTAATATGGCCCTGTTCCGATACCCGGATCATACCCAATGGGAAAGCTACGCTCTGGAAGAGATGAAGCATATTGGTGACCCCTTGTTGTTCATCCTTTCCCTTTACGCCGAATTTCTTGAGAAAAGCCAACCGGATAAAGCGGGAGGGGGAACTCCAATCCCCAGGCAATCCCAAAGCGCCGTTTCCGGAGAAACACTGTTCCAAACGATCGCCTTCCAGTTCCAGCGTATCGTAGTCCAAGTCCCGGACCCCGACGTAATTGAGCAGATTGAGCCGGTGCCAGGAATAACTGGGACTGTTTGTCATAACACCGATGGTATTTCTATAAATCTTGACGCCGTCCTTGTCCGGTTCAATGACAATGGATTCCCCGGACCGGTCGCTGAAGGACCAATGGATGGTGGGTACTGTGCCAAACATCGGAATGGCCATCAATGTGACGTCCTTTTCCACCATGGCTGCAACTTCATCCACGGTTGCACACTGGGCCAGAAAATGGAAGACGGCAAAAGGCGGTTGGAGTTTTGTCGTGCCGGGACGAGCTTTGTCTTCAAAATGGGAGAAGTTCCGGTAGTAAAGCTGACCGCCCATTAAACCCTTCTCGTTGATCCCCTCGTACAAGACAGGCGTGGAGGGAACCAGGAGAAAACCTGTTCCCACCGCGGCATAAGCCGATGTATGGCGGGTTTCCTCCGCGAGATTGTGTTCCACACTGGTTCCGCAGGTATAGTACTCCGTCCCGGATGGGATATAGGATATTTTACTGCCCTCGGCCAATCGGTTGAAGTCAAAATTTCTTCCCCAAAGATGCTTTTGATCCTGTGTACTCCAGCTGAGGGCACTGCATCCAGCTTGCATATCGAAAAGCTGCTGTTTCAGTGAATTGTTCATAGAACGGTTCCTCCCTGTAGGTTGATGGTTCTGATGAAAAGCCTGAACCCTGCTATTCTGATTATTGGCAAAAGATTGGGACTTATTACAGATTTCGTAAAATGAGTACCGATTGCTATGCGCAGGCGCAAAAGAAAACACACCTCACCAAAGTGAGGTGTGCGACATGGGAGCGGCAACTCGCCGCTGGTACGCCCGATGCGATTCGAACGCACGACCTTCAGAGTCGGAGTCTGACACTCTATCCAGCTGAGCTACGGGCGCATATAGTAGATCGATAGCCTAATTATTATAACATACATGATATCATCTGTAAATACACCCCGGGCGAAATTTTCATGTCCTGGTATAAAGGCGGCGATGCCAGGAGAAACTAACCAAAACGCTTGACAAAGGGGTGTGACAACACTTGAAAGTTACCAATCAAGAATACAGTCAGATGACCGATAAAACCTCCCCCAATTCGCCAAAAGTCAAGAATCTTATTATGGCCTTTCTGGTGGGAGGACTGATCTGTACCATTGGCCAGGCCATCCAGAATTTGTGGATCCTGGCGGGGCTGCCGGAACAAGAAGCAAAGATGGCGGTATCCTGTACGCTGATCTTCCTCAGCGCCGCGTTTACAGGGTTGGGCCTCTACGACAAGCTGGCAAAACACGCCGGAGCCGGTACATTGGTGCCCATCACCGGATTTGCCAACGCCATAGTATCCCCTGCCATTGAGTTCAAAAGCGAAGGCTACATCACTGGGCTGGGAGCAAAAATGTTTGTGGTGGCGGGACCGGTGCTGGTATTTGGCATCTCGGCCAGCGTGGTGTACGGGGTGATTCTGTACATCTGCAATTTGTTCTAGGGGAGTTTTAAGAATGCCCCTCACAAAATGCTTGGAAAGGTAGGAGAATCCGCATGATAACCCGTACCGGACGATATACACTGCTGTTTGACCAGCATCCTATGGCGGCGGGATTCGCCGCTGTGGTGGGTAAAAAAGAGGGAGAAGGCCCTTTAGCCCGCCAGTTCGATAAAATCTTTGAGGATACAAAACTGGGCCAGGAGACGTGGGAAAAGGCCGAGAGCGCCATGCAGGAGCAAGCGGTACATCTGGCGCTGGATAAGGCATCCATCAGCCCCCAGCAGGTGGACTATGTCCTGGCCGGCGACCTCATCAATCAGTGCACCAGTTCTATTTTTGGCCTTCGGTCGTTGGATATCCCATTTTTGGGACTCTTCGGCGCTTGTTCCACCATGGCCCTTTCCCTGGGATTGGCCGGATTGCTGGTGGAAAGCGGGGCAGCTGGTACGTGTGCCGCCGTCACATCCTCTCACTTCTGCACTGCCGAACGCCAATTCCGATTCCCGTTGGAATACGGCGGACAACGTCCCCCTACATCCCAGTGGACGGCCACAGCATCGGGATGCGCCGTCATTACCCCGTCGACAAACGGGGGAGGGCCGCAGATTGCAGGCGTCACCTTTGGACGTATGGTGGATATGGGCATCAAAGACGCCAACAATATGGGCGCCGCTATGGCAGGGGCGGCATCCGCTACCATAGTGGACTTCCTAAACGATACCGGCAAGAAGCCGGAGGACTTTGACATGATTCTCACCGGGGATCTGGGACAAGTGGGCAGCGATCTGATGCAGCAGCTGCTTTCCCGGGAAAACGTGGAATTAGGTACCCATTATGCCGACTGCGGATTGCTGATCTATGACCGGCAGACCCAGGATGTCCATGCCGGGGGATCGGGCTGCGGATGCTCGGCCGCCGTGGTGTGCTCGTATATTATGAACCTGTTGAAAACCGGGGGCATGAAAAACGTGCTGTTTGTAGGAACCGGCGCGCTTATGTCTCCCATGACGGTGCAGCAAGGGGAGAGCATCCCCGGCATTGCCCACGCAGTATGGCTCAAGAGCGCCTATTAAAGGTTAAGACGCTCCTGAGTAGAGACAGACCTAAGGGTTGTACTTCTAGACTGCTTCAATCGGTCTAGAAGTACCTGGCCGCCCCGATGATACGGGGCAATCCGTTTATCTTATGCCGATGTATTGCGGCGGAGGGGAGTTACTCATTCATGGAATACTTATTAGCATTCCTGGTAGGAGGCGTACTGTGTGTCATTGGCCAGCTTCTCATCGACCTGACCAAACTGACGCCCGCCCGTATTTTAGTCATCTATGTTACAGCCGGCGTGATTTTGACGGCCGTAGGACTTTACGGCCCATTGGTGGACTTCGCAGGAGCAGGAGCCACCGTCCCGTTGACGGGATTCGGCTATGCGTTGGCCACCGGCGTGCAGGAGGGCATCCAGCAGCACGGATTGATCGGAGCCCTGTCGGGGGGCGTCACCGCCACCGCAGCCGGCATTGCGGCCGCCATTTTCTTTGGATATATTGTGGCCCTTGTATCCAAGTCCCACGATAAATCCTAGAAGACTCGTTTAGCCGCGCCCTTGTGCAAAAATGTGATGTCAATCCCTGACCCATGTTTTTCGCGCAACAAAAAAGGTGGAAGGGGATTGTTCCCCTTCCACCTTTTTTCATTGCTGTTTGGTACAATGATCCGGCAAAATTTTATTCAATTGCCGTCTCAATGTAATGTTCCAATTCCTCGTCGTCCTTGCGTTTTTTCTCCATGCGAACAAAGATCATGGCGACAGCAGCGGCGATGGAAGCCACCACCGTAACAAGGCCGATAATTGCCAAGATTGTTTTAGACCGTTTGTCCATAAAGAACACCTCCTATGGATTGCACTTGATACGTCTATCACCATCATAAACAAATGGAGCCCATAAGTCAAGGCGTAATGTGTCGCAATGCAACGAATTTTTCTAAAAGAAACAAACAAAAAGTCTCACAGCCGTCTTTTTAGGACGCGTTGGATCCGCCGTCCTTGCACGGGGGAACATTCCCGATAGGCTTATCAATCCATAAGTGTTTGAAATCCATTGTCCTTAAGCCGGGGAAAAGAAGCCAAAAATAAAAAAAGCAGGGCCTGACGCTCTGCTTTTTCCATCGTACCTATCGCACCTTATTGGGCCGCAGCCTTGCGGATCAAAGCGGACTTTTTACGAGCCGCTGTGTTCCGATGCAGAATTCCCTTTGCGGCAGCTTGGTCAATCTTCTTGACAGCCAGGCGGACGCATTCGCCTTTATCGGCGGCGTTCTGCTCGATGGAAGCGTTGGCCTTCTTGATGATGGTCTTCAGAGAAGAAGTATAAGCCTTGTTACGGGCGGTCTTCACTTCGATTACCTTGACGCGCTTTTTAGCAGATTTAATATTGGGCATATTTCCACCTCCTTTATCACTACCGGTCATATACCTAAAACTATATCATCTTTGCCGAAAAATTGCAAGAGCTTTTTTTCAACTTCGACAGTTATCTATTTCATTCTTCCGCCTTCGCGGAGCGCGAAAAATGACGATGAATTTTCTATAAATAATCCTGTTCTTTCCAGCGGAAATGTAGTACAATAGAAGAATCAAACAAAATGATGGTTCTGGTGTTTTTATCCAAATCATAGCAAACGAGGAGGGTGCTTTCCATGCCAAACTATGTGATTACAACCGATTCCACAGTGGATATGCCCAGAGATTATCTGCAAAAAAATCAGGTGCCGTGCTTGGGACTCAGTTTCTCCATGGCTGGGATCCATTATGTGGACGATGAAAATTGCCCCCTTTCGCCGGAGCAATTTTATAGCTTGGTGCGTCAGGGCCAGATGCCGGTAACCGCCCAAGCCAATATGACCGATTTCATCCAAATGGTGGAACCCTTGCTTGCGGAGGGCAAGGATGTATTGCACATCGCCTTTTCCAGCGGTCTTTCCGGTTCGCTCAACTCCTACAATCTAGGGGCCCAGGACCTATTGGGAAAATACCCCGACCGCAAAATTGTAGTGGTGGATTCTCTGTGCGCATCCATGGGGGAGGGATTGCTTCTCTACCACGCTTTGCAGAATTGGCACAAGGATATGAGCCTGGAGGAAAACGCCCAGTGGCTGGAGGAAAATAAGCTTCATCTGTGCCATTGGTTTACGGTGGACGACTTACATCATCTTCATCGCGGCGGACGAGTCTCCAAAGCGTCGGCCATTTTAGGATCGCTGATGGGTATTAAACCGGTGCTTCATGTGGATGACGAGGGGCATCTCATCCTGGTGGAGAAGGTGCGGGGCCGTGCGGCATCTTTGAGCGCTATGGTCAAGCATATGGCGGAAACTGCCTTTGACCCCAAGGATCAGATGGTGTTTATCAGCCACGGGGACTGTTTGGAAGACGCTAAAAAATTGGAAGCCATGGTGCGCAAACAATTTGGCGTTAAGCATTTTATGATCAATACCATCGGTCCGGTTATCGGCACCCATTCCGGTCCGGGGACACTGGCTCTGTTCTTCCTGGGCTCCAAACGATAAGACATCGAATAAAGACAAAAAGCCGCCTGTCGGATCCTAAAACAATCCGACAGGCGGCTTTTTAACAGTGCCTCCCTTATGCTCAGACATCAATTTGTTTCCGAATACGCTTTCTTCGGACGCCAAAGGCCCCAAGAGCCAGGGGAATGCCGATGAAGAACGGACCATAGGGATCCAACCCTGGGCCAGGTTTATGAAAAGAGGATTCGGAAGGGTTCTCAGGGTTGTACCACACGTCGGTGGAGCCGCCCGGGGAAAAGTCGGTGGAGGTTCCGGAGTACAGCGTATCTCCTGTATAGTCCATGCCGTCCACGCGGTAGGAAAAATAAATGCGGTGGCTGTCGTTTCTTTTTCTGCTCCCGCGGTAGTTTTCAATGTCTACAATAACGCCGGGTGTCGATACCCAATCCTTATATTGCTCGGTTCTGGCAAAATAAATCCCCACCGACGCGATACAAGCAATCAGTAAAATTGCGATAGGGAGAATTAACCGTTTCATTCAATTTATCCCTTCTACTTCACTCAACATCTTTTTTATTGTACTTCAAATTGCACTGCCAAAGCGGTGTCACCCTGACTGGTGACCACCGGTTTGACTACTCGATAAATACCTTTGGGAAGTTTTCCCTCCCAAGTCACCTCGAATTCATTGGTATCGCCCGGCTTTAAAATAGCGGCCAGTGCGTTAAAGATGTGTTCGCCGTCCATGGAATACCAAGAGCCGTCTTTTTTGTGCTCGATGGTATAGACCATGTCGTAAGAGAGTTCTTCCTCTGTGTGATTCTGGATCAGCAGTATAAGGCCGGTATCGGTGAGACTTTGATCCTTTATGGACACCGTCACTTCGGAGGATCCGCTCAGATCTTCATAGGCGGTAGGGGTGGAGAACTTAACCGAACTGCATCCCGACGCCGTTAACACGAGGATTAATGTCAATACCAACGCTGCGACTTTTTTCACGATCTTGCACCTCCAGGAATGAAAGATAGGAGCCGTAATGATTTTAGGGGCGACAAAGGCAAAAAAGACATAAGATTAATTTCTGATTGTATAAAATAACAAAATAATACTATAAGTAATAGATTATTTGCGCTGACAGGCCAAAGCGACCCAGCCGCCCTCGGTGAGGGAGGATATCACGTGGAATCCATTTGCCTGTAAGGCGTCCCGGACGTCCTGTTCGCGGCTGTCGATGATGCCGGATACCACAAAAGTACCGCCTTCTTTCAAAAGAGGCGGGACATCCGGAGTCAGGCGGATGATGATATCAGCCACGATGTTGGCGGTGATGAGCTGGAACGATCCTTTTACATCACAGGCGAGATCACCGCAGATGACCGATAGATTATCTTCCACTCCGTTTAAGGCGGCGTTTTCCCCTGCGACCCGCACGGCTGTGGCGTCGATGTCCACGCCCACAGCTTTTCTGGCCCCCAGCTTTAAGGCGGTTACCGCCAAAATACCCGATCCTGTCCCTACGTCCAGCATGTCCTGGCCAGGGATAAGGTACTGTTCAATCAGGCGCATGCAAAGCCGGGTGGTGGCGTGGGTCCCGGTGCCGAAGGCCATGCCGGGATCCAGGGTGATGACCACATCCTCTTCCTGGGCCTGATATTGTTCCCAACTGGGAACAACCATCAGCTTTTGTCCCACTCGGACAGGCTTATAATACTGGCGCCAAGCGGTGGCCCAATCCTCTTCCCGGACGTTTTCCCGCATCAATTGGTGGGGGATGGAACAAGCTGTCAGCTGCTGCTGCAAAAAGGACAATGCCTCTGCGGGATTCTCGTCGGGGCTGATGTAAATGTGGATCAAAGCGTGATCCCGATCCCGGCGGAGAAGCTCCTCGTCGATGAGATCCACATGGGCCATCTCATGCACCTGCTGCTCCATATCGGAATAATCCTCGATGTACACTCCATAGGGGACGGTCATCTGCGCGATGGCGGTAGCGGTCTCCAGGTCCGCAATGGGAATTTGAATGGTCAATTCAGTCCAATCCATAAGTAGCACCTCTTTTTTACTAGTTTAGCATTCAGATAATAATCCAAAATGAAATTTTAAACAATGAATTTACGAATAGTATAAACTAATCGGCTAAATACCGGAGCAAAGGTTCCAGATAACTGGGATCGGTCCAGTCACATCGTTGACCCATGGCCTCCATAAGGGCCGTTTCCCACGGCTCGTAGGAGGCGGGATCCTTTTTGGCCACAGCCTTCTGAAGAAGCTTGCATAGTACTCGATCCTTTGGAGTCATAGCGTCTTCGTCCCAAGCTCCCCGGCAATAAAAGCAGGGGAGACCGCTCAAGGAGTCCTTTAAGTTATGTGCCGCCACCTGCTGGAGGACTTTCTCATCGGCAGGGGAGGCCCCTACGCAAAAGACAGCGATTTTCTTCCCTTTGAGACGCTGCCAATTCTTTTTGAGAAAGGAGACGCCGGCAATGCCGGAGGCGTAAAGCCCGCCGCCCAACACAATCATATCGCAGGAAGACAGGTCATCCGGCGAGGCTTTTTTGGTCTCGACTTTTGGAAATCCCGTTTTATCTGAGAGCCATTGAGCGTATTTTCTGGTGGATCCGTATTTAGACTGATAGAGAATGATTCCTTTTTTCATACCGGGCCTCCCTTCGGCAGCGCTGAAGATAGATCACATTTTTTCTATTGTACCATAACCAAACATAGGCCGCAATCAGAGTACGGAGAGTTTTGTATAGAGGGAAGGAAGACGTCCCAAAGGATTCTCCGTATTATAAATTAGAAAACTGAAAAAATCCCTGTTGACAGAAAGGGGAAATTGTATTATAGTATTATTGTACTAAGTAATTAATACAACGATACAAACAGAGAGGAGGGATTTTTTGCCCTATCATTTTAACGATACCCAACCCATCTATCTTCAGATCATCCGTCTGATCAAGCTGAATATCGTATCGGGACGGTGGCTGCCTGGGGAGAGGGCGCCGGCAGTGCGGGAGCTGGCCGTGCAGTACGGGGTCAATCCCAATACCGTGCAACGATCCTTATCCGAACTAGAAAGAGAGGGACTTATGTATTCTGAACGGACCTCCGGACGGTTTATCACAAAAGATGCAAAACAAATTCAAACCGTCCGGGATCAGATGGCGCAGGAGTATATCCTACAGTTTGTCAAGAATATGCTGGAGTTGGGTTATCATCCCCAACAGATTGTAACAATCCTTGAGGAAGAGGTGGAGAAGAGCCATGAGCAATAATGCATTGGTAAGCTTGGAGCATCTGAGCAAGAATTACGGCGCTTACCCTGTGCTCCAAGATATCAGCCTCCGGCTGGAGGCCGGATCCATTGTGGGACTGCTCGGTCCCAACGGATGCGGTAAGACGACCATGATGAAGATCATGGCCGGCCTGATCAGCGATTACAGCGGAAGCGTCCTGATCGACGGGCATCGGCCGGATGTCCATACGAAAAGCATCGTGTCCTACCTACCGGAGAAGACCTATCTGCGGGACTCTCTGCGGGCTGTGGACGCCGTAGATATTTTCCATGATTTTTACAGCGACTTTGACCGCAAGAAGGCCATGGAAATGCTGAATCGGTTTCAACTGGATCCCCGTCAGCGCATCAAATCCATGTCCAAGGGCATGCAGGAGAAGGTACAGCTGATCCTGGTGATGTCCCGCGAGGCCCGGCTTTATCTGCTGGATGAGCCCATGGCCGGCGTGGATCCGGCGGCCAGAAGCGTTATTTTGGATACCATCCTGACAAACTATTCGGAAAATTCCACTGTTATGCTCTCCACGCACCTGATCTACGATGTGGAACGCATCTTTGACCGCATTGTCATGCTGGGATACGGGAAAATGGTCATGAACGACACGGTGGATAATATCCGCAACCAAACCGGCAAATCGCTGGATGAAGTGTTTCGGGAGGTATTCAGATGCTAGGGAAATTGATGAAATACGAGTTTCAGGCCAGCGGCCGTATGATGGGACTGATGGTTATCTGCGCCCTGTTTATCACAGGAGTGACCAGTCTCTCTTACGCTTTGGATATCGTCTGGTTTCAGGTGACCGCCACCACTTTGCTGGTACTCTCCATGGTAGCCGTGATTATCTTCACCTATGTTGTCGTGGCAGTCCGCTTTTTCAAGAGCATGTACAGCCGGGAAGGATATCTGACCATGACACTGCCGGTATCCAGCACCAAATTGCTGGGTGCAAAAGTCATTGTCTCGCTGATTTGGCTGGTTTTATCCATTGTGGTATGTGTGGGTATGATAACATTGCTGCTGTTCCTTTTGTATTCCGGGAATACAGGAAGCTTTTTCACAGAAATCGCCAACGCATTTGGGACGGTGGATATCAGCATCTGGGCTCAATATATCGCCTTCTTTGGCGGGATGCTGTTGATGAGCATGATCCTCTTTTTAAGCCAGGTGTTTTTTGCCATCACGTTAGCCAATACCGCAGCATTTCAACGGTACAGCATTGTATCGGCTGTATTTCTCTATTTGGGAATCAGCGTTGTGATGTCGTCGGTGGAAGCGGTTTTGACGATGTTTGTCCCCCTTGGGTTCCAGATGACGTCCCAGGGCATTCAACTGGTGGGTCAGAATATGATGGGAATGATCGGGACATCCGAAACGGCCAGTATGTCTGTGACCATTGGAATGGCCGGAACGATCTTCCAGTTTGTTGAGATCGTGGGCCTGTTTTTCGGAACATCCCAACTCATCAAGCGGAAGCTGTGTATTCGATAATCGGCTTAACAGAGCTGTTTTTATAGATTTGTCAATCCCTCAATCACCGCAAACGAGGCCGCTCTTATCCGAAAGGATTGAGCGGCCTCGTTTCATTATACTAAGATTTCTGATTGAGATTAAGGCGATGCAGGAGATCGGAGAGATAGTTGCTGCCGCGGCTGATGAGGATACCGGTTAGGACACATCCCACCCAGGAATAGGCTACATTAATGGACAGGGCCGTAAAGATGTTGGCACCTGTCACAAGTGCCAGTAAGATCCCGATCCCAATAGCGCATAATTGGGTGATGCCGGTCTTCACATCCCCCTCTGTGAATACCTTTATGATGGTCTTTACGTACTCCACCAGTCCTTCCACCAGGACGGCTACGGCAATTAACAATGCGATTGTCTCCATAACTATTTGTCCCCCTTTCGATAACTGACGTTCCGATGTGCTGCGTCTGATAAGAAATCCTCGATGTCCTCGATGCCTTGAGAGACAGGCCCATTACAGCCCATCTCCCGCAGCCCCTTGAGGCTTGCCAACACCCCTGTGATGATAACCTCGTTCTCCTGGGCAGTGCGGTCAAGGTCGCGCTGCTGACGTTTGTTCCAGGATTCCAGGTTTTCGATGCGTTCCACCAGCTTATTGACGCTCTTGACGCATACCACCACAGGGGTGACGATGGCAGTAATGGCGGTGATAATGGCCGCCAGCCATTGCAGATCGATGGTCATATTACGCCCTCACAATGCCGGAGAGAGGAACCCAGGAGGCGATGCCGTCGGGATACCCCAGGAGTGCCTTATCGCCTTTGATCTGGCTGACCTTGTGTGTCTGGGACTTGACCCAGGAGGGGATAGACTGGCCGGTAGAATAGGTGTTGCAGGTGATGCGGACGGTATCGCCCACAGCAATGGAGTTGGAGGAGGAGCCACCGGACGATCCACCCATTAACTCATTGACCCTAGCCTGGATTGTTGAGTAATCGTAACCTGCGGCGGTGAGACGGTCTTTGCGTTCGGAGCCGTTGCCCCATTTGCCAGCGATGACTTCCTGTGCGACTTCATCCACAGTCTTGGAGGGAGTAGCCGAAGCAGAACCACCTCCCATGATCTCATTGACGCGCGCCTGAACTGTAGAATAGTCGTAACCGGCAGCAGTCAGACGCTCCCTGCGCTCTGAACCATTACCCCACTTCCCGGCGATAACCTCCTGTGCAATCTCATCCACGCTCTTGGCGGGGGACTGGGTATCGTCATCAGGTGCGACATCAGCCCCTTGGATGCGCTGTTGGAAAGAGGCCCAGTTTGTCTGCCAGGCCGATTCCGATTTCAGGATCAGATGGGGGCACAGCTTTTTGTTGGGAGCAAAGTACCGATGGGGCTGTACCCGATCGATGGGAATGCCGTAGTGATCCATGAAGGCCCGGATAACTTGGATGGCGTTTTCCTCCGCCTGAGGGTAGTTGTGATTCTCACAGATCTCGATGGAAAGCCCCTGGCTGTTGCCTTTGCCGGTGGAACCATCCCCAGCGTGATAGGTTATTTCAGTGACAGGGCAGGTTTGGACGACCTCGTCTTCATCTACAAAGAAGTGGACGGAGACATAGGAAAAGTCGTTGTTCTCCACGCCCTGGAGCCAGGAATAGTGGGCACGGGCATCGGCAGAAGAGGCGGAATTGCCGGTATTGTGGACGACGATGTAATAAGGATTACCGTTGGAAGTGGAGAGAGGCTTGAGGGTACGGACGTTGTGAGTACCCTTAGGGGATACGATCTTACTGACCAGAGGGATACCGCCGATGGATGCATCCTGTACGATGCCATTTACAATTTCCATATTCTTTTCCTCCTGTTGTTTCCAATTAAAATAAAACGATATGTGATCTACCATACTAGAAAAGGAGGAGAAGGGAAATACCGACTTTTTCTTTCGCAAAGTAAAGAGAAAAATGAGAAAACTGTGCGCTATTGTGTAGGAACATTCCACAGACCGTGGCAAAATGACGAAGTGTCATGCCGCGCTTGACAAAGGAGAATGGCGGCGTTAGAATAAAGATGCATTTTGGCGGCTTTGGTTTTGTTAAAAAGTTTACAAATGCTCTTTTAGTTTATAAATGCCCTGCCAGATAAGCGGGGCTTTTTCTTTTCGAAAAAGAGGTGCAAAGAGTGAATATTTTAATTGTAGGCTGCGGAAAAGTGGGCAGTGCCCTTGCTATGATGCTCAATGACTATGGCCATGATATCTCGGTTGTGGACAGGAATGCTTCTGAATTTGAACGTCTGGGACCGGATTTTCGCGGCGTAACAGTAGCGGGCGTACCGATGGATAAAGATGTGCTGCGCAACGCAGGCATTGAGGCATGCGATGCCCTGGCGGCCGTCACCATCGACGACAATTTAAACATTATGGTTGCCCAGATGGCGCGCAAGATCTTTGAGGTGCCCAAGGTTATCGCCCGGGTATACGACCCGGCACGGGAAGATGTGTTCAATCACTTCGGATTGACCACCGTATGTCCGACCCGTTTAACGACCGATTCACTTTACACCGCTTTGTTGGATGAAGGGGAAGACCACACCATCACCTTCCAAAGTTGCACATTAGGCTTTTCCGCCCGCCGCGTGGACCGAACCATCCGCGGGAAGACGCTGGATGCCGTGCCTCTTCGCCCTAACGAGGAGATCATCGGGATCCGTCAGCAGTTGGGGGGAGTGGTGTTTGCCTCCAGCATCCCGGAGGACTACACGCTGAAAGATACCGACCGCATTTTATTTTGCCGAGCGGTGGATTGATGAGAGGAGTGAGGCCTGTTGAGAATTGTCATTGTAGGCGGCGGCAAGGTAGGATACTTCCTTTGCAAAGCATTGATTGAAAATGGACATGAAGTACACTTGATAGAAATCAACAAATTGCTCAGCGCCCATGTGGCCGATGAATTGGATATTCCGGTGGTGTGCGGTGACGGCACTACCTTAGAAGCCCAGATTGCAGCCGATACCGCCAAGGCCGATGCTTTTGTAGCGGTCACCGGCCGGGATGAGGATAATCTCATTGCGTGCCAGTTGGCCAATCTGCATTTTCATATTGAAAAAACCGTTGCTCGAGCCAATAACCCCAAAAATGAAGAGGTTATGCGGGCTTTAGGAATTAAGATTCCGGTATCCTCCACCAGCCGCATTGCTGAGATGATCGAACATGAAGTGGATACAGCCGGAATGCAGATGTTGACAAACATCCGGGGAAAAGGGGCCATTTTGGAATTTACAGTTCCGGAAGGTTCAGATTTGGACGGCAGACGGCTCCAGCAGATCGATTTGCCGAAGGAATGCCTGATTATTTCCATTGTCCGGGGAAATGAATTCTTTATTCCCCGAGGCAACACCATCATTTACAGCGGCGATGAAATTTATGCAGTATCCAAAGTGAATGTGCAAAAGCAGCTGCTTAGAGCTCTGTCGGAGATGCGATAATCAGGAGTCTCAGAAGGGTTCCAAAGGTTACAATACCGAGAGGTGTTTTGACATAGGTGGATGAGAATCATTTGCCTATCTAAATTACTAGTTTCAAAAAAAGGAGATGACAGTACCATGAAAACTGCAAGTGCGCGTGTATTTTCGGACTATCTGACCGAAAAGGGCATCAAGTGGAGAGAAAGCGATGGTGGCGATACCGATTGTATCCGTCTGCTGTATGGCGGTGACAATAAGGACGATATCAACCTGGCCTGCTTCTTTGACGACGATGAGGAAACCATGGCCATCCGTTGCTTTGAAATCGGCAAGGTCCCGAAGAACAAGATGGATGCTATGCTGGTAGCGCTCAACGAGGTCAATGGCCGGTATAAATGGGTCCGCTTCTACGTGGATAAGGACAATGACATTATCGCCTGCCTGGATACCGAGATCACAGTGGAGACCGCCGGTATCGTCGGCCGCCGCTGCGTCAGCATCTGCGTGCAGATCATTGACGAGGCTTATCCCACTCTGATGAAAGCCCTCTGGGGTTAAGTCTTAAAAGAATTCCAAATCAAAAAAGCCCTGTCCAATGCCGTTTTGGCGCTGGACAGGGCTTGCTTTTTTGGATAAGGATTATTTATTTTGTTTTCTTAGCCCAGGAGTCCTTAAGGGCTACCGTGCGGTTAAACACCGGATGGAGATCCGTGGAATCGGGATCTTTGGTGAAGTAACCGCAGCGCATGAACTGGAAGGAATCCCCCACCTTGGCGGTGGCAAGGGAACTTTCCAGCTTGCAGTTTTGGAGCACAACCAGAGACTGGGGATTGACGTTTTGCTGGAAATCCTCCACACCGGTTTCGTCGGAGGGGTTTTCCACATGAAACAGACGGTCGTACAAACGAACCTCTGCATCCACGCAGTTGTCGGCCGATACCCACTGGATGGTGCCCTTGACCTTGCGCCCGTCAGGGGAGTTGCCGCCCCGGCTTTGGGGATCGTAGGTGACGTGTACAGCGGTAATGTTGCCGTTTTCATCCTTGTCCACCGACGCAAATTGGACGAAGTAGGCGCCCTTGAGACGCACTTCCTTGCCCGGTGCAAGACGGAAATACCCTTTCGGAGGTTCTTCCATAAAATCGTCCTGATCGATGAAAAGCTCCCGGAAGAAGGTGACGTTACGGGTGCCCATCTCCTCGTGGCCGGGATGGTTTTCCACCTCCAGCACTTCGGTTTTGCCTTCGGGATAGTTGTCCACAATGACTTTCAGGGGACGGAGTACCGCCATGGCGCGGGGCGCTTCTTCGCTCAGGTGATCCCGTACACAGAATTCGAGAAGAGCGTAATCCACGACGCTGCTGGCCTTGGAGACCCCGATGCGGTCGCAGAATTCGCGGATGGCGGCCGGGGGATACCCGCGCCGGCGCATGCCGCTCAAAGTGGACATACGGGGATCGTCCCAACCGGACACCACGCCGTTTTTGACTAAGGCGAGGCATTTGCGTTTGGAGGTCAGGGTGTAGTTGAGATTGAGGCGGGCGAACTCGATCTGACGGGGAGGATACTTGATGTCCAATTCCCGCAGGAACCAGTCGTAAAGCGGCCTGTGATCCTCAAACTCCAAAGAGCACAGGGAATGGGTGACCCCTTCGCAGGCGTCGGACAAAGGATGGGCAAAGTCGTACATGGGATAGATGCACCATGTGTCGCCCGTGCGGTGGTGGGACTGCTTAAGGATCCGGTAAATGACAGGATCCCGCATGTTGAGGTTGGGGGAAGCCATATCGATTTTAGCGCGCAATACCTTTTCCCCATTGGCGAATTCACCGGCGGTCATGCGCTTAAAGAGATCGAGGTTCTCTTCCACCGAGCGGTTGCGGTAAGGGCTTTCCTTGCCCGGCTCGGTGAGGGTGCCCCGGTATTCGCGGATCTGTTCAGCCGTCAGATCGCACACATACGCTTTGCCCTTTTTGATGAGCTCCGTAGCGCAGTAATAGATAAAATCGAAGTAATCGGAGGCAAAGTGCAGATCGTCCCATTGGAAACCAAGCCATTGGATGTCATGCTTAATGGCCTCCACGTACTCCACTTCTTCTTTGCATGGATTGGTATCATCCAAGCGAAGATGACAGGTGCCGTTGTGGGTATGGGCCATGCCGAAGTTGATGCAGATGGCCTTGGCATGACCGATGTGGAGATAACCGTTGGGTTCGGGAGGAAAACGGGTCTGGACATGGTCAAAGACGCCGTTGTTTAAATCGTCCCGGATGGCTTCATCAATAAAGTTGGCCGGTGTGTTGGCCGGCTCCTGAATCGGTGTAGAGTTCATACATTGCCTCCATTAAAAAAGATCGTAGTGTAAGAAAAAGGGAACGTTGCACGATCATAAACCCTGGTTCTGTCCGCGGGATGTTACAATTAAAGTGAGCCTTAAACCTTGTGCGCGTCATGGCAGAAGGTGAGGCCTTCATTTCATAGCTTCCATGGCCTTCTGGAAGCGGTCGAGCCGTGCGAGAACACGTTCTTTGCCCAGCAGGGCTAAAATAGAGTGAAGGTCGGGGGTATTGCGTCGTCCGGTGACCGCCACACGGATTATGCCGCTGACGTCGCCCACATGGCCTTTGTAGCTGCTGGGATCCTTCTTGTAGACCTTGACCTCCCGGGCGAATCCCAGGGGCTCGCACAGATCCTTTAACCCGCCAAACCAGGCGTCACGGTCGTCTTCCGGACGGAAGGCCTCCCGATAGGCCTTTACAATGGCGGCCGCGTCGGCTGGGGTGACGTTCTGAGGCAGATCATACTGCCCGTCCCACAATTCGTCGTAGAAATAGGATACATAATCCCGGACATCCGACCACTTGCCGATGTCCTTACGAGGCTTGACCGGGGTGCGGTCGATATCAAAAATCGCCGTGGCGTATTGGGGATCGCGGGAAAGAAGGGTGAAAAGCTCGCCGTCGTATTGTTTCGCCCAGTCGGCAGCCAGGTCGTAAACCTCGCTGGCCGGCATCAGCGAAATGACGTTTTTGCTCACATCCTGGAGCTTTTTCAGGTCAAACAAAGCGCCGGATGCACTCATCTTATTGAGCTTGAAGGGGAACTCCGAAATGGGAGTCCGGGCATTTTGACGCCGCCAATCCTCGAAGTTGGAGTTGGCGATGGTCATCAGGTATTCCATGACCGACTGGGCGGGGACGCCCTGCTCCCGGTAATATTCCACCGAAGCCTCCGGGTCCTTGCGCTTGGACAGCTTGCGTTTTCCGCCGTCCTCCTCCTTCATGATGGGGGAGACATGGGCGTAATTGGGGGCCTTCAGGCCCAGCATATAGAAAAGCTGAAGATGGATGGGGGTGGAGGAAATCCATTCGTCGCCGCGGATGACATGGGTAGTCCCCATCAAATAATCGTCCACCACATGGGCAAAATGATAGGTAGGGATGCCGTCCTGCTTTAAGATGACCACGTCCTGGATATTTTCCGGCATCTCGATTTTACCCTTGACCCCGTCTTTGAAGCTGACCCGGCGCTCCATGGAACCGGGGGATTTGAGACGGATGACAAACGGTTTGCCCTCGCTGAGGTTTTGTTTGACTTGGTCCAGGGTGATATCCCGATAAACAGCCCATTCCCCGTAGTAGCCGGGGGTTAATTTCTGGGCTTCCTGTTTTTCACGCAGGGCGGAGAGCTCCTCTTCGGTGCAGAAGCAGGGATACGCCTTGCCCTGGGCCAGAAGGGATTTGACAAAGGTGCGGTAGATCATGCGCCTGGCCGACTGAAGATAGGGGCCGTAGTCCCCGGCTTCACTGTCCGGCCCGGTACGGCCCTCATCGAAGTGGATGCCGAATCCGGAAAGGCCCTGGATGATGCCGGTGACGCCGTCGGCCACCTCGCGTTTTTTATCGGTATCCTCAATGCGCAGGAAGCATACGCCGTCGGGCTTTGATACCAGCCGGTTGACCATGGCGGTAAACAATCCGCCGATGTGCAGGAAACCGGTGGGGCTGGGTGCAAAACGGGTGACCCTTGCCCCGTTTGGAAGCTCGCGGCGGGGATACCGGGCCAATACCTGTTCCGGCGTCTCGGTGACGTCGGGCAGTAAGAGATCGGCCATCTCCTGATATTCTGACATGGGATCACACTCCCCTTTACTTTCAAAATGGGTTACCTTCTTATTATTGCAGAAATCCATCCGGTGTTCAAGTATTTTTTCTGACGGGATATCCCATGAAATGCCGTCAGCCGGTTGACGAAGGGGCAGACGATAGGGTATCATGTGCCACAAAGGGGGACTTGTACATGGAAAACGGTAGGATTCACATCTATTGCGGCGATGGCAAAGGAAAGACTACGGCGGCGGTTGGATTGGCTGTAAGGGCCAGTGGAAGCGGCAAGAAGGTGCTGTTTTTGCAGTTTCTCAAAGGGGAAGAGTCTGGAGAACGGCAGGCGCTGCGGCTTCTGCCGGGTGTGACGGTCTATCCCAATCCGGAGCACATCAAGTTTTCCTTCCAGATGACGGAGGCGGAGAAGGACGAGGTGCGGGCCGATAACGACCATCGATTTAAGGACGCCGCCATTGAAGCCATCGAAAAGGGCTGTGATCTCCTGATCCTGGACGAGGCCATCGGTGCCCTCCAGACCGAGCTGCTCAGCCGTGCGCTGGTGCTTTTTTATCTGCGCACCAAGCCCAAGGGCTTGGAAATCGTGCTCACCGGCCGGGATCCCGATCAAGAGCTGATGGAATTGGCCGACTATATCTCCGAGGTCAAAAAGCTTCGGCATCCCTTTGACCAGGGGGAACAGGCGCGCCAAGGGATTGAATGGTGACAGGCATCTCTAGAATAAAAGTAAAAGCGGATCGGGGAGCTTCCCGGTCCGCTTTTTAATGTGGATTCGATCCATAGAGGAATCTTTATCCTGCGCCCAAGGCGTCGGAGGGCTGAGAGACATGGTCGTCTACCACGCGGCCGTCCTGGAGGCGGATGATGCGATGGGCTGAGGCGGCGATGGTGTTGTCGTGGGTGATGAGGATGACGGTGCGGCCCTGACGGTTGAGTTCCTCAATAATCTGAATGACCTCCCGGCCGGAAACGGAGTCCAGATTGCCGGTGGGCTCGTCGGCCAGGATGATGCTGGGCTTGGCGGCGATGGCGCGGGCGATGGCCACACGCTGCTGCTGTCCGCCCGACATCTGGGAGGGCCTGTGATGCATGCGGTTGTGGAGCCCCACCTGCTCCAGGCATTCCATGGCCAGCAGACGCCGCTGCTTTTTCCCCATGCCCCGGTAGGAGAGGGGCAATTCCACATTTTCCAGGGCGTTGAGGCTGGACACCAGGTTAAAGCCCTGGAAGATGAATCCGATTTGTTTGTTGCGGATGAGGCTCAGCTGATTGTCCGAGAGGCTGGATACATCCTGCCCGTCCAGCAGATACCGCCCGGAGGACGGGACATCCAGGCAGCCCAGTATGTTCATCAGGGTGGACTTGCCCGATCCGGATTGTCCCACAATGGCCAGATATTCCCCCTCCTGTACGGTAAGGCTGACGCCGTCCAGGGCGTGTACAGCGTTGGGCCCGGGATTGTAGATTTTGTAAAGGTCTTCCAGCTGGATTAAAGCCATAATTACCATCCTTTCAGCGAAGTGGGTGTTCCCACTTTGTCTTAGTATGCGCGGATGGAGAAAGGTTTACCCGTGTCCCAGCGTATTTATCCCGGAATTCTCAAAGCGCACGGGACGGGAAAAAGGAAACCCCGCCGGGCGGAGTGGTTGTCAACCTTTGCCTCGTATGGTATAATCTTTAAGATTAGGATGTTATAAGAAGGCGCTGCGCGTCTTTTATCTTCCGTTTTACTGGCCAGCCTACGGTCATGGTCGAGTTTGATTGCTCAGATAATGCTCTGCAATAAAAAAGGATGCGCAGGGAGAGGAGGACGCCTATGTTGGTTTTGGGCATTGACCCTGGATACGCCATTGTGGGATGGGGCGTGCTCCGGTACGATCGGAATCAGTATATCCCCGTGGACTTCGGCGCCATCACTACCGACGCCGGTACCGATTTCTCCCAGCGGCTCAATGATGTTTATGACGGCATCTATCGCCTGTGCCAGCGGTATCGTCCCGACGCGGCGGCGGTGGAGAAGCTGTTTTTTACCAGCAATCAAAAGACGGTCATCGGCGTGGCCGAGGCCAGAGGCGTCACCCGGCTGGCCCTCAGGCAAAACAACGTCCCGTTTTTTGAATACACTCCCCTTCAGGTCAAGCAGGCGGTGGTGGGATACGGCAGGGCGGTCAAGGCCCAGGTCATGGAGATGACCCGTCTCATGCTGGGGCTTAAGGAAGTCCCAAAGCCCGACGATACGGCCGATGCACTGGCTATCGCCATCTGCCATGCCCACTCGTCCGGCTCGATTTTAGGATCCCTCAAGCAGGGCGGATCGGTGCCGGGGGTGCATCTCTCCATCCGGGAGGGCATCTGATGAGGGGAAAGGTCGTGTCCCATGAGAGACAAGGTGTGATGGGGAGAAAGGATTTGGTATGTTTTATAGTTTAACGGGAAAGGTTGTGCACACGGAGCCAGGTTTTGCCGTGGTGGAATGCGGCGGGGTCGGGTTCCAGTGCCATACCACCTTGGGGACGCTGTCCCGCATCCAAGGGGAGACGGGCCCCGTCACCCTTTACACCTATTTAAACGTGCGGGAAGACGCCTTGGTGCTGTTCGGATTTGCCGATCCGGAGGAGCTCCACTGCTTTAAGATGCTCATCTCGGTAAACGGCGTGGGCCCCAAGATGGCGCTTGCGTTGCTTTCCAGCCTTTCGGTGGGGCAGTTTGCCGTGTGCGTCGCCAATCAGGATAGCAAGTCTCTCACCAGAGCGCCGGGCGTGGGTCCCAAGATCGCCCAGCGCATTGTGTTGGAACTCAAGGATAAATTATCGGTCAAGGATAAGGCCGGGGTGGAGCTTTCCATGGGAGGCGTGCCGTCGGCATCCAGCAACGCCCAGGAGGCGGTGGATGCTTTGGCAGCCTTGGGATTCTCACCGGCAGAAGCATCGTCGGCAGTGGGCAGGCTGGACAGCGCCCTGCCGGTGGAACAGCTTGTCCGCGACGCCCTCAAGACGCTGGGAGGAGGATGATAACCAGTGGCGGACTTTGACCTGGATTTGGAAAATAGGATCACAGCCCCGGAGATGATCCCGGAGGATGTGGAGAGCGAAAACCCGCTGCGTCCCCGCAGCTTGGATCAATATATCGGCCAGGAGAAGGCCAAGCAAAATCTGTCCATTTACATTGAGGCGGCCAGAGGCCGCGGGGAAGCGCTGGACCACGTGCTGCTGTTCGGCCCTCCCGGACTGGGAAAAACCACCCTTTCGGGTATCGTGGCGGCCGAGATGGGGGTGCATCTGCGGGTGACCTCCGGACCGGCCATTGAGAAGCCGGGGGATCTGGCCGCGCTTCTCACCAATCTGAGCCCGGGGGACGTGCTGTTCATCGACGAGATCCATCGGTTGTCCCGCAGCGTGGAGGAGGTTTTGTATCCCGCCATGGAGGATTTCGCCATCGATATTATCATCGGCAAGGGGCCGTCGGCCCGTTCCATCCGGCTGGACCTCCCTCATTTTACATTGGTGGGAGCCACCACCCGTTCCGGCCAGCTGGCGGCGCCTCTTCGGGACAGGTTCGGCATCCAGCTGAGGCTGGAGCTTTATACTCCCGAGGAGCTGGCCCAGATCGTCAACCGCAGCGCCTCCATCCTGGGCATCGACATCGATGAAGACGGGGCATTGGAACTGGCCTCCCGATCGAGAGGAACCCCCCGCATCGCCAACCGCCTGCTCAAGCGGGTACGGGACTTTGCCCAGGTGCTGGGAGAAGGCAAGATCAATACCGAGATCGCCCAGCAGGCATTGTCCCGCATGGAAATCGACGAGATGGGCCTGGACGCCAACGACCGCCGGATGCTGGATATCATTATCCATGTGTACAACGGCGGGCCGGTAGGCCTGGATACGTTGGCCGCCGCTCTCGGGGAGGAATCGGTCACCATTGAGGACGTGTATGAGCCCTATTTGATGCAGATCGGCTTTTTAAGCCGGACCAAGCAGGGCCGTATGGCGTTGCCGCCTGCCTATGCCCACATGGGCATGGAGTACACGGGCCAGCTGAGTTTCTAATATTTTTTGAGAATACAGGGGCAAATCCCCTTTGTTTTGGATAAATTAGGATAGAGAGAGTTTTATGAAATCTAGGCCGCCCGGCGGCCGGCAAGGAGTGCAACGAAGTTATGGGAAGATTGTTTGGAACCGACGGCGCCCGCGGCGTCGCCAATACAGAGCTCACCTGTGAAACTGCCATTCAAATCGGCCGGGCCGCCGCTATGGTGCTGGCCGAAGCGTCGCATCATAAACCGCTGATCCTCATCGGCAAGGATACCCGTGTTTCCTCCGACATGCTGGAGGCCGCCATGGTAGCGGGGCTGACTTCGGTAGGAGCCGATGTGCAATTGCTGGGCGTGGTGGCCACTCCGGCGGTGGCTTATCTGGTGCGTAAATACAAGGCCGACGCCGGCGTGATGATTTCAGCGTCCCACAATCCCTGCGAATACAACGGCATCAAGCTGTTTAACGGCGAAGGCTTTAAGCTGTCCGATTCCCTGGAGGAGCAGATCGAAGCCATTGTTCTGGACGGCGCAGAGCAGCCGCCCCGTCCCATCGGAGGGGACATCGGCCATGTGTCGACGGCAAAATCGGCGGCTGAGGACTATATCCGTTTTGTGGCATCCACCATCGACCAGTCGCTGTTCGGCATGAAGGTGGCGCTGGACTGCGCCAACGGCTCGGCGTCTTACACCGCGAAAAAACTGTTTACCACCCTGGGTGCCGACGTCATTATGATCCACGACCAGCCCGACGGGGTGAATATCAACGACAAATGCGGTTCCACCCATATGGAGTCCCTGATGGAGACGGTCAAACGGTTCCACTGCCATTTAGGTCTCGCTTTCGACGGCGATGCCGACCGTTGCCTCGCCGTGGATGAAAAGGGAGAACTGGTGGACGGCGACAAGATCATGGCCGTCTTTGCCGACCAGTTCATGCAGGAGGGAACCCTGAAAAATGACACCGTCGTGGTGACGGTCATGTCCAACCTGGGATTTTTCCGGTTCTGCGAGGAAAAGGGCGTCAAGACGGTGGCTGCCAAGGTGGGTGACCGGTATGTGCTGGAACAGATGCTGGCCGGCGGGCATCGCTTGGGCGGCGAACAGTCGGGCCATATCATCTTCTTGGATCACAATACCACCGGCGACGGCCAATTGACCGGCGCACAGCTCTTGAACGTTTTAAAGAAGCGGGGGGAGAGCCTGTCCAAAACGGCGTCCGTGATGGAGCGGTATCCTCAGGTGATGGTCAACCTGCGTGCCGACAGCGAGCAAAAGAAACAGTTTGAAACCGATCAGAAGATCCGTATCCTGGTAGAGGAGGCCGAGCAGAAGCTGGGCCGGGACGGCCGTGTACTGGTGCGTGTCAGCGGGACGGAGCCGCTGGTGCGTGTCATGGTGGAAGGCAAGGACTTTGATACCATCAATACATTGGCCGTGCAGCTTGCCAAGGACATTGAGGCGAGGCTGGTATGAGGGTAGCCGACGGTTGGAAGGACTATGAGCTGCTGGACACCTCCGATGGCCAACGGTTGGAGCGGTGGAAGGACATCACCCTTATCCGCCCCGATCCCCAGGTCATTTGGAGCACTCCTAAAAAGCATGTGGGATGGCGAGGCGCCAACGCCACTTATCTGCGGTCCAGCTCAGGCGGCGGGCACTGGGAGGTCCGCCGCCGCATGCCAGACGTGTGGCAGGTAGCCTATGGGGATTTGCTGTTTAACATCAAACCCATGGGATTTAAACATACCGGCCTGTTTCCGGAACAGGCCGTCAATTGGGACTGGATGAGGAAAGCCATAGAGGGTGCGGGACGTCCCATCAAGGTGCTGAATTTGTTTGCCTATACCGGCGGCGCTACCTTGGCCTGCGCCGCTGCGGGAGCGTCGGTATGCCATGTGGATGCCTCCAAAGGGATGGTGGCGTGGGCCAGGGAGAATGCCGCCGCATCCCATCTGGCCGACAGATCCATTCGCTGGCTGGTGGACGACTGCATCAAATTCGTGGCCAGGGAAGCAAGGCGGGGCAACCGGTACGACGCCATCATCATGGACCCGCCGTCCTACGGCCGCGGCCCGGGCGGAGAGGTATGGAAGCTGCCGGAACAGCTCCACACGTTGCTCACATCCTGCCGGGAGATTCTGGTGGAGCATCCGTTGTTTTTTGTGCTGAATTCCTATACCACCGGCCTTTCGCCGTCGGTGATGGGATATATGTTGTCGGCTCTGCTGGGGAATACCTTTGGCGGTGAGGTACATGCCGATGAAATCGGATTGCCAGTGACAGCGTCGGGACTTGTTTTGCCCTGCGG
The DNA here is from genome assembly GCF_015140235.1 of Solibaculum mannosilyticum. Taxonomy (GTDB): domain Bacteria; phylum Bacillota; class Clostridia; order Oscillospirales; family Acutalibacteraceae; genus Solibaculum; species Solibaculum mannosilyticum. The sequence goes on along the minus strand of NZ_AP023321.1, from coordinate 2,398,587 downwards.
CGCTACGGCCGTATGGTCGGACAAGTCCTGTCCCAGCCTGTAAGTAGGATGAATTGGAATGGGCGGCGGGCTTCGCCGCCTTTTTGACCCTGTGAAACGGTAATCTGCAAGGGAGGATTCCAATGCCACAGATGATTGAAACAAAAGATTTGACCTTCCAGTATCAGATTGAAGGGGAAGAGAGCTGCCTTGTGCTCAATGGGATCAACTTATCCATTGAGCAGGGGCAGTTTGTGGCTTTTTTGGGGCATAACGGCTCGGGAAAGTCCACCTTGGCCAAGCACTTTAACGCGATGCTATTGCCGTCCGGAGGCAGCTGCCTTGTGCTGGGCATGGATACGATGGATGGAGAAAAGAAGTACGACATCCGCCAATCGGTGGGGATGGTGCTGCAAAATCCCGACAACCAGATGGTAGCCACCATCGTGGAGGAGGATGTGGCTTTTGCGCCGGAGAACCTGGGCGTGGAGCCGGAAGAGATCCGCCGCAGGGTGGACGATGCCCTCAAGGCGGTGGATATGTATGAGTACCGGCATCACGACTGTTATCGTCTGTCCGGCGGGCAGAAGCAGCGTGTGGCCATTGCCGGCGTCATCGCCATGCAGCCCAAATGCATCGTTCTGGACGAACCCACCGCCATGCTGGATCCCAAAGGGCGCAGCGAGGTGATGTCCACCATCCGGGCCCTCAATAAGGATTTGGGCATCACGGTGGTGCTCATCACCCACTACATGGAGGAGGCCGTGCAGGCCGACCGGGTGGTGGTGGTGGACGACGGACAAATTCTGCTGGACGGAACGCCACGGGAGGTATTCTCCCAGGTGAAACTATTGAAATCGGTGGAGCTGGACGTCCCCCAGGCCACCCGATTGCTGTATCGGCTGGAGGAGGCCGGGGTCCAGGGCTTACCCAAAGGGGTGCTGGACGACGAGGAATGCATTGAGGTGCTTTCCCATTATCTGGAGGTGCACGGATGCCGCTGATCGAAACAAGAGATTTGACGTTACAATACAGCGCCGGCACTCCCTTTGCCAAGACGGCGCTCAGTCACGTATCCATTTCGGTGGAAGAAGGGGAATTCGTCGGGGTCATCGGCCATACCGGTTCGGGCAAATCCTCCCTGATGCAGCTGCTCAACGGACTGTTAAAGCCCACGTCCGGCCAGATCCTGCTGGAAGGCAAGGACATTTGGGAAAATCCCAAGCAGATCCGTCAGGTTCGCTTTGCGGTGGGACTGTGCTTCCAGTATCCGGAATACCAGTTGTTTGAGGAGACGGTGGCCAAAGACATCGCCTTCGGCCCCAGGAACATGGGGTTAGATGAAAAACAAATCGCCGCGCGGGTACGCGATGCAGCTCATTTTGTATCCTTAAAGCCGGAGCTTTTGGAGAAATCCCCCTTTGACCTTTCGGGGGGAGAGAAACGCCGCGCCGCCATCGCCGGCGTCATGGCCATGGATCCCAGGGTACTCATCCTGGACGAGCCTACTGCCGGCCTGGACCCCAAAGGAAGGGACGTCATCTTGCAGCAGATCCGAGACTACCAGCAGGCCAGAGGGACGACGGTATTGCTGGTATCCCACAGCATGGAGGACGTGGCCCGTGTATGCTCCAAAGTGCTGGTGATGAACGAGGGGAAAAATGTGCTGTACGGCACGGTGGACGAGGTGTTCAGCCAGGCCGAGGAGCTTTCCCGGATGGGCCTGGCAGTGCCGCAGGTGACAAGGGTATTCCTGGGACTCAAGCAGAGGGGCTTTGACGTCCGAACCAACGTCTATACCGCCCGCCAGGGCCGGGATGAGATTCTCCGCTTACTGGGAGAGAAAGGGGTGAAGCCATGATCCGGGATATCACCATCGGCCAATTTTTCCCCGGGAAATCGGCGCTCCACCGCATGGATCCCCGGGCGAAGCTGGTTCTTTTGATTGTATACATCGTCATGATTTTTGTGGCCAGCAATTTTTGGGGCCTGGGATTATCGGCGGCATTTCTGATAGGGACTACCCTGCTTTCTAAGGTGCCCATTAAGACGCTGTTAAAATCCATCCGCCCCCTGCTGATTGTTATCCTGTTTACCGCGCTCATCAATATCTTTTATGTGGACGGCAATACATTGGTGCAATGGGGCATCTTCCGCATTACGGACAAGGGTATTTTTACCGCAATCTTTATGGCGGTGCGCATCGTTCTTTTGGTGCTGGGCGGATCGGTGCTGACCTACACCACCTCTCCCACCGACCTGACCGACGGTTTGGAACGGCTTTTGAGCCCGCTTTCCAAGATCCGGCTGCCTGTCCACGAGCTGGCCATGATGATGAGCATCGCCCTGCGTTTTATCCCCACCCTTTTGGAGGAGACCGATAAAATCATGGCGGCTCAAAAGGCCAGAGGCGCCGATATGGAATCGGGGGGGCTCATGCAGCGGGTCAAGGCGCTGATTCCCATTTTGATTCCCTTATTTGTGTCGGCCATCCGCCGGGCATACGACCTGGCCATCGCCATGGAGTGCCGCTGCTACCGGGGAGGCGAAGGCCGTACCCGGATGAAACAGCTTCACTTAGGCAGTGTGGACGCTTGGGGTATTTTGGTCACGGCTGTGTGTCTTGGCGGCGTCGTTGCCCTCAAGGTGCTGCTGCCGTCCACTTTATGAGGGAAGGGCCATGAGTCGAACCTTACTGCTTACCCTGCGTTACGACGGCAGCCGGTATCACGGCTGGCAGGTGCAGCAAAATGCCGTCACCGTGCAGGAGGTATTTCAAAATGCCTTGGGGGACCTTCTGGGGACCCGTCCCGACCTGAAGGCGTGCAGCCGCACCGATACCGGCGTCCATGCCGATATGTTTTGCATCAGCTTTGAGACAGATTCCCGCATCCCTTGCGGACAGTTCCCCCAAGCTCTCAATATGCGGCTCCCCCGGGACATCGCCGTCTACGGCTGCCGGGAGGTGGAGGAGGGATTCCACGCCCGGTATCACTGTTTGGGAAAACGCTATGTCTATCAGATCCTCAACACCAAACAGCGCAATCCCTTTTACGAGGGAAGGGCGCTTCATTACCGTTATCCTTTGGACGAAAAGATGCTCCATCAAGCGGCCCAGCAGTATGTGGGACAACATAATTTCAGCGGCTTTTGTTCTTACAAAAGCACGGTGGAGGATACCGTGCGAACCGTAAGCCATTGCAGCGTGGAGAGAAAAGGGGATCTTGTGACATTCTCGGTCCAGGCCGATGGGTTCCTTTACAATATGGTGCGCATCATGGTGGGAACCCTTCTGCGCATCGCACAGGGCAAATTTAGGCCCGACTGTATCCCCGTCATCCTGGAAAAGGGGGATCGGGCCCTGGCAGGTCCTACCGCCCCGGCGGAGGGACTGTATCTCAGCCGGGTACTCTATGCATTTGACCCGCTGGAGGAGCAGCGGGTGACGAACAATTTTAAAGAAAGGGAGTGAACATTGTGCCAAAACCGCAGAAAACGACGAAGAAGCCGTCGGATGGAGAGCATAAGACGGTTGCTTTTAAAAGGAAGTCCACCCCCATGAGGAAGATGGTCAAGGCCGCCGTCTGGACGGTGGTGATTTTGTTGCTGGTTACGGGAGGCCTTTGGGCCTACAGCAACCGGGATAACCTGACACCCGACCGTATTTCCGAGTGGTTCGACACCCACTTTGCCTCCTATGGGACAGGGGATGGATTCCCTGTGGACGCGGCAGGCAGCACCGTCAAACAGCTCGCCTCCATGGGCGGGGACGTGGCGTTTCTCACCGACAGTTCCTTTGAACTGCTCAATCAGACGGCCAGCTCCATTGTCAACCGGCAGCACAATTGTACCACTCCAGCCCTGCGTGTCAGCGATACCCGGGCTCTGATCTACGACCGGGGCGGATCCAATTGGCGTGTGGAAAACCGCCGCCGCACCTTGGTGGATAAGGAAGAGGAGTATAAGATCATCGCCGCCGACATCAGCGAAAACGACCAGATTGTGATGGTGACCCAGTCGGGCAACGGTTATCTCTCAGAGATGCGGGTGTATGACCAGAATTTTGAAGAAAAGCAGTTCAATTGGTCGTCGGCTGAGGGACAGGTAGTGGATGTAGCCGCTCGTCCGGATGGAAAAGGAGCGGCCGCGGTATCTCTGACGGTGGAAGGCGGGCAGATGAATTCCCTTGTGGATGTACTGGATTTCAGCAGCGGCAAGGCCACCCCGCAGAAGCTGGAGGGTGTCTTGCTCCTGACAGTGGAATACAGCGGCGGCCGTATTCTGGCGGTGGGGGATAGTCAGTGTGTCAGCCTTGCACAGGATGGGTCGGATCTCAAGACCTATTCCTATGACGGCAAGTATCTGGCGGGATATAGCATCTCCCCGAACGGCGGCGTAGCCTTGGCGCTGTCCGACCACGAGGACCTGCGGGACAGCACTTTAGTGTTGCTGGACGGGTCCTTGCAGGAGGAGAGCCATCAGAATCATGTGGGACGGGTACGCGCCTTGTCCTACGATGAAAATGTGGCCATGCTGACCAATTCGTCGGTGACGGTGATCCGTCCCCTCGACGGGCAGATTTTGGGGAGACAATCCACCTCCAGCGGCGCGCAGGATATTCTGCTCCAGGGGAATACTCTTTATGTTCAAGACGCCGATCATTTAAATCAAATTGATGTCAATCAAATGGGACAATAAGGGGCATACTGGATAAGAGTCCCCTTTGGGAGAGAAGAAAAGGGGCGCTGACGGTCAGCGCCCCTCCGTTTTCCAGGATGGGGCTGGCAGAGACGGTAAATTTAAGCATGTGCTTGTCAGAGAAGGCCTAATTGTGCTATAGTATTCGACAGATGGAAGAAAATGAGTCCTCAAAGCGGCAGCAAAGGAGCAAAATGATGGGATTTGTTTTAGATGCAATTGTAATCCTTCTGGCTGTTTTGATGATGTGGGCCGATGCCCGCCGGGGATTTGCCGATGTGCTGGTGCGTACCGTCGGCAGGATCGCCGTATTTTTTCTGGCGGCGGCAGGATCGTCGGCGTTGGCGCCCATGGTGTTTGATACGGTGTTTCGCTCGTCGCTGATAGAGAAGGTGGCGGGATCTTTGCCGTCCGGCCTGGGATCGGTGGGAGAAATGCTGCAGGAGGGCATTGAAGGTTTGCCTGGATTTTTGCAGCCTGCCGTGCAGGGGGCAGTGTCCTCCAACGGCCAGCTATCCTCTTTGCTGGAGACGTCATCCTCCCCACAGACGGCTGCAGCAGCGATTGTGGATACTTTAGTGAGCCCAGTGGTAAGTAAAATCATCAGTGGAGTGTTGTTCCTTCTCATGCTGATGCTGGGATTCTGGCTGGTATCCTGGCTGGCCCGGGTGATTCGTCCCATGTTCCGCCTGCCGGTACTCCACGGGATGAACTGTTTTTTGGGCGGCCTGTTGGGCCTAATAAACGCCGCGCTGCTGATCATTGTACTGACTGCGCTTTATTATCTGTTTGGCACGGTGCTGGAAATCGTCCCGCCGCCCAGCAGGGAGGCTTTGGATCAGTCCTTGATTTTTTCTTATCTTTACGAGCAAAATCCACTTGTTTATTTGGTGACGGCGTTTACCGGCGGATGATAGGGCCGGATGGGATTCCATTTGCTTTGATGTTTTAAAATTATTGGAGTGTGTCTTTCGTGAGTAAATCAAATCAGGTTTTTACCATTCCCAATCTTCTTTCGGCTTTCCGCATCGTATTGGTACCTGTATTTCTGGTACTATATCTGGGGAAGGCGCCGGATGATATCGGCATTGGCGCCGGTGTAGTGCTGTTAATTTCGGGCATTACCGATATGCTGGACGGCTATATTGCCCGCCGTTTTAACCAGGTGACGACGGTAGGTCAAATCCTGGACCCCATCGCGGATAAGCTGACACAGGCGTCGGTGGTGATTTCCATCGCCATTGTACATCGGGAAAACAAGTTTCTCATCCCGTTGGTATGCATTTTCGTGCTCAAAGAGGTCTTTATGGGACTTGGAAGCCTGATGCTTTTAAAACGGGGAAAACGTCCGTCGGCGGCCCTGTGGTTCGGCAAGCTTGGAACGATTGTGTTTTATATCGTGATGCTTCTGATCATGTTTATTCCCGATATTCCAAACGCAGCGATGACGGTGATGATTGCGATTGTGGCGGGATTTATGATTTTTGCCTTTGTGCGTTACGCTATGGTTTTTTTGGAGATACTCCGTGAGGGGCACAAGAATCCACCGTCCTCCAAATAAGCTGGAGATTGAGCCGTGTGCGCTTTTAGGAAGCGGCCGGCAGGAGGTTTAACAACAGTATGATGTGTTCAAAATGTAAAAAGCGAGTGGCCGTGGTATTTATCACCCGGATGGAAGGGGATAAGTCGGTCAATGAAGGGCTCTGCATGGTCTGTGCCCAGGAGCTGGGAATCAAGCCGGTTCAGGATATTATTGATAAAATGGGAGTCAGCGCAGAGGAGCTGGAGGCCATGAGCGAGCAGATGACCAGCCTGATGCCCACATCGGATGAAGACAGCGACAACTTTGAGCTGGGAGGTGCGGCCACATTGCCGCCCTATCTGCAGGAGATGTTTGACCCCAACAAGGGTTCCAAAGAAAATGAGGAGCTTGAGGCGGAAAAGGTCGGTAAAAACAAGAAGGAAAAGGCAAAAGCCGGCCCTAAGAATGACAAAGAGAAAAAGCGCAAGTTCCTGGATACTTATTGCACTGATTTGACCCGGCGGGCCCGGGAAGGCCAATTGGATCAGGTCATCGGCCGGGAACAGGAGATCTACCGTGTGATTCAGATCCTGTCCCGCCGCACCAAAAACAATCCCTGCCTCATCGGTGAACCTGGCGTCGGCAAGACGGCCATTGCCGAAGGATTAGCCCTTCGCATCGCCAAAGGGGATGTCCCGCTCAGACTGATGGACAAGGAAGTACATCTTCTGGATCTCACCGCCCTGGTGGCCGGGACCCAGTTTCGAGGCCAGTTTGAGAGCCGGGTCAAGGGCCTGGTGGACGAAGTCAAAGCCGATGGGAATATCATCCTCTTTATCGATGAAGTGCATAATCTGGTGGGAACAGGCGACGCGGAAGGATCTATGAATGCCGCCAATATTTTAAAACCGGCATTGTCCCGCGGGGAGATCCAGGTGATCGGCGCTACCACCTTTACAGAATATCGCAAATACATTGAAAAGGACGCCGCTTTGGAACGCCGTTTCCAGCCGGTCACGGTGGAGGAACCGTCTATTCAGGATACCGTCACCATGCTCCAAGGCATCAAAGGCTATTATGAAGCCCATCACCGCGTCCAGGTGCCGGACGGTATTTTGCGCCGGACGGTGTCATTGGCGGAGCGGTATATTACCGACCGCTTTTTGCCGGACAAGGCCATCGATCTTTTGGATGAGGCATGTGCCCATGCAGCGCTGGGAAATGCCGATATGACCCAATATGACCGGGATTGCCAGAAGCTGGATGATTTGCATCGTCAGGAAGAGGAATTGACCGGTCAAGTGGAAAACATCGATTATGAGGCGCTTGCTAAGGTGCGCACGCAGATTCTGCAAATCGAGAAGCAGATAGAGGAGTTAAAACCTAAGGCATTGGGTTCGGCCGTGACACCGGCTGATCTGGCCCAGGTCATCGAACTGTGGACAGGCATCCCAGCCGCCCGCGTGGAGCAGGGGGAACTGGGAAGGCTTTCACTCTTAGAGCAGCATCTCAAAGAGCACGTCATCGGCCAGGACGAAGCTGTCAAAGCGGTGGCCGCCGCTGTACGGCGCAGCCGGGTGCAGATCAGTGCCCGCCGCCGTCCGGCATCCTTTATCTTTGTAGGCCCCACCGGCGTGGGCAAGACCGAATTGGTCAAAGTGCTGGCGGCGGAACTTTTTGACCGTCCGGAGACGCTGATCCGTTTGGACATGTCGGAGTTTATGGAGAAACATTCGGTTTCCCGCATCATCGGATCGCCTCCCGGATACGTGGGTTACGACGAAGCCGGCCAATTGACGGAAAAGGTACGCCGCAAGCCGTATTCGGTGCTTTTGTTTGACGAGATTGAAAAGGCCCATCCCGACGTTATGAATATTCTTCTCCAGATCCTGGATGAAGGCCGCATCACCGATGCACAAGGCCGTACGGTTAATTTTGAGAATACCGTTATTGTCATGACATCCAATGCCGGGAGTTCCGACCGGTCCCAAGCTCTGGGCTTCGGCAAGACCCAGCAGGATGCCAGCCGGGAAAAGGTGATGAAAGCCTTATCCGATTTCCTGCGTCCTGAATTTATCAGCCGTGTGGATGAAGTGGTGGTGTTCCGCCCTCTGTCCTACGACGATTATCTCAAGATCGCCCAGCTGATGCTAAAGGAGATCAAGGAACCGCTCAGCGATAAAGGGATCCTGTTCACTTGGGACGGCACAGCCCTAGCTGTAATGGCGCGCCGTGTGGACGGCGGCCGGTACGGCGCCCGGGATTTGCGCAATTTGATCCGCCGTGAGGTAGAGGATCAGATTGCCGCCCTCCTGGTGGAACATGCCGATCATCAGCCAGGAGCTATGAAATTAGTGGGGGAAGGGGACAAACTGTCGATCCTGACCCTTTGATCCCAAAACAGTGACAAAAGGCAGACGTGAAGAAAGCACGTCTGCCTTTTTGTTTTGCAGGAAATAGGACGGAGTGCATGGTTGACAAGAGAAAAAGGAGGTATATAATTAACATTGTTAACTTGTTAAAAGGGGAAGGAAAGATGAGTAAAACCGATTGGCAAGAGATGAGCCTGCAGGTACAAAAACTTCATTCTTTTGCGAGGATGATCATCACCCAACAAAAACCGCTGACCCTGACGGCCAATGAAATGGATATTGTATCCCATATTTATCTCAATCAACAAAAGCATACGCCTTTATCCCTGAGCAAAGTCACCGGGATGAAAAAGGAGTCGATTAGCCGCAGCTTAAAATCGCTGTATGAAAAAGGGCTGATTGACAAGGAAAAGAGCCTGAGAGATGAGCGGAGTTATCAATTGGTGCTGACGTCGAAAGGGCATATGGAATTGGGGCGAAATTATCAGATGCTGCTTCGGCCGTACTATTATCTGAAAGAACAGATGGGGGATGATTTTGATCAGATGATGGAACAAATAAAAAGGGCAGGCGTGCTGTTACAAGGGTATCGAGATGGTCAAGGAGAAGATAATGTATGACATTTTATCAGGCTTTGCAGATGGATCCTTCCGGATTAAAAAAGAGCATCAGGGAGGCACAAGATAAAAAAGAAAAACGGTATTTTATCAAGGCATTGGTGGTCCGGGATATCTTACTGGTGATGTTTGCCATTGTGTTTATCTCATTTTCATCGGAGGTATTCGGGAGCCAGAACAGCGCCATGGCCGTCGTAATTTTCTGTATGATGCTCAGCATCCGATTCGTGGACTTCGGATATAAAATCTCCCATTCTCTCGTGAGCCTTGGGATCTGTTTCCTTATCCTATTGATATCGCCGATTGCCATGCAGCTGGTAGCGCCCCCTTTGGGACTGATCATCAATTTTATTTCGCTATTCGCCGTCGTGTTACTGACCTGTGAGAAACCAGAAATGGGAAACGGCGGACTTTATCTATTTGGCTATATCTTTTTATCTGGAAGCATGGTGACGCCGGAGGTATTTGTCCAGCGTATCTATCTCACCATTTTCGGGTATTTGGTATGTGCAGTGATTCTTTTTCTAAAACACCGCCATAAGAATCCGCAAACCACATTGCTGCATGTCATCAGCCGGTATGATATCCACAGCCAAAAGGGCCAGTGGCAGTTGCAGATTGCATTGGCTCTCAGCCTTCTTTTCTTTGCAGGGAGCTATTTAGGACTAAACCGTTTTATGTGGGTGGGATTTGCCTGCTCATCGCTGCTGTCCAGCTATCCGGTTAACCTCCACGAGAGGATGAGGGATCGAGCTGTAGGAGCTATCGTAGGATCTCTTTTGTTCGGCCTGATCTATTCTTTGACCCCGCCTTCTCTAAGCTTCCTATTTGGACCGGTCTCAGGACTCTGTCTGGGATTTTGCTCCAACTACCGATACAAGACGATATTCAATTGTTTTGGGGCGCTGCTTATGGCTTCCAGCATCTACGGGGTACACGATGCCGTCCTTTTGCGTATTTTTAACAATTTAGTGGGATTGCTGTTTGGATGCGTCTTTTTCTATATTTTCCAAAAAATACTGGTGAAGAGATGGCTGGGAAACAAAGAGCTGAAGCACTGTTAGAATTTGCATTCACAAAGGCGTTGATCCCGGGGAAGACTAAAACGGGGTGATAAAAGATGCAAAAATCCAACCAGCGCAAAAGCAAGAAGATCCAATTTGTGACGGTGCATACCATGGGCAAACGCAAACGACAGCCCATTTATTCCGACGTCAACGGAAGCTATACCGGCCGCCCTGTGAACGGCGGAAAACCCGTCCAGGATGCCGACGATTTATAAAAAATTGGCTTTTATGTACTCCTGCCTGTCCGACGGCAGATACCTGTGATGATAATAGCTCTAGTCGGCATTGGTTCCGGGCTATTATTTTGACAAGCCGGCCTGTATTTACCAGGCCGGCTTACAATTTTGTAAGTGTGTTGTCATACCCCTGTCATCTTCTGCTGGTATCCTAGGATCATGGAGTTGGAGATGTCTTTGAATGTCAGCAGGTTCTATGGGCATACTGGGACTAGGAAAACATCCCAGCTGCGGCATTCAAGCGAAGGAGGAGTCACCATGAAGAACATACGAAAAAAGATAGCCGGATTGACAGCGGCCGTGGTGGCTGTTGTAGGAGTGGCCGCCTTTAGTGCATGGGCGTGTTTTGTACAGCCGGAGGAGATGCCGGCACAAGCCGTGCCAGCTTATCAGATTATAACGGAGAAAGATACCAGTTCCAAAGGGGATACCACCATTGTAATAAACCAAAAGGATATCTATAATGGAAATCTACTTTTAGTAAATCCATGGAACGCCATTCCAGAGGAATTGGAGGATATTTCTCTGTGTAACTTATATGAACAATACCCCGACCGCAATTATCAGCTGGCCGGCACCAACATGATGCTGCAGGAAGAGGCGGCTAGGCAGGCCAATCTCATGTTTGACGCTGCCAAGGAAGCCGGACAAGAAAACTATTTGCTGAGGGCCTGTTACCGCACCCAGGACGACCAAGAGGAGATCCTGGAGGATGAACTGGAAAAATACCAGTCTCTGCCGGAGGACCAGGCTGAGAATAAAGCTCTCTCCAAGGTCGCCAAACCCGGGACCAGTGAACATCAACTGGGCCTTGCCATGGATGTCAATGTGTATGTCCCTGGGCAGTGGTCCAAAGCGTTCGGGGATACCGCCCAATGCGGATGGCTTACCGGACACAGTTGGCAGTACGGCTGGGTGGTGCGGTATGACGAAGATAAATCCGATATTACCGGCATCACAAATGAGCCCTGGCATTTTCGATATGTAGGCGTACCTCACGCCGCCATCATGGTACAGAAGGACCTGTGTCTGGAGGAGTATCTGGAATTGCTGCGGCAGCAGAAGCACATCAAAGTGACTGATGAACAAGGGGAAACCTATCATATCCGTTATGTCCAACTGGGCAGCCAGCCTTCCATGACCTTGCGCATTCCCAGTTCGCAGTACGCCATTTCCGGGGATAACCTGGGCGGTGTCATCGTCACTTGGAAGGATGAGACATCTCCACAAGTCAGTCAATCGTAAGGGAAACAACAGCACTGCCCGCGCTCCCTGGGGCAGATACTGTTTTCATATATAAAATCGACAATCCCCATCAATCCCCCTCGATTATCAAAACAAATCCCCCTGCATCGCTTTTTTGAGATGCAGGGGGATTTGTTCGTATTGGTTTACTTAAGGTTGGATCTGTTCAGGAGGATTGTCCGACTCCATCTTGGCCACGGGGATGCGGATGATAACGTCCGTACCAACGCCCTCGGTAGAGCGGATATCCAAAGAACCGCCGTGCAGGGAGACGATCTCATCCACCACGGCAAGTCCGATACCGGAACCGCGGCGGGTGTGGTTGGCCTTGTAGAATTTCTCCTTGATGCGGGGGAGATCCTTTGCCGGGATACCGCAGCCGCTGTCGCTGATGACCACTTGGATCATACAGTTGATTTCACAGGCGTCCACGCGTATCCGGCCGCCTGGATCGGAATACTTAAAGGCGTTGTCCAGGATGTTGACAAACACCTGCTTGAGACGGTTGCGGTCGCCCACGACGGGAGGAAGGATCTCCGGCTCGTGGTACAGGAGTTCGATGTTCTCCCGGCGGGAACGTTCCCGGAACATCACAACCGCTTCACCCAACTCAGCCAGAATATCGATGCGTTCCATCTTCAGCGTCATGCGTCCGCTTTGGATGCGGGAGAAGTCCAGAAGCTCTTCCACAATCCCCGAAAGACGTTCCGATTCGCTGACGATGACGCTCATACCCTTTTGGAAAGTTTCCGGATCCACGAGGGAGGGATCCATCAGCGTCTCCCCCCATCCCTTGATGGCGGTCAACGGGGTACGCAGCTCGTGGGAGACAGAAGAGATAAAATCGTTTTTCATACGCTCGTTGGTGCTGAGTTCGCTGGCCATATAGTTGATGGTGTCGCACAGATCGCCGATTTCGTCGTCATATTTTTTCTGAAGCCTTGCGTCAAAATCCCCCAAAGCGATGCGGCGGGCTGTCTGGCCGATGTTTCGCACCGGCGTGACGATGGAGCTGATGAAGTAGGAGCCCGACATAATGACGAATAGGATAATGGCGATGCCCACCGCCAGCAGTATGGCTACGATGATAAAGACCTGTTGATCGGTAGGCTCCAGAGAGACGACCATACGGATGGCCCTTAAGTTCTGGGTATTTTCCGAACGGCTCAGCAAAGCGGTGTAAGCCATTACATGTTCACCGCTGGTCAGATTGAATTCCGTACTGCCGATGCGGTTGCCGTTGGAATTTTTGGCTGTTTCATAGTCATCCATAGGCTGGGAGGTATCCGGCGGGAAGCCTGTGGACGACAAAAGGGGCACGCCGTCGCTCCCGATGACCATCAGCTCAACGTTTTCCTTGAGCTGGAAGTTTTCCAATGCCTGCTGGCATCCGATGCGGAATTCAGCGTCGGAGCTCTCCGCGTATTTGGTAAAGGAATCCAATGTGCTCCACATGAGACGGTTGAGGGAGTCGTACACCTCCCCGTAATAGTAGGAGCGGACAATGAATGCCATACCCAGCTCCAATACCACCAGGATGGCCAGAATAAGCCCTAATCCATTGAGTACCCACCGTTGGGTGATGCCTTTTACAGCCATGCCACAGTCCCTCCTAACCGGTTACTATCCCAGAGGCTGAATAAGCCGGCTCCCACGAGGGTTAAGCCTGCCATTTATACCCCAGCCCCCAAACCGTTACAATATGTTTGGGATGAGAAGGCTCTTCCTCTACCTTCATGCGCAGGCGGCGGACATTGACGTCCACAATCTTTTCTTCGCCGTAGTACCCCTCGCCCCAGACCCGGTTGAGGATATCAGTGCGGTCCAGAGCTTTACCGGGATTGCTGAGAAAATACTCCATGATCTGGAATTCCACATGGGTTAAATCGATGAGTTTTCCCTTGTTGGAGAGGGTGCGGTTGACCAGGTTGAGGGTGAAGTCGCCCGACACCACCTCTTCCTTAACCTGTTTTTTCTCCGCCGGCGATTGGACCGCAACGCGGCGGTGCAAAGCATCCACCCGGGCCACCAGTTCCGAAGGGGAAAAGGGTTTTGTGACATAGTCGTCGGCGCCCAGCATCAGGCCGCTGACCCGATCCATTTCCTGGGTGCGGGCGGTCAACATGATGATGCCGATGTTTTGACTGCGTTTTCTCAGCTCGCGGCACACGGCAAAGCCATCCAGGATTGGCATCATGACATCCAGTAGGGCGATGTCAAAATCCCCATTCTGCTGGTCAAAGAGATCCAGAGCTTCCTGACCGTTTTCCGCTTCCCACACCTCATAGCCCGCGCGTTTTAAGTTGATCACGACAAATTCCCGAATGGCAGCTTCATCCTCCGCCACTAAAATGCGTTTCATCAAACAGACCCTCTTTCATTGTGCTAAAATACCCCGTCAGGGCGTCAACTGTTAAACCAGCTCAAAGAACTGATGACCATATTTTCTGAAAGACCCAATTCCTCGTCGTTTAGGCCGGCATCGGTGATCTGCGCAGCCAGGACGATATCGCCTTTGGACATCACCCGGAAATACCCTTCCGGCGGACTGGCGTTCCATTGGGCCGACTGCACTACCCGGATATGCAGCAGCGGTTCCCCCATCTGGGCCGGGTTAGAGGACGAATCCCACCGGTAAAAGGTGAGGGTACGGTCCCCAGGCTGATTCTGGGCCGTCACATAGCCCAACCATTCGTCGGGGAAGGAGAAATAGTACCCTTCCGCCTTGTTCATGACACAGGAGAGGGCCACTTCTTTGTCAAACCCCTGGCTCCCATCCTGATAGCCGTTATAATGCATCCAGTTGGTCAGCCATAATTTATCAGCTTCCGGTTTTTTCTCATACCCGGGCAGTTCCCGGACAGAGGGAATCTCGATCCAGCCGTCTCCATTGATGTCGGACGACACCATCTGCACAGGGCGATAGGTTTCTTCTACCGTCTGCGTCTGCGTGTTAAAGAAGAGGTTTACAAGCTGGGAATCCTCCTGACGCCAGTAGAGCACTTCCGTGATGGAAGAAGTAAAGCTGGCGCTGGAAGTGGTGGAACTCTTGTACCCGTCCACAAAGACGGCCGTAATCCCGGGGCGCAGTTCACCCACCGCAACCGATGCATAAGGGCTATTGCTGGAGCCGGAGGATACATAACCGTCCATAGGGGTGGTACCCATCAAGTCGAAGCTGCTTTTGCCGTCGCTGCCCTTCTGCAACTTATAAAGATTGGCCGAAGCGGTCAGGGTGGTGGAATCCAGGGAAATGAGCAGCAGTTCCAAAATCCCGTCGTCATCCAGATCCACCACTTGAGCCTCGGTGTATTTCTCGCTAAACCGCTGGCTTAAGGAATTGCCCTGCATGGAGTGCACTACAATCTGATTTTCCACAGGACTAGCCGATCTCCAGCCAGTGATGACCTCCGGACGGCCGTCATCATCCAGGTCCTCAAATGAAATGAATTCCATCTCCGAACTGGGGGCCGGGGTATCGCTGACACAGCTCCATGACTCTTGCCCATTTTCGTCTATCTCGCATTGCAGCATCATAATATGGATCAGCGACTCATCGGCCAATTTATAAAACGCCAGGACTTCATCCAAACCGTCCCCATTGAGATCCTGATACACCACAGCCGAACGGTAATCGCCGCTGCGGGGATATTTCAACGTATATTTTTTAGAGATATTGTCACTCAGCGCCTTTTGGACGCCGGCTTGATCGCCGGTCAAACGGGGCGGCCGCAGAAGATTATTGGGATTAAATCCAGCGGTCACTTTGCCGTCCTTACCGTAACAAGCGCTGAGGGAGGCGCACAGCAGAGATAAAACCACAGCAAATACAAGCAAACGGGTAAGACGTTTCATAGAGACCTCCTTTTGGAATGGATCAGACGGATCCAAAGATAACATGAAAAAAGCGCACCCCTGCTTGGGATGCGCACCTTGCAGTTGGCGGCCTGCCGGGACGTCACCCGTCCACTTTATAAAACGGCTTTTGTAGCAACCATTTGAAGGACACTAAGAAAAAAGGAGAGCTTGGAGTACAACATGATTCCGAACTCTGCCCAGAAGGTATCGAGAAGGATCCTTAGGGAAAAAAGAGAAGCCTGGAGTGCGGCATGGCTCCAGGCTCTGCCTGGTGCGGATGAGGGGACTCGAACCCCTACGACCGAAGTCACTGGATCCTAAATCCAGGGCGTCTGCCAATTCCGCCACATCCGCATACTAAACCTTATTTTATCTTAAATGCAGTCGGATTGCAAGAGGTAATGCAAAAATGCATCACAAGCAAAAAAATCAGAAATTTTTACGGCGAAAAAAGACTGGGATATCAAAAGACTTTGATCCTTTTAAAGGGGATCCTTTGACTTGGAGAAACGACAATCCACCCAGATTTTTGACAAAGAATACGAAAATACAGCAGAAAGGGATAAGATGATAGGCGTTTTTTCTTGCTTTTGGAAAGGGATTCCTGTATAATAAACAAAGTGTCGCACATTGGATGTGCGTAATTTATTCTGTATTTCCCCAGGGGAGGGGGAAATGGCGTCCTTTCTGCTTTTGTATGGCAGCGGGAGGAATCGCCGCAAGAAAAGGAAGAAGATTGGAAGCGAGGAGAACAATTATGACAGGAAACACAGGCATTATCGTTGCATTTGTAGTGTATATGGCTCTGATGCTGGGCATCGGTGTTTTATGCTACAAAAAGTCAAACAGCCTGTCCGATTACCTGCTGGGCGGCAGGGGCCTGAACTCCTGGGTAGCAGCGATGTCGGCCCAGGCGTCGGATATGTCGGGCTGGCTGCTGATGGGTCTGCCGGGAGCGGTATACGCCTTTGGCACCGGCCAGATCTGGATTGCCGTAGGATTGGGCATTGGTACTGTGCTCAACTGGTCCATTGTGGCATCCCGGCTTCGCCGGTACACCATCAAGGCCGGGGATTCCCTGACTTTGCCGGAGTATTTTGAAAACCGGTTCCGGGATAAGAGCCGGGTTTTGCGTATGGCGTCGGCTGTGTTTATCATCATCTTTTTCACTGTTTATTCCGCCTCGGCCTTTGTGTCGGGAGGCAAACTGTTTTCCACTGTGTTCGGAATCGACTATCAGGTGGCGTTGCTTATCGGTGTATTGATCATCCTGGCTTACACCTTCCTGGGCGGATTCCTGGCCGTATGCTGGACGGACTTTGTCCAGGGGCTTCTGATGCTGGTGGCTATTCTGGCAGTGCCGATCCTGGCCTGTATGGCAGTGGGGGGCGTAAGCGAAGTGGGAGAAGCCCTCAACGGCGTCAGTCCCACCTTCCTGGATCCCCTTAAGGAGACAAACGGACAAAATACCTCTTTCATCAGCATTATCTCCCAATTAGCCTGGGCGCTTGGCTACTTTGGCATGCCTCATATCCTGGTTCGTTTTATGGCCATCAAGGACCAGCGTTCGGTTAAGAAATCCCGTATCATCGCTATTGTCTGGGTCATTATCTCCTTGACTTGTGCGGTATTTGTAGGCATTATTGGCCGTGCGTTTGTCACGGGACTGTATGATCCTGCAAATGGGGTGGCGGATCAGGAATCCATCTTTATCCGCACCATTCAGAAGCTGTTTATTGAGCCGGGGGCCTTTGTGCCGGTGGCGATTATCGGAGGACTGTTCCTGTGCGGCATACTGGCAGCTATTATGTCGACGGCTGATTCCCAGTTGCTGGTGACGGCATCTTCCTTGTCCAGCGATATTTACAAAGTGGCTATCGACAAAAAAGCGTCGGATAAGAAATTGCTTTGGGTCAGCCGAATTGCTGTATTGGCAGTGGCAGTGGTCGCCTACTTCATCGCCCGGGATCCTAAATCCAGCATCATGGATTTGGTATCCAACGCATGGTCGGGCTTTGGCTCTACCTTTGGCCCGCTGGTTTTGTTTTCGCTTTTCTGGAAAAAGACCACGCGCAGCGGCGCCCTGGCCGGTATGATCGGCGGCGGCTTGACGGTCATTGTATGGGATTATATTCCCATGATGCCAGGCGCTGACGGCTTGGTAAACTTGGGAGTGGGTACCGGACTTTATTCCATCATCCCGGGATTCCTGATTTCCTCCCTCCTTATTGTGGTATTCAGCCTTGTGGGCAAGGGCCCCTCTCAGGATATGGTCGAGGAATTCCAAGAGGTAGCGCTCAACAAAGGGGATAGCTAAACAGGTTGCTTTTGATAGCCGGTGGTTTCCCTTTGCAGTAAGTTCTGAGACATAGCAGGATAAATCTTTAAAAGCAAGAAACCGTCGGTTTCCTTCTCATGGGAACCGACGGTTATTTTTTAAGAATCGTACGCTGATCAAGCGACAGACGGCAGCTTACGGATGAGGATGAGAGGGGTCATTTGGGTGGACTGGCCGGCGGGATTGTCCCGAATGAGAGAACAAAGCTGGCCGTCGGTGAAGGGGAGGGTGCTGGAATGTCCCAGGATCTCCACACCCAAATCGTTTGCATCCACGATCATGCAGGGGATCCCCGTCTTTTGCTGGATCTCGTCACAGACTTGATGAGGATGGGCTGGGATACGGATCCCAAAGTTGCCGTAGATAGGGAATTCCTTGTCGTAAAATCCATCCAGACCGGATACTTCTTGTCCCACAATTTGATAAAAAAGCCCCTTTTTGCCCAGCAATTTGCCAATGCCGGCCAACAATGCGGCCCACAGGACTTTGATCCTACCGCAGTGCTCAACGGCAAACTGCATTTTATAGGGGCTGTCCACTCCGATGCCGGCCGAACTGTGAGAGGCAAAGCGGGAGAGGAATCGAGCAAGACACCCTACTTTTAATTCATCTCGGAACACCACCCGCCGTTGGCACAGGGAGATAATTTTCTCACTGATGCATAAAATATCCCCCTGCTGATAGAGGGGTAAAGCATAACGTTCTATAAGCTTCAGATAATCTTCGCCGATGCCCGCAAAATGGGTGCGGATGGCATGACGGAGATAGGTAACGCCGTCCACTTGGATGGCGATATCTTTTCCTCGGTTGGCGATAAACTCCATAACAATCGTCCTTTCTTTTGGCTGTTATCAGTTTATGCCGAAACGGTATAAAGTTTTTTACGATTTTCTTTCGGAATTCAGATGATTTTATGGGGATTCCCTTACAAATCATAAAAAGGAAGACAACATCTGATAGGCAATTGGAGTAAACAGAGGATATTTATAGGAATAAAATACAAGGTTCTAGACAAAACAGGCGAAAAGGCTTGTGGAAAATAGGAAAAAGAGGTATAATAGCACTAATTTATTTTGTATGACCGCGAGGAGGATGGGAGCTTGATGAAAATCAAATCGGATATTCAAATTGCGCAGGAGGCCCAGATGCAGCCTATTGCATCCATTGCTGAAAAAGCGGGCATCCCAGCGGACAGCTTGGAACCCTACGGCCGTACCAAAGCCAAAGTGGATAACAATCTGCTCGACAGCTTACAGGACCGTCCAAACGGTAAGCTGATCCTGGTGACCGCCATTTCGCCCACGCCAGCGGGAGAGGGGAAAACGACGACCAGTGTAGGGCTGGCGGATGCGTTTGGAAAATTGGAGAAAAAAGTGATGCTGTGCCTGCGTGAACCGTCTTTGGGTCCTGTGTTCGGCATCAAGGGAGGCGCGGCCGGCGGCGGATATGCCCAGGTAGTGCCTATGGAGGATATCAACCTTCATTTTACTGGCGATATGCACGCCATCAGTGCGGCCAATAATCTTTTAGCCGCGATGATAGACAATCATATCTATCACGGAAATGAGCTGGGGATCGATCCCAGGCGCATCACTTGGAAGCGGTGCGTAGATATGAATGACCGTCAACTCCGTTTTGTGGTGGATGGCCTAGGCGGCCGCGTCAACGGCACCCCCCGAGAGGATGGGTACGACATCACAGTGGCGTCGGAGATTATGGCGGTACTATGCCTGGCACAGGATCTGGAGGATCTGAAAGCGCGCCTTGCCAGGATCGTTGTGGGGTATACCTATGACGACCAGCCGGTCACAGCAGGGGATCTCAAAGCCCACGGTGCTATGACGGCCCTTTTAAAAGACGCTATCAAACCCAATTTGGTGCAGACCCTGGAACATACGCCTGCATTTGTTCACGGCGGTCCGTTTGCCAACATCGCCCATGGATGCAACAGTGTCATGGCGACGCGTCTGGCGTTAAAGCTGGCCGATTATGTGGTGACTGAGGCGGGATTCGGCGCCGATCTGGGAGCGGAAAAGTTTTTTGATATCAAATGCCGTATGGCCGGACTTAAGCCGGATGCAGTGGTGATTGTAGCGACAGTCCGAGCGTTAAAACACCATGGCGGTGTAGAAAAAGCGCGTCTTGGGGAAGAAAACCTGGAGGCGCTGGAGAAAGGCCTGCCCAATTTGCTCCATCATATTGAAAATATCACGAAAGTGTTTGGACTGCCGGCAGTGGTAGCCGTCAACCGGTTCCCAACCGACACTCAGGCTGAGTTAGACCTGGTGGAACATCGCTGCGGTGAATTGGGCGTACCAGTGGCCCTTTCGGAGGTATGGGAAAAGGGAGGCGCTGGAGGCATTCAGCTAGCGCAGAAAGTTATGGACGTTATAGAGCGGATGGAAAATCATTTTGCTCCTATCTATCCTGACGAGATGCCTCTTCGGGATAAGATCCGCACAGTGGCGCAGAAGGTATATGGAGCGTCGGATGTCCGCTTTGAACCTGCAGCGGACAGAGAATTGGATAAGTTGGAGCATCTTGGTTTTGGAGACCTGCCGGTGTGCATGGCCAAAACCCAGTACTCCTTCTCGGATGATAAGGACAAGCTGGGCTGGCCGAAAGATTTTACCATCACAGTACGTGGGGTAAAAGTATCGGCTGGAGCCGGTTTTGTGGTGGCTTTGACAGGCAGTATCATGACGATGCCGGGCCTCCCCAAAGCACCGGCAGCCCAAGCGATTGATGTAGATGCGTCAGGCCGAATCACCGGATTGTTCTGAGTATCGATAAAGGTTCTCGTCTGGTTTTTATCTGAGAATGGCCTGACTGCACGAATGCTGTCAGGCTATTTTTTATAACTGTGAAATGGCCCGCGTAAAAACGGGGACAAATCAAGAAAAGGTTGACAGAGGGAAAAAAGCATCTGTCCAAACAGAAAATGGGTGGAGAAGGGAGACAGACATGGAGAGCATTGTTTGAGAAAAGACGTCTTCTCCCGCTCCGCAAGATTTTTTAACTGAGGTTTGTAAAAAGGGATCCAAAACAACAACGATGATTGAGAGGTGCTTACGATGGCTAGTGATGAAAATGGGACAGTGATATTGGGATACTATCCGGGTTTACCCATCACTTTGTCTTGGGGAACCAAGGTGCGGACTGGATGGCACTACCATCGGGGACTGCACCTGCTCTACGTCGTGGAGGGGAGCCTGAGCTTTTCCCTGGAGGACCGGAGTTATACGATACTTCCCAACCAGTTGGGGATCCTCAACTCCATGCAGCTGCATGAAGGGGATGACAAAAAGACGTCGGGACGATGGATTGATTTTTGTATTGAGCTGGAAGACTATGAGACGCTGTGGCCAGAACTGCGCGGTCTTTATTTTAACATCCAGGATTCCACGGCCAAGCGGGAGGAAGTCAGCAGTGTTTATCAGCTGTTTGCCAATATTGTCCGGGAGGCGAGCGAACGGAAGAAAGGATTTGCCGTGCGCATTCATTCGCTGTGCGACCGGATGATTGTACTGTTGGCCACTCATTTTTCATATCCACGTTCGGATATGCCCAGTGGATTGGAAGGGGACCGTCAGCTGGAGACCGTGTTGGAATACATCGATACGAACTATGGACAAAGCTGGTCCTTAGGGAAATTGGCGTCGAAAGCGTGTCTTAGTCCGCAGTATTTGTCCAGGCGATTTAGTAATCGGATGGGGATGCCGCTGTCGGAATATATTAACACTGTGCGCGTCAAAAAAAGTCTGCCGGATATCATTGCCGGCAACCAGTCTGTCCATGAAATCGCCCAAAGCTATGGATTTGCCAATATTACGTCGTATTATAAGATGTTCCGCAAGATTTTCCATACCACCCCCCACCAGTACTTTAAAAAGTATCAGGAGGAGGTTGAGAGCAGTGCCCATCAGGAGGCCGAACAAGCCGATCAATTCGGCAACCTGTTCTCCTACATTTCCATGAACCATCAGGAGAGCGATCTGGACAATGTTGGACCTCCGGATCTCCATATTTCCGTGGACTTAGGCAGCCGAATCCGATGTCTCAACAAGAGTTGGGGAAGGGTTTGCTGTTTGGGACGTATCTCCGATTCCATGGATTTTGGCTGGCGGGAACAAGTGGTGCGTGTCCAGAGAGATCTTTCGTTTGAGTACATGATCTGCAATGACTTTAACGGCGTGATGATCGAGTCGGAACGGGAAAATGACGGCGCTATGTCGTACCAGTTCGGCAGGCTCAACCACTATCTGGATTTTTTACGCAGCATGCATCTAAAACCCATGATTGAATTGGGGTTTGTACCTTCTCAGATAGCCGAAGATGTCCATTTGCCTGCCTATGTCTACCCGCCCAACGATCTGTCGGCCTGGTGCGACATGGTGCATAAGATCATGAACCATATAGTCAACCGGTACGGCAGACATGAGGTGAGAAACTGGAAGTTCTGTATCTGGCACAATCCGGACAGCCGGGCCTTCTGGCCCGACCGAAGGGAACGGTTCGCCGAATTGTTTATCAGAACCTATCAGATCATCAAACGGGTAGATCCAGAGATCCAGGTGGGAGGATGCGGCTTCCGCTGGCAGACAGCGCATCACGGCTGGCTGCAGAACTTCTCCGAATACTTAAAGAAAGACAGTATCTCGCCGGACTTTTTATCCTTTTGTTTGCACGGTGTACAATCCCAGTCGGATCAAGTTCCGATGTCGGTAGGGGATCTGAGTTTCTTAGACGTGAAAAAGCAGTTGCATTTTGGAGAACCCGACTCCTGTATCCGGGAAGTGCGGGAAATCCGCAGCCTGCTGGAGAGTCTGCACTGGGGAGGGAAACCTCTTTGGATCACTAATTTTAACATTCATGGCTATGTGGACGATCCCATTCACGATACCAATTTTATGGCGGCGTTCCTGGTAAAGAATATGCTTGCGGTGTGCAACGAGGTGGAGAGCATCAGCTTCTGTCCGGTGATTGACCGGCTGGGAAGCGGCCGTTATCCAGGGATCTTTCACGGGGGCTGCGGACTCCTCACCCGCAATGGCATTCCAAAAGGATCCTATAACGCGTTGCTCCTGTTGGACAAACTGGGGGATATGGTAGTAGAACAGGGAGATAGTTATATCGTTACCTCCAGCCAGGACGGGAATTATCAGATTTTGTGTTACAACTACTGCCATTATAACCAGGAGTATAGTAAGACGAATGTCCCCGGCCTTTATGATAAAGACCGTTTCAATGATTTTGCCCAAGAGAGCTCGTTATCCTTCCAGTTTGAGCTAAAGGGTATCCGCGGCCATTACCGCATTAAGCATACCAGCATCAACCGGTCGTCCGGTTCGGCTTTGGATGCCTGGATCCGCATGGGGATGCCGGAACATTGCCTGGACGACGAAGTGGATATTTTAAAGTCCCGGTCGGTGCCCGATTGCACCATCAAGACGGTGACCTATGATGGAACAGCCAATTTACAGCTGATCCTGGAACCTCATGAGGTAGCGCTGGTGGAACTCATACGGAATTAGTCACTCCTAAAAATGGATTATCATTTATTAACTCTTTTTTATCAAATGATGTTTTAAATTTAGAGGTTTAGAACAAACACATTCATCGACCTTTTTGTGTTGGTATAATAGGGCTAGAAATAAGTTAATAATAGAGCTTACATTTATCCTAATTGTAATATATTATTAAAAGTAACATAGGGGATAAAAAAGGGAGTGCGTGATGGCAGTTGCCCTTTTCGCATGCACGCACATCCATGGAGTGAAATAAGTTCACTCAGACTAGTTTTGGCCTTATGCCAAACACGAGGAGATGAAAAGAATGGTACCGGAGGAGACCTGTATCGTAGCAGAGGGATTGATGTTTCGTTTAGATTATTATCTGCGGCCGAGGAAGCAAAGGGACTATGAGGTAGAGGTCATCAAGACCAGCATGGTAGGCCCACAGGAGCGGGCCAAGTTTTGTTTGCCAACGTGTTCCCAGGAAAAGGCCAAAGAAATCGTCAAGATATTGGCCAAATGCAGTGTAACACCTGCCTGCCTGGATGATGTAATGTGTGAGGTAGAAGTGCTCTATTTATCCTAAGAAGGTTAGAACAAAAGAGCGCTACAGCACTAGGAGGGAAACTTTTAAAATAGAAAACGTCACTGAGACTGTCGGAACCTGATGACCGACCCTGTGCAAAGCGGTAAATGACTAAACGTCAGAAAATGGAAGGCGGCATACGCCTCCGTATCTTAGATCTGCTGACACAGTGGGACATGCCGGCTGACAGTAAGCCCGATTCAATTGCATCGAGTTCATCGAATTTTATACCGGGCGGTTTTGTGAAAAAGACGATAAAACCGCTGCAAAAAGAAATGTGACATGCTGCATAAGAAAAGAAAATCCTGCCAAACTAATGACCAAGCAACATTTTCCGAAGACGGTCTAGGATGAGCGGAGCAATCGCTTTGCAGGATTTTTGAAAGAAGCGTAAAGCGGGCATATTTTCCGCCAGCCTAGGCAAAAATAAGGCTGGAGGTGCATGATTCGATGAGCAATCTGCGTTTTGAGAAAAGCAAATTCGGAAAGTTCTGGTCAGGCAAGGGGTTTTATATCGCGTTGGCGGTGTGCATGGTAGCAGTCGGCGGCGCGGCATGGTCGGCTTTTGGCGGAGGGGATTCCTCCCTAATGGAGGGCCAAGTGGACGACTATAGCTCGCAAGTGGTAGTAGACTGGGGGACCTCCCAAGCGGTGGACAACCCCGCCAGCGACATACCCATTGTGGTCAGTGACCCAGGGGATCTGGAACCGGAGGAATCAGAACCGGAATCCAGCGCTGCAGCGGTGCAGGCTCCTGCCGAGCAGGAAGAACCGTCAGAAGCCCCGGCTGCCAATCAGGACGACGAAGAGGCTGCGGTGATGTATCCAGCCGGTAAAAACGTCATGAAGGAATTCAGCGGCGATGAACTGGTGTATTCCCAAACCCTCAAGGACTGGCGCGTTCACGACGGAGTGGACTTTGAAGTGGAAAAGGGTACAGCGGTCAAGGCCATGACCAATGGCACGGTCACCGATGTACGGGAAGACCCCATGTGGGGCACTGTAGTGGAAATCGACCACGGCAACGGCGTGATAGCCACATATTGCGGTTTAGCTAAGAATGTGGCTGTAAAGAAGGGCGACGCCGTCACAACCAGCCAACAGCTGGGCGCTGTGGGAGAGATTCCCTGCGAGATTGCGGAAGCATCCCACCTGCATCTCAAAGTCACCAAAGATGATCAGCTGATCGACCCAACGACCTTACTCCAATAAGAGGAAGCATAAAAAGGCGGGCGTTGTTTTTTGCAAGCTCCCTGCGGCCCAATAGGCTGCGGGGATGCGCCTGGGCCCGGTGCGGTCTTTCGGGACTGTCCGGGCCAGAGGGAAATACAAAAAACAGGCCCGTCTTTTTCCGCATTTTGCGGGAGACGGATAATGTCCATTGACGAATGGACAGGCATGCTTTATCATGGTACATGAGGTGATTTTGGGATGTTTGCAGAGGAGCGGCACCGAAAAATTGTGGACTTGTTGCATGCCGATGGGACGGTTAAGGTCAAGCAGCTCAGCGTGATGTTTGATGTCAGCGAGGACTGCATCCGTAAGGATCTGGCATACCTGGAAAGGATGCAGCTGGTCAAGCGCATCTATGGAGGGGCTGTACTGCCCCGGGAGATCAACCTGGATCCAGCGCTGGTAAAGCGGAAAATTGAAGACGACGGTGGAAAACGCATCATTGCGGAAAAAGCGCTTTCCCTGATCCAGCCTGGAGATACCGTCTTTTTGGATATCTCCACCATCAATGCCATCCTGGCAAAGCTTTTGCTGCAAAGCGGGAAGCGGGTGACGGTGGTAACCAACATGATCGAGATCATACAGATATTCGCCACCCAAACCAATGTCACGCTAATTGCGACAGGGGGTACCTTCAACCAATTTTGCGATGGCTTTATCGGCAGCATCTGTATCGACGCTATTTCCCAATACAGATTTGATCTGGGATTTCTAGGCGTGGTGGGTGTGGATCCGTGTCAGAACAGCACCTATTCCTATGAACCGGAGGAGGGGCTTACCAAACGTGCCATTGTGAAGGCCAGCCGAAAGGCATATCTGCTGCTGGAGGACAAGAAATTCAGCCGGGACGGCAACTACCAGGTATTGCCGCTGAACCGTTTTGCCGGCGTCATCACGGAGAAGCCTCCGGAACCCAAGATATTGGAAGCACTTGAGCAGTATAACATAGAGATCCTGTGAGCAGGAAAGGGCATCGGAAGGTGAAAGAACAGGAGGGTCATCATGAACATCTGGCATGATATCGAACCGGACCGCGTGAATGAAAATGATTTTATGTGTGTCATCGAGATCCAGAAGGGCGGGAAGAACAAATACGAACTGGACAAAAGCACTGGACTGTTGCGTCTGGACCGCATTTTATACACTTCAACCGTTTACCCGGCCAACTACGGATTCATTCCCCGCACATACGCCGACGATAAAGATCCGTTGGATGTGCTGGTACTGTGTTCCGAACCTCTGATCCCGCTTTCGCTGGTGCAGTGTTACCCCATCGGAGTCATCAAGATGATCGACGATGAACAGGCCGATGAGAAAATCATTGCCATTCCCTTTCAGGATCCCACTTATAATTGCTATCGGGATATCCAGGGCATCCCACGGCATATCTTGGACGAAATGATGCACTTTTTTGAGGTATACAAGACCTTGGAACACAAGGTTACTACAGTCAAAGAGGTGTGCGGAAGAGAGGAAGCGGTGAAAGTAATCGCCCGTTCCATCGAAAATTACCAGAAAGCTTTTGGTCAAAACAAGGCGGTACAAAAGGGGAAAGCCAAGGAAAAGGGTTAAAAGCTTGTGGCAAAGGTACAAAAATATATAATGTAAATTGTGCAGAAATTACTATAGTCGTTCATTCTGCCGAAATTTACTAAAATGGAAAAAACCTATTTGACAGGTGGGAATAGGCCGTGTATAATAAAAACAGAAACAGAGATTAGCAAAAAGAACCACTCCCTGTTATCCCCACCATTCATCTATGGATAATATTTGCAAAGGAGAGATTGTATATGGTAACCATCAAAAAATTCGAGTCTATTGAAGAGATCCAGGAGCTGCAGAAGCTTTCGTGCAAAGTGCCGGAGGATGTGTTTATCCACTCCCAGGACGATTCCGTGATGGTAGATGCCAAATCCTTTATCGGCCTGTTCACCTTGGATTTTAGCAAACCCGTCAAGGTGGTCAGCGAATCGGAGTACATCCACAAGGAGCTCCGCAAAGAAGAGTAATCTTCAAGGCTTAGACGATATGCGGGAGGAACGATTTGCGTTCCTCCCGTTTTTCTTTTCCGGAGGGTTTTTGACGGTCAGCATAACCCAAACCGCACCCTGCATATACATGAGACAATTGGAACTTCGGGGAGGGCTTTTATGTGAAGGGAATTATGGAAGAACGGGCGATTGAGCTTGGAACTTATATCATCGAGCATAAGGCAACCGTCCGGGCCGCTGCCAAACAGTTTGACATCTCTAAGAGCACCGTACATACGGTTGTAACGATCCCGAACGGTAGGTTTCTACGGGAACAATAAGGAATCGATACATGAAAAAGGCACGTGTCTGTAAGTACTCAGACACGTGCCTTTTCTGATGAATCTGTCAGGAACAAAGCAGCTCATCGAGTTTCTGCAAAACGGATGCATTGTATTGTTCCAATAAATCAGGGGATTTGGAAGTTTTCTGAAAAGAAACCAGGGCATCTGCGATGTCATCCACCCCATGGACCAAGGGGTTGACCTTTTCCAAACGCTTGGGAGCGATGACCGGGAGTCCCAGCACACGGGCCTCCTGTACTACGATGGCTTGTCCTTCAAAGCGGGAGGTGAGCACCAAAGCGTCCATCAGAGCCATGTAAGGGAATGGATTGGGCCGGCCGCCCAACATGGTGACGTGGGATTCCAAATGCAGTGTTGAAACCAGCAGTTCCAGTTGTCCCCGGTCGGGCCCATCCCCGATAAAATAGAGATGAAGATCATCGCGCCGCTTTACGGCCTTGGCGAAATCCTCAAGCAAGAGGTCAAACCCTTTTGGATGGCACATCCTTCCCACGGCGACAAAATTACAGCGGTTAGCATCCACCTGGAAATCCACTGTTTCCCGGCTTTTCTCCAGGACTGCAGGGACATCGATGTAATTGGGAATGACGTGGATGGGTTTATCCTTGATGCCGGTTACTTGACGGAAGGGAGAGACAATACCCTCCGATACCGCTACAAACTCATCAAAGCAGTGAAATTTTCCTTTGAAAAATCCAAAGAGGATGCGGTATTTAGGATTTAATCTATACTTTGTTCCCACATCGGTGTGGAAAAAAAGAATGCGTTTATCAGCGGGACAAATACAGCAGTCCAGGGCAGTTTCGTTGTGATCCCCGCCGAAATCGATGGCCACATCGTAATGCTCCGTGATTCTGGGACGCGGGAAAAAGTGACGCAGCAGGAAGAAGGGTACAAACCGGCACCAGTAAGGCAGACGAGGCCGGTAATGCACCTGGATTTCTTTGGGGAAAGAACATTCAAAGAAGTTTTCCTTA
Organism: Solibaculum mannosilyticum; assembly: GCF_015140235.1. Classification (GTDB taxonomy): domain Bacteria; phylum Bacillota; class Clostridia; order Oscillospirales; family Acutalibacteraceae; genus Solibaculum; species Solibaculum mannosilyticum. The sequence continues at coordinate 2,370,011 of NZ_AP023321.1, read as the reverse complement.
TCGCAGAGATAGAGATCGATTCTGTATCTTGTAAAATCGATGTGATGAAGCAAATTGAGCAGGGCGCGCTGGATGCCGCCTACGCCCAAGTCACGCTGGAATATGGCGATACGTCTCATGACGTTTTCCTCCATGATCAAAGATTGAATGGCAATGGTTTCCCCTATCAGTTTGGGCAGGAGTAGGGGACTTCATACTTTTAACCTTCATTGTACGGCAGCCACATGGATATTGTCAATTACGGGTGAGTCATAAAGGGGACAAGCATCCGATATATATGGGATTGAGGAGTGGTATTCGATGGAAAAGAAAACCATGCACATCACGTTCCACAATCCCAATTCCCCGGAAAAGACCGTCCAGTTCCTTTTGAAGATGCTGGCCCGGACGGCGGTAGAGCGGAGAAGAGGGAAAACAAAGGGGGAAGGTCCGTGAGAATTGCCGCCTATTGCCGGGTATCCACCGACAAGGAGGATCAGCTCAACAGTCTGGAAGCGCAAAAGAAGTTTTTTGAAGAATTCGCCCGGAAAAATGGACATCAACTGCTGCGCGTCTATGCCGACGAGGGCATCAGCGGCACCAAGGTACGCAACCGACGAGCCTTTCTCGACCTGATGGAACAGGCTGAGAAGAGGGAATTTGACATGGTGGTGGTCAAAGACATCAGCCGCTTTGCCCGCAATACGGTGGATCTTCTCACCAGTACAAGACGTCTCAAGGCGTTGGGCATCGAGATGCTGTTTCTCACCTCCAATCAGACGGTGCTGGGCAATTCGGAATTTGTCCTGACGGTATTTGGAGCCTTAGCCCAGGAGGAGAGCGCCAACACGTCCAAACGCGTGAAGTTCGGAAAAAAGTGCAACGCCCAAAAGGGCAAGGTGCCCAACCTGGTGTTTGGGTACGATAAAATAAACGGGGATTATTTTCATCTTCGCATCAACCAGAGAGAAGCACAGGTGGTGCGGCAGATTTTTCATCTGTACGTGGAGGAGGGGATGGGAGCGGCAAAAATTGCGTCTGTGCTCAACGGGAGAGGGGAATGCACAAAACGGGGCTATGATTTCAGTCAGAACGCCGTAGCGCGTATTTTGCGCAACCCGATCTATGTGGGGAAGGTCGTCAACGGCAGGCAGGAGGTGGTGGATTTTCTCACCAGCCAGAGGCAAGATAAAGATCCGTCGGACTGGATGATAACCGACTCCCCTGAACTGCGCATTGTGGAGGACTCGTTATTCGAGGCGGCGCAAGCCGTCTTATCGGAGAGGGGGAAGGCTGTAAAAGGGGGAAGAAAGCCCAGTAACCGGCATTTATTCAGCACCCTCATCCGATGCAGCCACTGTGGGCATACCTTCCGGCGGTTTGTGCGGACCTACCGGAATACCACCGTCCGATGGATCTGCGGCGGACGCAATGCAAAAGGGGCGGACAGCTGTCCCAACAGCACGTCATTGGACGAAGCCCAGTTGGAACAGGTCCTGCTGGATTATTTGAGACAGACAGTGGATACCCAAAAGGAAGTGGACAAAGCCTTTGGCCGTGAGATACAGCGGCTTCTAGGACAAGAGCGGCAAGGGGCGAATCACAAGATGCTGGAGGAGACTTGCAAACGTCTCAAAAGGACGCGGGAAAAATGCCTGGATCTTTACGAAAACGGCATCATCACATTGACGGAACTTCAGGAGCGTACAGGACGTATCCTGAGGCAGCTTGGGGAAGCACAGGAACATCTGGAGCGAATGGGAGATTTGAATTTCTCCCAAAATCACACAGATGCCCCATCTCCCAAGGCCATGCTGATTCCGGGACTGCTCAACAATACCATGGTCAAAAGTCTCATCGAGAGCATCTCTGTGGACAAGGAAGGACAGGTGGATGTCTATTTTAGACCTTTATCGTAAGAAAAAGCGGCGGGACAAGTTATCCGCCGCTTTTTCCTATTCTTAAGTCAAGGAAATAAGATCAAACCGTTCGGGATCGTTACAACGGTACACAAAGATGTATCGGAGCGGTTAAAGTATGTAGACCGGCAGCTTTATCAGGAGGTCAAAACCGTGCTGGATACCAACAAAGCCCAACGTCACATCCGCGGGGGTATGGCCACACGGCGCAAATACAAAAAAGACTGCGACGATTCTTTACTGCCATCGGGTGCGCCGCCCTCTTGATAGTAGTATCCTGCGGCAACAAAAATCCCCATTCTCCACCGGAAGATTCCACGGAGAGTGGGGATTTTACTAAAATAAAAAGAGGGGCAGCCAATGTATTGCCATTGACTGCCCCTCTGCTTATACTTTTAAGGAACCGTCTCCACCCATTAGCCTTGTCATTTCCTCTATCTTTTCCAAGGGGAACGGGGGAAGAGAGACCGGCCTCATAGCCAGTGACATCAATTTTATCGGATTATCATCCGCCGCAATTCGATTTGAACTCAGCTCGCCGCAGATACGGCAACGATGGATGATGGCCCATTCGCCGTTTTTTCGGACCCATACTGCGATGGGCTCCATTACGCCGCCGCAATCGGCCGATCGATCGCCGGGCAGGTCGTCCAGATGCTGGCTGCATAAGCAGTTTGGACAATGGTTCCGATGATTGCTGCCAGCCCCCATGGGCGTTACGGTTCTTCCGCACACCTTGCATACGAAGGTGTGGTCACAGGGGTGTGTTTTATAATAACCCTTTTCAAACGATTTTTTCTTATTTTCCCGCTTCATGGGAAGAATCCTCCTAAAAGTAAAATCTAACTTTTGGGAGGCTTGTGTTCGATTGTGTGACGCAAACCTCCCGGTCAGTCAACAATCACCGAAGAACAATAATTTTTCATAAAGCATCTCCTTAAAATAGTTCATACAGTGGCGGCAAGGCCGGAGTTATTTTATCACAGAGTCCCTGCAAAAACAAGGCGGATTGTAGAATTGGCAAAGCGGAGGCCGAGAATAGTTGTCAAAAGGGACGGTTTTTATGGAATCTTGCCCTTGTGGGCTAAAATATGGTATAATAAAATCCATAGTATGGTTGTATGGGCATAGGTGGCCTTATTTTGGGGTAGGATAAAAACAAGTCTACTCGTCACCGGCTCCGCCCTGCCCTTGAGAATCAGGAGGTGCCCCGATGCCAAACGTAACGTTAATCTCGTATACCCCCGATCCGGAACGGACGGTGGCTGCCGCCGCCCGTCTTTGTTACTCTCCCTCCACCATCGACCAGGTGATGGAACAGATGGACGATGAAAAGACCGCCTCGTTTTTGGATATGTTGACCCAGATCGGGCATCAGTCCCCTATTGAGCACGCATCCTTTACCTTTGGGATCGAGGGGGTATCCCGTTCCTTATTGGCCCAGATCACGCGGCATCGCATCGCCTCTTTCAGCGTCCAGAGCCAGCGGTATGTGGATGAAGCTGGTTTTGACTATGTCATTCCTCCCGAAATCGAGGGGGATGAGCAGACAAAAGAACTTTTCCTCAAGGCCATGGAATCGGCCAAACAGTCCTACGAGACCCTCACCGCCCACCTGGAACGCCGGTATCAAAAGGATATGGCGCCCAAGGCAGCCCATAAAAAGGCCATTGAGGATGCCCGATTTGTTCTGCCAAACGCCTGTACCACCAAGATGATGGTCACAATGAATGCCAGGAGCCTGCTGAATTTCTTTTCCCTGCGGTGCTGCAACCGTGCCCAGTGGGAGATCCGGGAAGTGGCATGGCAGATGCTTAAGTTGGTCAAAGGGGTGGCGCCGCACCTGTTTGCATCGGCCGGGCCGGGATGTCTGAGAGGCGCATGTCCGGAGGGAAAGATGTCCTGCGGCAAGGCGAAGGAAGTAAGAGAACGCTTTGACTCTCTGGGTGAAGACAAATGAGACGGTTGATGGTTCTGGAAGGATTGGACGGCAGTGGAAAGTCCACTCAGTTCGAGCGGATCTTGATGCGGTTCCAGAAGGAAGGAAAGGCGGTCCGCGGCATCTCCTTCCCGGATTATAATGAGCCGTCGTCGGCGCTTGTCCGCATGTATCTGGACGGGGAATTGGGAGACAGTGCTACTGAAGTCAACGCCTATGCGGCCTCCAGTTTCTACGCCGTGGATCGATATGCCAGCTTTGTGCGCCATTGGAAAAAGGATTATGAAGCCGGCACATGGATCTTATCGGCCCGGTATACCACATCCAATCTCATTTACCAGATGGCCAAATTGCCCCGGGAGCAATGGGAGGAATATCTCACATGGCTTTTGGATTATGAATACAAAAGATTAGCACTTCCCCGTCCCGACCGGGTGATCTTTTTGGATGTGCCGTTGGAAATCTCCCAGGACCTGCTGCTCAGCCGGTACGGAGGGGATGCATCCAAAAAAGATTTACACGAGCGGGACAACCGTTATTTAAGGCAATGCCGGGAATGCGCCCTGTACGCTGCCGAGAGACTTGGCTGGGAGGTAATCCCCTGCGCCCGGGACGGCTGCATTTTACCAATTGATACAATCACCCAGGAAATATGGGAACGACTTTAGGAGGCATCTACGACCTTATGATCGAATTTCGCGAACCGCGCTTAGAAGATAAACAATGGGTGCGGGAGCTGTTAGCGTATTCTGAATACAACAACTCCGAATACAGTTTTGGACTCAATTATATTTGGCGCCGTCTGCTCCAGAAGGGGATTGCCCGGCATAAAGACCTATTTTTAGCCAAGAGCAATCTCCGGGGAGGGGCCTATCTGTTCCCTGCCGGCACGGGGGATTGGCAAGAGGCTATCGAGCTCTACCGGGAAGACGCAAAGAAGAACGGGATTCCTCTCCGTCTTTATTCGGTCACCCCGGAGATGGCCGAACTCTTAAAAACCCAATACGACGGTCAGTTCACCTATGAACCTCTGCGTTATGCCGCCGACTACGTTTACCGTTCCACCGATCTCATCGAACTAAAGGGACGTAAATATCACGGCAAGCGGAACCATATCTCGCGCTTTGAGACAAACAATCCCGATTGGAGCTATGAGGATATCACGGCGCAGAATCTTTCGGAATGCGGGGATATGTTTGAAAAATGGCTTGTGGAAAATCAGGATAAAGAAGGCCTGGAGGACGAAAGGCTGGCCCTTTACGACAGCTTTGATCATTTTGAAGAACTGGGTTTCCAGGGAGGGCTTATCCGAACCGGGGGACAAGTAGTGGCCTTCACCATAGGGGAAGAGCTGACAAAGGACTGTTTTGTGCTGCACTTTGAGAAGGCATTTTCCCATATCCAAGGGGCTTATCCCATGATCAACCGTGAATTTGCCGCGCGGCGTCTGAGTGGATACCAATATATCAACCGGGAAGAGGATATGGATATCCCCGGCCTGCGCAAGTCCAAGATGTCGTACCAGCCGGCCATGCTGGTGGAACGCGGATACGCTTTGTTTGGTGATACATTATGATGGCCCGTCCCAGGGGAGAGGATATCCCCGCATTAAAACAAATTTGGAAGGCCGCTTTTGGCGACCCGGATTCTTATATCGACTTCTTTTTTGAGCACCGTTTTTCCGTCCAGAAGGCCATGGTGGCATACGAAAAAGACAAACCAGTGTCGGTGCTCTATGTTCTTCCCTGTCATATCAATGTGGATGGGGAACAGCATCCGGCGGGATATATTTACGCCGCTGCGACCCATCCGAAAAAGCAGAGCAAGGGGTGGATGGGGAACCTTTTACACTATGCAAAGAGCATTGCCAAAGAAGAAGATCTGGCAGCTCTGGTACTGCGGCCGGGAGAACCATCTCTCACACGGTACTATGAGCGGCACGGATACCGCACTTTTTTCCAGGAATCCACGGCAAAGTTCACACGAAAGCAGCTTTTAAGCTGTGCAAAGGCAGGAAGCCAGATTCTGCCGGCCTTTGCTGATGTGATAACTGCATTCCGCCGTCATTATCTGGACGGGTGGGAAGGTTCCATCCAGTGGGAGGAGGATGCCGTTGAGTACGCTCTGGAGGAAAATACCTTTACCGGAGGCAAAAACATTTTTATACGCTGTCCCCAGGGGGTAGGATACGCCCTGGTGGGACCGGGGCCTCACGTAACCGTTAAGGAATGGATGGCAGAGCGGGGCGTATTTGCTTATCTGGCCGACGCCATCTTAAAGCAGTCGGAAGGGGAGACCTTTACCATGCGTTCTCCGGCAGGGATCCTGCGTCAGGAGATCTCCAAAATGTCGCCGGGCGGAATGATCCTGCCGGTGTCGAGTCCCTGTATCTGGAGAGGGAAACCGCCGTATTTGGGACTCACTTTGGATTAAATCAGCGTTATAACCGGCGGGCTTACGGAAGTCCCGCTGGTTCAACATAAACAGGACCGGCGAGGAAGTCGCCTCTTTTCAGAAAATGCCATTTGTAAAAAACCAATTGCCAGGAGTGATTGCTGTGATTTATGTATTTTTGGCCGACGGATTTGAGGAGATCGAGGCTTTGGCGACCATCGACGTGCTGCGTCGGGCGGAATTGGACGTCACCACCGTGGGCGTAGGCGGATGCAGGGCCGTATGCGGCGCCCATGACATTGTGGTAAAAGCAGATGCGGTGGATACGGAAGTTATGTACGACGATGTAGAAGCCGTGGTTTTGCCGGGCGGCGCTTTGGGTACCCTTAATCTGGAGAAGTCCCCAGTCGTGCAGGGGTTTATCGATCACGCCATGTCGGTAGACGCTTTGGTAGCAGCCATTTGCGCTGCGCCGTCTATTCTGGGACATAAAGGGCTGCTCAAAGGCAAAGAGGCCATCTGTTTCCCAGGCTTTGAGCAGCAGCTGGAGGGAGCTACTCTTTCCGAGCAGTCGGTGGCGACTGACGGCAACATCATCACAGCCAAAGGAGCCGGCGTAGCGGTCGATTTCGGCTTGGCCATCGTGGCCTACTTTAAAGGGGAGGGACGCAGCGAAATCCTGAGGAAATCCCTCCAGTGCCCGTGAGTGATATCCGGGCGCGCAAGATGGAACTCCGCCGCCGTTGCCGGGAGTTCCGTCAGGGCCTGACGGAGGAGAAAAAACGGCAGATGGATGGTTTCATCCTCAAAAGAGTACAGTCGCTTCGTCAATACCGGAATGAACGGGTGATACTGACCTATGTGTCCACCAGCATCGAGGTGGATACCCGGAATCTGATTGAAAAGGCGCTGGCTGCGGGGAAACATGTGGCGGTTCCACGGTGCGTCCCAGGGACGAGGGAGATGGAGTTTTATTTTATCCGGTCCCTTGACGACCTGGAACCAGGAGCCTTTGGAGTGCTGGAGCCTGTCCCGGAAAAGTGCCGCAAGCTCATCGATTATTCCCGGGGTCTGTGCATTGTCCCAGGCCTGGGTTTCGATTATGCCGGCTACCGGCTGGGGTATGGGAAGGGGTATTACGACCGTTTCCTATCCCAATTCGGAGGGTCTACCGCCGGCATCTGCTACCAGGGATGCGTCCGATGGCGCCTCCCGCACGGCCGGTTTGACCGTGCAGTAGACGTGCTCATTACAGAGGGATACATCCGTCGCACCGGCCTTCCCCGCTAAAAGGGGATGCCTCAGGAGACACGGGGCAAAAGGCGAGCGCCTCCCGCAGTCAATACGGAAGGCGCTCCATGTTAGGTAGGTTGCTTTTTAGCCCCAGCAGGCCAGGATTACGATGATGATGAGCAGGATCCAAGTGCTGTTACCCTCTTCGCAGCCACAGCCGCCTCTGCCTAAACTGAAACCCATTGTGTGTCACCTCACTTTTGAGAGTTCGATATATACTATGTGGAAGCTTCCAGAGGTGTTACCATATTTTCAAGGGCGGTTGATGCCATCCGCCGCTTAGCCAACTCAATGACAGGAGGAATGGTTATGAGCCCTGATCAAAACGATTTTAAGGATTTGCCGGAGGAATCTCCCGCCGGGCAGCGGGAAGCCGATGTGTTTTCGGATTTCCCGGTCCCTGAAGACGACGGACTTAAAAGCATCGAGGAGTTAAACCTTTTTGAGAATACAGGCGATGATTTTACCGATCTATCCCAAATGGCGGGGGAGGAGCCTCCTGTTCACAGGCAACCCGAATCCCGTGAACAGCCGGATTCTTTGGGCGATACCCGGATCATTACGCCCAAGGGGGAAAAGGCCCCGAAGAAAAAACACAGGTTTTTAAAGGATCAAAACGTCAATGGATGCTTAAAGGGATTGATCTATGCAGTGGTCATCGTGGGTATTTCATTGCTTTTGTCCTACTTTCTTATCCTGGGCATCAACGATATGCTGGGTCTGGTCAAGAACGATAAGAGCGTTACTGTCACCATCCCCGAAGGGGCGGATTCCAAACAGATTACCGAGATTCTCAAGGAGAGCGGCGCCGTACAGCAGCCCTTCTTCTTCAATCTTTATATGTCCCTGACCAAGTCGGATGAAAAGATCAAGAGCGGCGAATACGAAATCAATACCAACTACGACTATATGGCCATTATCAATAGTTTAAAGGGTTCGTCGGAAGAGCGGCAAATTGTGTCCCTCACCTTCCCCGAGGGCTGGACATTGGATCAGATTGTGGATCTGCTGGTGCAAAACAACATCTGCGACCGGGAAAGCCTAATCAATGAACTCAACGAAGGCGACTTCTCAGACTACTCCCTGGTTGCCGCTATCCCCAATGATTCCGATCGGTACCGCCGTCTGGAAGGATACCTGTTCCCCGACACCTATGAGTTCTACGTGGGAGAATCGGCGGAAAGCGTCATCAAAAAGATGCTTTACAACACGGAAAAGAAATTTGACGACGATATGCGCAAACGGGCTGAGGAATTGGGTATGACTGCCGACGAGGTATTGACACTCGCCTCCATCATTCAGAAGGAATCGGGCGTTTACGAGCAGATGACAACCATTTCGTCTGTGTTCCACAACCGTCTGAAGAGCAAGGAGTTCCCCCGTCTGGAGTCGGATACCACCGACAAATACGGCACGTCGGCCTACGACACGTATACCATTGAAGGCCTGCCGCCGGGACCCATCTGCAGCCCCGGCTATGAAGCCATCAAAGCGGCCCTGACGCCGGATACCACCGATTATCTCTTCTTTGTCACCGACAACGACGGCAATTACTATTACTCCAAGACTTACCAGCAGCATCTGGTCAACATCCAGAAAGCCCGGGAAGTCAACAGCCAGATCGGGGGCACCGGTACCAGGGAAGAAGACGAAGAGGAATAAACAAACAAAAAGCAAAACATACGGCCTGTTCTCCCTGGGAGGAGGCAGGCCGTGTATTTTGTCCGGATGGAAATAAGATAAAGAGGCCGAACAGTAGCCAAAGGGATCATTTTAGGGAGGATTATTATGGCAGAATTATTGAGTCCGGCAGGGGATATGGAGCGGTTAAAATCGGCTGTGCTCTTTGGCGCCGACGCCGTCTACTTAGGAGGGAACTCCTTTGGTATGCGCACCGCCCCTAAAAATTTTGGAGACGACCTGCGGGAGGCGGTAGAGTATGCCCATGCGCATGGAGTACAGGTCTATCTGACCTGTAACATCCTCCCTCACAGCGACGAGATCCAGCGGCTTCCCGGCTTTCTCCAGAACGCCGCTGACTGCGGTGTAGATGCCTTTATTATCTCCGACTTGGGGGCATTGACCATTGCCAAACAGGCGGCACCGCAGGTGCCTGTTCACATCTCCACCCAGGCCGGCATCGTCAACTATGCCACGGCAAACGTCTTCTATGAGATGGGGGCCAGCCGTGTCATCCTGGCCAGGGAGCTGTCTTTGGAAGAGATCTCCACCATTCGTGCGAAGACCCCGTCCGATCTGGAGATCGAGACCTTTGTGCACGGTTCCATGTGCGTCTCCTTTTCAGGACGATGCCTTTTGTCCAGCTATCTCACCGGCCGGGATGCCAACCGGGGCGACTGTGCACAGCCCTGCCGGTGGAAATACCGTCTGGTGGAGGAGAACCGTCCCGGTGAATTCCTGCCCATTGAGGAACAGGACGGTGGGACGTATATCCTCAATGCCGAAGACCTGTGCATGATCGAGCATCTGTCCCAGCTGGAACAGGCGGGCGTCACCAGCTTTAAGATCGAGGGCCGGGCAAAATCGGCCTATTATACCTCCGTAGTCACCGGCGCGTACCGGGCGGCTATGGATTTTACCAGGGATCATCCGGAAGACCCCATTCCCGCTTGGATCGTGGAGGAATTGGATAAAGTCAGCCACCGCCCCTACGGCACGGGCTTTTATTTTGGACAGGCAGGTCAGGAGACGGTCAAAGGCGGATATACCCGCAATTATCAGGTTATCGCCGTGGCCGAAGGCTGGGAAGAGGGGCGTCTCCTACTGACCCAGCGCAATCGGTTTTTCCCCGGTGAGGAGGCCGATTGTCTGCCGCCGCGGGGGAAACCCTTCTTCCTGACGATAGAGGATTTGCAGGACGAGGAAGGAAATGCGGTAGAAGCAGCACCTCATCCCATGCAGCGGTTGAGCGTCAGATGCGAGCATCCTGTCCAGCCCGGGACATTGCTGCGAAAAAAGGCATGATATCAGAATCACCACAACAAAAAGCCCTTGAAGATGATTCCAGGGGCTTTTTGTTGTCTTTTTGGAAAAGCGACTAGTCGTCGCCCCAGGCGGGCACAATAAGGACGAAATGGTTTAGACAGGCAAAATCCCTGATCCTATCCAAAGGAGGAAGCGGAATGGAAAAGATGCACATGCGCATGGTGGCGGTGTATGCGGTGATTGCCATCATGCTGACCATAGGGGCGCTGCGGATATTCAGCATCTCCACCGGAGAGGCCTATACTCAGGCCGCTCAACAGAATAGCTCTTATAGTCTTACCGTCACCCAGGGAAGGGGGAGCATCTACGACTGCAATCTCCAGCACTTGACGAATTTCCAGGACGGCTATAAAGCAGCCGTAACGGCCGATCCCCAGACCACCACCGCCTTTTCCAAAGTGCTGTCCGACAGCCAGATGCAGACCATGCTGGACCGGATCGGCGAGGGGAAGCCATTCGTGCAGAAGGTGGATGAGTATATCCCCGGTACAAAAGCCCTGTTTTTCCCCAATGTGACCCGATACCGGGAGGAGGAGCCCCTTTGTCCCCATATCATTGGATACGTAGACAGCGACGGCAAAGGGGTAGAGGGCATCGAGGCGGCCTACGACGACTGGTTGGGGAAAGCCCAGGGGAAGAGCAAGGTGACCTTTTCCGTCAATGCCGTAGGGGAAGCTTTAGCCGGTGTGGAGCCTGAAGTCGAAGATACCATGTCCAATCTAAACAGCGGGGTCATGCTGACCATCGACAAAGATATCCAGGACATCGCCCAAAAGGCGGCCAGGAAATATTTGGAGAAGGGAGCGGTGGTCGTTCTGGACGTACGCACCGGGGCGGTACGAGCCAGCGTCAGCGTTCCGGATTTTGACCCGGACAATGTCCAGGAGGCGTTGAACGATGAGGATTCCCCGCTTCTCAACCGCACCACATCGGCCTACAATGTGGGATCGGTGTTTAAATTGGTGACGGCGGCAGCCGCATTGGAAAACGGCATCAGTCCCGATCGCACCTATGACTGTACCGGCAGCGTGGATATCTACGGAGTCACCTTTGACTGTTACCATCAGCGCACCCACGGTCTCCAGAACATGGAGGGAGCCTTGGCCCAGTCCTGTAACGCCTATTATATCACCTTGGGACAGGAGATCGGGGCCAAGAAGCTGTTGGATATGACGGTCAAGATGGGGTTTGGATCGGGGGTCACCTTGTGTGACGGCATCCAAAGCGCGTCCGGGACACTGCCCACGTTAGATACGCTCAAGATGCCGGCGGCTTTGGCCAACTTCTCCTTTGGCCAGGGAGAACTGATGGCCACACCCTATCAGGTGGCGTCTATGGTGCAGTGCATTGCGTCGGGAGGGACTTTGGCAAAACCCTATCTGGTAGAGGGTCTGGTGGATTCATCGGGACAGCTCATCGAACCCACCCAGCAGGCCCAGCCGGTACAGGTACTCAGCAGCGAGACCTGCGACGCTTTACGCCTCATGATGGCCGCACCGGTGGAATACGGAACCGGTACCGGCGCCAAACCGACTATCGGCGGCGCCGGCGGAAAAACGGCCACAGCCGAAACCGGCATCCTGGTGGATGGGGAATTTGTCAACCAGACGTGGTTCGCCGGATTTTTTCCTTACGACAATCCCCAGTACGCGGTAGCCGTGTTGGCTGAGGACTCCCCAAAGGGCAGTGAGACTTCCACCCCCACCTTCCGAGCCATTGCCGACGGTGTCGAGCAGTTGATGACGCGGCGGGGACAAAGCGATCCGGCCTTACAGGATGCCGTAGCTGTTCCCAAGGCCTCGGAACAGGAGGATGCGCCTCCACAGGATTGACGATTGAAAGGATCGTGTCACAGTCGAAAAATGGGGGAAAAGGGTAGAGGAACCGGTTGACATCATAAAATTGGGATCGTATAATAAGTGGTGTGTGATACACTGTAAAATATACGGTTATTCTGGCTTTGACGGGAAGAAGCCGGCGTCCAGCTTTTAGAGAGGGAACCCTTTTGGCTGAAAGGTTCCTAGCCAAGCGGCGTCCGGCAGGCCATCCCCGAGCCTTCGGCGGTGAAAGCCGCGCGTAGGTTCCCGCGTTAAGGGGCGTAAAGAGGCGTCTTGTCCCAGAGCAAAGGGACGGCGCAATTTGGGTGGTACCACGGAAGACCTCCGTCCCATAGCGGGGCGGGGGTCTATTCTTTTGGAGAAAACTAGGATGGTAAGGAAGGACGATGCAACGTGAAATGGACCGGTCTCAATGAACTGCGTGAAAAGTACCTGTCATTTTTTGAAAGCAAGGATCATTTAAGGCTCAAGAGTTTCCCCCTTGTGCCCCAAGGGGACAAGAGCTTGCTGCTCATCAATTCCGGCATGGCGCCGATGAAAAAATACTTTACCGGAGAGGTGACCCCTCCTCATAAACGGGTCACCACCTGCCAGAAATGCATCCGTACGCCGGATATCGAGCGCGTGGGCAAGACGGCCCGCCACGGTACTTACTTTGAAATGCTGGGCAACTTCTCCTTCGGCGACTATTTTAAGCACGAAGCGTGCGCTTGGGCATGGGAATTCTGCACCAAGGTCATCGAACTGCCGGTGGACCGCATTTGGGTGTCCATCTACCAGGACGACGACCAGGCTTTTGATATCTGGACCAAAGAGGTGGGAGTGGATGCCTCCCATATCGTGCGCCTGGGCAAGGAGGACAACTTCTGGGAACACGGCACCGGTCCCTGCGGCCCCTGTTCTGAGCTTTACTTTGACCGGGGCGAACAGTACGGCTGTGGCTCCCCCACCTGCGGCGTAGGCTGCGACTGCGACCGTTTTGTGGAATTCTGGAACCTGGTGTTCACCCAGTTTGACAGCGACGGCCAGGGCAATTACACGCCCCTGGATCATCCCAACATCGATACCGGCATGGGTCTGGAACGTCTGGCCTGCGTCGTACAGGGGGTGGATAATCTCTTTGAAGTGGACACCGTCAGAAACATCATGCAGCACGTCAGCCGCATCGCCGGCATTCATTACGGCGACGACCCCAAATCGGACGTCTCTTTGCGCGTCATCACCGACCATATCCGTTCCACCGTCTTTATGGTGGGCGACGGCGTCATGCCCTCCAACGAGGGACGCGGCTATGTCTTGCGCCGTCTGCTGCGCCGTGCCGCCCGTCATGGACGCCTTTTAGGTATCCAGGGTTCCTTCCTGTCCGAGGTATGCGATACCGTAATCCAGGAGAACCGGGAAGCTTATCCCGAATTGGTGCAAAAGCGCGACTTTATTAAAAAGCTCATCGCCAATGAGGAAGAGGCGTTTGGCAAAACCATCGACCAGGGCCTCCAGCTCCTGAACGTCATGATCGACGAGCTGGATGGAGAAGAGTTGTCGGGTGAGAACGCCTTTAAGCTGTATGACACCTTTGGTTTCCCCATCGATTTGACCCTGGAAATCCTCAGCGAGAGGAACATGCGCGCCGATGAAAAGAGCTTCCATGAACTGATGCGTCAGCAGCGGGAGCGTGCCAGGGCCGCCCGGAAGTCGTCCGACGGCGAAGCCTGGGCCGGCTCCAAATCCCTGTTGGAGGAATTGCCCGCCACCGCGTTTACCGGATACCAGAGCATGCAGGAGGAGCATGTAGCGGTGACGGCTATGGTATCCGGCGGCGAGTGGGCCGAGACAGTCACGGAAGGCCAGGAGGCTATTTTGGTGCTGGAATCCACCCCCTTCTATGCCGAGAGCGGCGGACAGGTGGGGGATACCGGGACAATGACCGGCGATGGATTTGTCTTTGAGGTGACCGATACCCATAAGACCCACGCAGGAGCTGTTTTCCACCAAGGCAAGGTAGTGAGCGGGGAAGTGCGTGTGGGAGACCGGGTAAACGCTCAGGTGGACGTCAAACGCCGTCAGGCCATTATGCGCAACCACACCGCCGCCCATCTGCTGCAAGCGGCCCTGCGGCGCGTGCTGGGCACTCATGTGGAGCAGGCAGGACAACTGGTCAGCGATCAGTCGATGCGCTTTGACTTCACCCATTTCTCCGCCCTGACTCCCGAGGAACTGCGTCGGGTGGAGAAGGAGATCAACGACGTGATTCTGGAAGGCCGGGATGTCACCACAGCAGAGATGCCCATCGACGAAGCCCGCAAATTGGGAGCTATGGCCCTGTTTGGAGAGAAGTACGGCGACATCGTCCGGGTGGTGGACGTAAAAGATTGGTCGGTAGAGCTGTGCGGCGGCACCCATGTGGATAACACGTCCAAATTGGGATTGTTCAAGATTGTGTCGGAAGGGTCGGTGGCAGCCGGCGTGCGCCGCATCGAGGCGGTGACGGGCCAGGGTGTCCTGGAGGCCTTTGATCAGGTCAATTTGATTTTGACCGAGGCGGCGCTGGCGCTCAAGGCGTCGGGCACCGGGGATATGGCCCGGCGTGCCGCCCAGGCCGCTTTGGAGCTTAAGGAAAAGGACAAAGAGATCGAACGTCTCAACAACCGTTTGGCCAATACCTGGGGCGAGAGCCTTCTGAAGAATGCCAAGGAAGTCCAGGGGATCAAGGTCATCGGCGCCGCCTTCACGGGGGCAAATGCCGACATGCTGCGCAATTTGTGCGATCGGTTCAAGGACGATGGTTCCGACCTCGTGGCGGTTGTGGCTGGTATCCAGGAGGACAAAGGCACCGTCAGCTTTGCCTGCGTCTGCACAAAAGATGCTATGGCCAAGGGAGCCCATGCGGGCAATATCGTCCGGGAAGTGGCCAAGATCGCCGGAGGATCGGGCGGCGGACGTCCCGACCGGGCTATGGCCGGCGGCAAGGACATCACCAAGGTGGACGAAGCCCTCAATGCGTTGACCGGCATTGTGGAAGCACAGCTTTCCAAATAAAATGGTGTGAAGTAGCGCCCTCTTCACCGGCTTGTACGGGGAGAGGACGCTGCCTGATAGATGAAAACAACCCGTCTCAGATGGGAATCAAAGGAGGTTTTTCACGTGGAGGATTGCCTTTTCTGTAAGATCGCGGCGGGAGAAATCCCCTCCAAGAAGCTGTATGAGGACGACAAGGTGCTGGTGTTTCACGACATTGATCCCCAGGCGCCGTTTCACATTCTCATCATCCCCAAGGAGCATATCCAGTCGGCCGCCTGCATCAATTCGGAAAACAGCGGTATTGTAGCCTATATCTTTGAGATTGCGGCCAAAATCGCCAAGGAACAAAAGCTGGAAAACGGGTTCCGCCTGGTCAACAACTGCGGTGAACAGGGCGGCCAGACCGTCAACCATCTGCATTTTCATATGCTGGCGGGACGCAATCTGGGTTGGCCTCCCGGCTAATGGGAGCCCTTTAGAAGCGCTATGACAGGGGAGACTGCAAAGCGGCCTCCTATTCAACGGATGGACGGGATTTTTCCCGTTGTCCAAAAGGAGTAAAACCATGAAAACCTACGAATTAAAATTGTGTGGACTCACCCGTCAGCTTCCCATCTGTCCGGTCAGCGATAAGCTGGACATTGCGGCTTTTATCATGTTTGGCGATGTGGAAGTGACCGTCAAGGCGGCTGAAGAGCTGTTAAAACGCTGCCCGGAACACGACGTGGTGGTTACAGCCGAAGCCAAAGGCATCCCTCTTGCCTACGAGATGGCCCGCCAAGGATGCGGGAAATATGTAGTGGCTCGCAAGTCCACAAAGCTCTACATGCCCGATCCTTTGAAGGTAGAGGTACGCTCCATCACCACCGACCGTCTTCAGACGCTGTACATCAGCCGGGAGGACGCCCAGAGCCTCAAAGGGAAACGGGTGCTGGTGGTGGACGACGTCATCAGTACGGGAGAATCTCTTCACGCCATGGACGAATTGATCGGCCAGGCGGGAGGGACCATTGTGGGACAAGCGGCTGTCCTAGCCGAGGGCGATGCCGCCGATCGGAAAGACATCATTTATCTGGAGCCGCTGCCCTTGTTTTTCAAGGACTAAAAGGTCAGCGATTGAATGAATTTTTCTACCTAGGGTGACAGCGGATGCACAAACGACGACACAGGAGGAGGCAACAATGAGACGTCCAGCCGCCGTAGTGGGATTTTCCTGGTTCTTTGCCCTGCTGGCGGGGACCTTCTGTCCGATTGGCGGGACGATGGCTCTTTTGTTTCTGTGTTTGGCGGCGGGAGTGGTGTCACTCTTTGTGCGTCCCCTTCGCATCGTAAAAGTTGTGCCCACCGCACTGCTGACGGCAGCGGTTGCGATGGGCTCAATTTGTCTTGCCACCTTTTTGACGGTCCTGCCCATCCAGAGTTTAGACGGCGTCAACTGCCGGGTGGAAGGCATAATCACCGATCTTCCCACACCCAAAGGGGAACGGATGCTGTATCCGGTGAAGGTCACGTCTGTAGATGCCGACGGTGCGCCGCAGGAATTCAACATTTTTCTTTCCTGCCGTGGCCAGTTGCCGGCCAGGACATTTGACGAGATTTCAGCCGACGTCCATTTCTACACCAGCGGGGCCAAAGAGGAGAAAGGCGCTTACATCGCGGCGTATACGCTGGGCGATGTCCAAGTCAAGGAGGCGGAGGTTCGTCCTGTTTACGCTTTTGTAGTGGATGCCCGTCAAAAACTGATGGAAACCAATCGGGAAACCCTGTCTTCGGATGCAGCTGAAGTCATCAACGGCGTTTTATTGGGCGCCGACGATCAAATCGATCCGAAAATCAAACAGGCCTTCCGCGATACGGGGATTGCTCATTTGCTGGCGGTATCCGGCGCACATATCTCCATCTTCACCAATTTTGTCCTGATGGTGCTCATGAGATTCAAGGTCAACCGCCGTGTTGCAGCCGTCTTGGCAGCGGGATTCGCCTTTGGATTCATGGCCCTTACAGGATTTACGCCGTCGGTCATGCGCGCCGGCCTGATGAGCATCGTCTATCTGTTGGGACTGGCTGCCCGCAAGAAGGCCGACTCCCTCAATTCCCTCGGATTGGCCGCCTTTTTGCTGACCATTCTCAATCCGTTTGCCGTCAGGGACTTGGGGCTTATCATGTCGCTGATGGCGACGCTGGGAATGATCGTCCTATCGGCGCGGATGGAAAGCTGGATGATCCGGCCTTTTGCAAATGTCAAACGGGGCAGACGTGTCATAAACGGCATCGTCGCCACGGTAGCCCAATCCTTATCGGCCAGCCTGTTTCTGTTGCCCATTACGATTGTGGTGTTTGAACGGGTGTCCCTCATCTCGCCGGTGACCAACGTTTTGTGTATGCTGCCCGCATCCATTATGATGATTGCAAGTGGAGTCGGGTCTATGCTTCATTCCATGGGGATGCTGGCATTTATCAGCAATCCATGTCTGCTTGTGGCGGGACTCCTGGCAAAGTATCTCATCGCAGTGACCGGACTGTTGTCCGGCGTCCCATTTGCGGTGATTTCCACATCCCAAGGATTTGTACTGGTATGGCTGGCCGGGACGATCTTACTGTTTTGCCTCGCCTTTCTTTTGCGCAAGGACGTCTCGCTCTTTCAATCCTGTACCGCCTTATCGGCCATTGTGCTGATGATCGGTATTCTCTCTTATCAGATCAGCATGCGGGGCGTCACCAGCATCAAGGTCATGAACAGTGAAAATGTGTTGTCGGCCGCCGTTGTTCGGGATGGCCGTGCAGCCGTGATAGGCTGCGGCGGATCTTATAACGCAGCCGCCCGGATCCAGAACTACTTGCAAGACGAGGAAATTCGTCGACTGGAAATGCTTGTTTTGCCCTCCATGGAGGAGGAATTTGCATCGGGAGCGCAGGAGCTTCTGGAAAGTTTTCCGGTGGACATGGTGCTCGCCCCGGCCGAAGCCGATTTGACTGCCCTAAAAGCAGCGTCGCCTGATACGGAATTTTATCCCTATGATTCCGCCGACATTCGGTTTTGGGAAGGGTTTGACGTCACAGCTTCCCGGCAAGGGGAGGAAAGCGCCCTGCGCATGGAGGTGGGAGAGACGGAGATTTTACTTTCCACCAACAATGCCGACGTCACGTTTGTCCAAGGCTCGCATCCGGATGTGGCGCTTCTG
This sequence comes from Solibaculum mannosilyticum, assembly GCF_015140235.1. Classification (GTDB taxonomy): domain Bacteria; phylum Bacillota; class Clostridia; order Oscillospirales; family Acutalibacteraceae; genus Solibaculum; species Solibaculum mannosilyticum. The sequence continues at coordinate 2,351,443 of NZ_AP023321.1, read as the reverse complement.
GGAAAAGAACTGCCGGCGAATTTCCAAAAGTGTACGCCTGATGTAGCGTTGACACCGTCGGGAGGGCTGGCGCCGATTTATCTGGCGGAACGGGAAGTGGAGAGCATACTGGTCGGAGAGAAAACCGATCTTATTATCATGACCCGCGGCAAGGGAGACGTACTCATCCGCCGGGACTAAAGGAGGAAAAGACATGCCGGGCATTGGAGAAGTAGAGCTGAAAAAACAAATCCAGACGGGAGAGCTTGCCTCGGTCTACCTGCTGTATGGGGACGAGCAGATGCTGAAAAAGCATTACAGCCAGAAGCTGGTGAGCAAAGCCGTAGCCAAGGGCATGGAGCAATTCAACCTCATGCAGTTTTACTGGAAGGACACTTCCATGGACGAGGTCGTGGATGCCGTAGAAACCCTTCCCGTCATGGCTGAAAGGCGATGTGTGGTGCTCATCGATTTGGATGCGGAATCCCTGAAGGCAGCCGACCAGGAGAAGCTGACAAAGCTGCTCAAGGACCCGCCGGATACCTGTGTGCTGATTGTGCGCCTGGATGCGGTTCAATGCAACCCAAAGAAGTCGGCTAAATGGCGCAGTCTCATCAAGAAGATCGACAGCGTGGGATGCACCGTCCAGCTGGATCATCGGGACATGGCGTCACTGTCCAAGCTTCTTTGCTCGTCGGCTCTCAAGCGTGGATGCACCCTCACCCCTCATGTGGCGCGGTATCTGGTGGAACTGTGCGGCAACGATCTCCAGGTGCTCAGTGGGGAGCTGGACAAGGTGTGCTCCATGATAGGCGAAGGGGAAATCACCCGTAAGGATATTGATATGGTGGCCGTCCCTACGCTGGAATCCAGTGTATTTGATTTGTCCCGTGCTATTACAAAACGTGATATTAGCAAAGCATTTTCCATTTTGGATACACTTCTCAACCAAAAAGAAGAGCCGGTGGCCATTTTATCGGTGCTGTGTATGGGGACAGTAGATCTTTACCGGGCCAAAGTAGCTTCCCTGGGAGGGGGCAGGGCGGAGGATCTGGCCAAGGATTTTAACTACCGGGGCAAAGAATTCCGACTGCGAAACGCAGCCAGAGACGCTGCACGGCTGGATATAGACCGTCTGCGGGAGCAGCTGGATATCCTGTATGAAGCCGACCGCAAGCTGAAGGGCTCCCGGGTGGATGGACGGGTCGTGTTGGAACAGACCATTGTCCAGCTCATGGCGTGAGAGGGAGAGAGGGGAAATGCATTGATCACATTGCGTCAAGCCGTCATTGTGGAGGGCAAGTACGATAAAATCAAGCTGAGCTCCATATTAGACGCCGTCATCATCCCGACCGGCGGCTTTGGTATCTTTAAAGACAAAGAGAAAATGAATCTCATCCGGCGTCTGGCTGAGGAGAGAGGGCTTCTGATCCTGACGGACAGCGACGGCGCAGGATTTGTCATCCGGAATTATTTGTCGGGCTGTATCCCGGCTGCGCAGATCCGGCATGTGTACATTCCCGACATTCTGGGCAAGGAGAAGCGCAAGGACAAAGCCTCCAAAGAGGGAAAGCTGGGGGTAGAGGGCATCCCAAAAGAACTGCTCATAGAGGCATTGCAAAAGGCAGGGGTGACGTGGGATGAAATACCTTATCAGCGGCCGAAGGAGGGACGGGATATCACCAACCTGGATCTCTACGAGGATGGAATTACCGGCACGGAGGGAAGCAAATCCCGACGGCTGAAGCTGCTTTCCATGCTCTCTCTTCCGGAGCATCTGTCTACCAAATCCCTTTTGCAGATGCTCAATACCTTTCTTACGTATAAGCAGTATAAGGAGGCCATCGCCCAATTGGATCGACAACAAGGTGATGAGGAGAAGCAGTAAGGCGAAAGGTGTTCTCAAAAGGTATAAAAAAGAAACCCCGACGAAGAGGATTTTATCCTCCGCCGGGGTTTCTTTTTTGCTATTCTAGAAGCTATCCCACCATAATGCGTCCTTCCGGCAGAATGGCGTCAGACCTTTTGCTCCTAGCCGAGATGGCAAGTGCCAGAGATATGGGACCGACCCGCCCACAGAACATGGTAAAGATGACGGCTATCTTGGAACCAACAGCTAAATCAGGCGTGACACCGCAGCTAAGTCCCACTGTGCCAAAAGCCGAAGTACTTTCAACTAAACTGTCAATGGCCGATACTCCTAAGTTGCGTTGACAGTAAAATACGACAAAGAAGGTAAAGATAGTCAATGCACCCGATAAAATGGTGATGGATAATGCTTTGTATACCACTTTTTTATCCACCCGACGATGGAGCACAACGGTGTCATCGCGTCCTCGCATGACGCTATATACCGTCATCATCAGAACTACAAAGGTCGTCACTTTAATACCTCCGCCTGTAGATCCAGGGGCCGCGCCGATAAACATTAGGGCGCACAGCAACAATTTACCTGGTTCCCGCATACTGCCGAGGTCGATGCTGTTAAACCCGGCGGTACGGGCCGAGACCGATTGGAAAAAGGAGGCCGATAACTTCTCTCCAAAAGGCATAGGACCTAATGTATCCGGATTGTTGTATTCAATGGCGAGCAGGCCCACCGTCCCCGCCACAAGGAGGATAGCAGTGCACAACAGCACGATCCGAGTATGGAGAAGAATATGGCCATGCTTACGCATAAAAACGATGTCGTTGATGACCACAAATCCCAAACCGCCGAAGATGATGAGGAAGGAGACGGTCAAGATGACCAAGGGATCGTCATTGTAATGGGTAAGGTTGGAGAAAGGTCCCTCCATGCCGAGAATGTCGAAACCGGCATTGCAGTAGGCCGATACGGAAAGGAAGATGGAGATCCAAATACCCTGCAGGCCGTACTTTGGGACGAAGCGGATCCCCAGCAGAACAGCACCCACCGTCTCGAAGGCCAGCGTCACAATGCAGATCAGCCGGAAGAGCTGGGGGACATCTGCCAAATTGCCGTTTGAAATGTACTCATTGGCCAGCTGTAGTTCTTTAATACCTGCCCGCCTGCGTACTGTGAAGGCGAAGAAGGAAGTAAAGGATACCAAGCCCAATCCGCCCAACTGGATGAGCATCAAGATAACCCCTTGCCCGAACCAAGTCCATTTGGTGAAGGTGTCAAACAGCACCAATCCGGTGACACATGTGGCGGAAGTAGAGGTAAACAAAGCATCCAGAGGATGGGTAAAATTTCCGTCCTTCGAGGCAATGGGGAGGGTAAGCAGGAGGGCTCCCACCACAATGATAATGGCAAAACTCAGCGCAATGAGTCTAATGGGAGGCATTCCCCTTTTTCTGGCCTCAGATATTCGCAAAATTATCAACACCTTTTGATGCAAATCTTTTCCAACCGGACATCATCATAAGAAAACAAAAAAGCCGCTTTGGATTGCACAAAGCAGGCGATTTTCTCATTTATGTTAACACAATCTTTTTATCAATCGTGCACATCGCACGTATTATAGCACCCCTATTTTTAAATTGCAAGCATTGTGTCTAGTTTATCTTCATAAAAAATTAACATCCGCATAATATCCTATTCTTTCCAAACACAAGATGATAATTCTATGGATGTTGAAAGATCTAGGCCCCGTAGGAATTAAATTTTATCGCTGATATCCGTCTGATATGGTATACTCAACCATACAACAGATGAGGAGGATCAAACATGCAGCGTTTTACAGAAAAGACGAACGATGGCCGCTATCAGACGAAACAGGATGCAGTCGTGCCGTCACGGGAGGGGTACATCGGTCCGGCAATCGAGAGGTTAGGACAGGTAGAGGAACTTATGGAATTTCTGACGAAGCAACAAGAACAACTTTCCAAAGACCTGGAGTCTTTACGCATGCAGGGGAAGACCCATTCAGCCCGATTTCGGGATAAAATGGCCCAAAAACTAACCAATAGCCATATCCTATCGGCATTAAGGCCTGCGTTTGGAGATCGATAAAAAGAACCCCTTTGAGTTTATTTCCTCAAAGGGGATTTTATACGTATAGCAATATTTATAAATTATATTACGGATGCTATTATTTAGATGATTCAGCTTTTTTCTCCAAGGCCCGCATGAGATGGGAAGCCGCCAGCATGACGCCTACTTTTCCCGAGTGGAAATTAAGACCGCCCTGCATCCAAACGGCCCAGGGTTCCCGGAGGGGGGCGTCGGCGGAGAGTTCAATGGAAGCTCCCAAGGTAAAAGCGCCGGCAGCCATGATGACCTGGCTGTCGTATCCCGGCATATCCCAAGGTTCCGGCGTGACAAAGGCGTCGATAGGTGCACCGGCCTGCATCCCCTGGCAGAAGGCGATGAGGGAATCCCTATCCCGCAGCTGGATGGCCTGGATGATGTCATACCGCTCCTCCAGAGGACGAGGGGTGACGTCGTATCCCAATTGCTGCATCAAAGCGGCGGCAAAGGCAGCGGTTTTGAGCGCTTCGCCTGTGACGTGAGGGGCATGGAACAGTCCCATAAACAAATCCCGCGTGTGGCCTAACGTGGCGCCGATCTCACGCCCCACGCCGGGGACGGTATGACGGTAAGAGCAGAGTTCCACCAGATCGCTGCGTCCGGCGATGTAACCTCCCGTGGGGGCGATGCCGCCGCCTGCATTTTTGATGAGGGAGCCGGCCATGAGATCCACGCCCAGCTCTACCGGTTCCACAGTCTCCACGAATTCGCCGTAGCAGTTGTCCAGCATGACCACAACATCGGGACGGCGCTGTTTGACAAACTGGGCGACCTCTCCGATCGTCTTGGCTGATAGGGTGGGGCGCAGGCTGTAGCCCCTGGAACGCTGGAGATAGACCATTTTGACGTCGGAAGTCAAGGCGTCGGCAATGGAGTCAAAATCGGGGGAACCGTCAGGCATCAGATCCACCTGCCGGTATCCTACGCCGAAATCCTTGAGGGAACCCTGCCCCTCTCCACGCAGGCCGATGACTGAATGGATGGTGTCGTAAGGCAGCCCCGTCACCGACAGCATGACGTCTCCCGGACGCAGTACGCCGAAGAGGGCGATGCCCAGCGTATGGGTTCCGGAAAGGAACGAGGTGCGGACCAAAGCATCCTCTGCACCCAAAGCGTCGGCAAATACCCGGTCCAGGAGATCCCGGCCCCGGTCGTCGTAGCCGTAACCAGTGGAGGCGGCGAAGTGGCTTTCACTGACTCGGTTGTCGATAAAAGCGGCCAGCACTTTTTGCTGGTTCTGTTCGGTGACGCGGTCAATGCGGTCCAAAGCGGGCTTTACCAGATCGAGAGCCTTCTGGGCGGCCTCCTGGACGGCGGGATGATAAGTAAAAAAAGGTCTTTGCATCATTTTTGATTCCTCCGGCGATTTTTAAGCGCTTCACGAGCGGCTTTTAAAGAAGTGGGATAGGTTTTAGACGATAGAGTGGGAAATGCCTTAAGATGATGGCGGAAGCGTTTGGCAGTGGCCTCCATTTTTTGTTCGGTCAGACGGCGCGTTTCTTCTGCACGTTTTTCAAGCAAAGCTTTCTGCACGCCGTTTGCCTCCTTGAGACGATCCAGTGTCTGGCGCGCCTCCTGCATGCGTTCTTCCAGCACCCGCAGATGTTCGCTCAGCTTGACCGAGCGGATGAGGGAAAGGAAGAAGTCCGTACCGAACACCAGCAGGATGATAAGAGAGCCATAGTAAGTTACGCCACTTGGCATGTCCAGATAGACCTTTTCCACCTGCGGATGGATAAACCACACAAACAGGGCCGATAGTATGCCCCAGATCAGGGAATTTTTGAAACAGACATAACCCTTGATGTTCAGGAATTTACCGGTGTAATCCCAAAGCTTCATATGTAGGACCCGTTCAAAGATAAGGCCTGTGATAAGCTCGATCACCGAGGTCACCAGGATGGAGAGGGGAACAAACAATAAGGGATATTCTTTCAGTGGGGAGAGGGTTACAATCAAGGCCACGGCACCGAACCCATAGACCGGGCACCAGGGGCCGTACAGAAACCCACGGTTGACGGCCTTCCGCTGGCCGATAGAACAGTAAATGCATTCCAAGATCCAACCCACCATGGCGTAGAAGGCAAAGTAGAATGTAAGCTGCTGCAAGGGATAGCCAAAGATGGTATGTGTCATAGCGATACCTCCACAGAAGCCGTCAGGGCAGAGGCCCAGTGTCCGGACGGTTGAAATCCAAGCGAGCGGTAGAAGTCGGTCAGCTCAGGACGGCATAGAAGAAAACACGTCTTGTGTTCAGCTGTAAGGGAAGAGAGCATAGAGGATACCAATCTTTTTCCCATACCATTGCCGCGGAAGCGGGGCAGGACAGCCACCCCGGTAATCAGGGCGGCATGAGGGGTCTCCACCGCTAAGATGCATCCGGCATCCACGCTATTTTCCCGGACGATGGCTCCCCGCATCCATCCCCGGCGCATACGGTGGGAACAATCCACATACCACGTGTCAAATGGGGGGAACTGGATGCCATCCCCTTGGCACTGCTCTAGGATGGGGTAATAAAGGCGGGGAGAAGCGTCCCAACAGATGCCCGAGGAGGAACCCAAGGCTTTCGATGCTTCTCCATTTTGTCCGGCGCAGTCGGGAGAGATATTAGGAAGCTTGTCCGTCCGCGCTGGGAATGCCATACTGACCCCACCTGTCGACGGGGCCAGTCCCATCGCCTTGAGGGAACAAGAGGAAGCCGTCAGGCTGGAAAACCCGACGGCATTGCAGAAAGCCATTTGTTCCGGATGGCCGGTCTTGCCTATATCCACAATGGTCATGGCGCCGTCCAGCCGGCAGAGGATGGCCTGAATGCCGGAAGCATCCTCTTGTACCCAGACGTCGAAAAAAGACGCCCCTTGGTAACAGAGCAAAGCCGACCCTATCCGACATCCCAAAGCGCTCTTTTCGCACAGGGGAAGAAGGACGTCCACCTCTTCTTCCCGGATCAGACGGATCACGATGGTTCCTGTCCGGATAAGGTTTCCTCCGATTTTTCCCCCTCCTGGGAGGAAGACGAAGGCTTTTTGCTGCCGTGAAGAAGTTGACGCAGCTTGTGCCGGATCTCAATGCCGTGCTCAATCAGGGAGTAGACAACCGGATGGAAAATCAAATCCATCTCCCCGGCGAATTCGATGAGATCGCCGCCAAAGCCTTTCTTAACCGAATAAAGGCCGTAGAGGGGATGGGTTTCCGGCACGATGCCCGGTACCCCCATCAGGTCAAAGATGCGGCATCCCTTTTCCTTGGCCCAGAGGATCAGATTCCAACGCATCAGGTAGGTGGCCTTTTTATCCCGATGGTGATCCGACGTAGCCGAGTAGAGGCACCACACCTTGTCGCCGTACTGGACGCCCAAACATCCGGCGATCATCTCGCCCTCGTACTCCAGGATGAGATAACGCAGGTGATCGGGAGCCAGGAGATCATACATCCGTTCAAAATACGCCAGGCTCCGGATGCCGAAATGCTGACGCTCGCCGGTTTCGTGTACAAGCTCCCAGAATTTAGACAATTCCTCCCGGCTTCCGACCCGGACGGTGACGCCGTATTTGATGGCGCGCCGGACGTTTTTGCGATGTTTTTTGCCAAACCCGGCCAGGATTTCCTCTTCGGATTTTCCTTCGATGTTGAGGCGGAACACAAAATGGGGCTGGATGCCGTCAAACCCCTTGATGTCGCTGTTGATGGAAAAACCCAGATCCCGGAAGATATCGGAGAATTCCTTGTCCTCAATGGACACATCCGGATCGATTTTAAGGGTATAGCACCGATGCTGTTTAGCCACCTGGGAGGCCTTTCCGATTAATTCCCGGATGGTCTCCCGGTCATGGATATCGCACACAGGGCCGCGGGGGGAATACATCATGCTGTACCCCAGGAAGGGAGTCTTGCGGATCAAAAGGCTCATGCTGCCCTTTAGATTGCCGTCGGCGTCCTCCACTGTGACAAATTCATTGTGCCACGCGTCTTTGAACTGCCCCCACTGGGGGGACTGCATAAAATGTCCCTTGGGACAAGATTGGACAAATTCATCGATCTTCTGCATCTTTGGATCAAGTGGCTGCATGCTGAAACCTCCTGTATGCCGTCAAACTTCGTCTCGAATACGTCTGAATATCGCTTTTTTATCCTTATTATCGCTTGAAGCAGCGTTATTGTCAGGATTTCCCGCTCGATTCCCGGCTGAGACGTTGCCGGGCGGCTTCCTCCACCACATCCCGTTCACAAAATGGGATGCGTTCCCCACGGATCAGCTGGTAATCCTCGTGACCCTTGCCGGCTAGAAGGATCATATCCCCAGGCTTTGCCATATCCACCGCGTAGCGGATGGCGTCCCCACGGTCGGGGATGGAGATAAAATGTCCCTTGGCCGCCGACATCCCCTGCTCGATATCCTCCAAGATGGCCACCGGATCCTCAAAATCGGGATTGTCGCTGGTGAGGATGGAAAAATCGGCGAGCTGAGCGGCGGCATGAGCCAAGGTTTGGCGGCGGAGCTGAGTGCGTCCCCCCACCGAGCCGAAGAGGCAGATGAGCCGGCGGGGATGATATTCCCGCAGGGTGGTAAGAATAGAGCGAAGGCTTAGCTCATTGTGGGCGTAGTCCACCACGATGGTGCAGTAGGGCAGGGCGGGGATGAGCTGAATACGGCCGGGGATGACGGCCCCAGCTAACACAGTGGCGATTTGGGACAGAGGGATGCCCAGCTCGCATCCAGCCCCGATGGCCGCTAAGGCGTTGTAGACGCTGAACCGGCCGGGCTGAGGGAGACGGACGGGGAAGCTGTCGGCCGGGGTATGACAGGTAAACCCAACCCCCAGGAATCCCGGTTCCCGCAGGAGCTGGACGTCGTCGGCCCAATAATCGGCCTGATCGTTCATGCCAAAGGTGCGGATGACACAAGTAGAGTCCTTTGCCATATCGGCAAAATGGGCGTCGTCCCGGTTGAGGATGCCGATTCTACAGCGGCGGAACAACTGGGCCTTCCACCCCATATATTCCTCAAAACTACTGTGCTCCCCCGGCCCGATGTGATCGGGAGAGAGGTTGGTAAAGATGCCGATCTCAAAGGGAAGGCCGTCCACCCGATGGGTCATCAGCCCCTGGGAGGACACTTCCACACAGGCGTATTGGCAATCGGCTTTCTCCATGTCCGAGAGCGCTCTTTGTAGCTCGTAGGATTCCGGGGTGGTGTTGACCGTTTTGCGGACTACGTCTCCAAACCGGATGCCGGTAGTGCCGATCAGACCGGCCTTGTGCCCGGTTTCGTCCAGCATATGGCGGATCAAGTGGGCCACCGAAGTCTTTCCCTTTGTTCCGGTGATACCAATGGTCTTGATCCGAGTTGCAGGATGCTCAAAGAGGCAGGCCGACAGCGATGCAAGGGCCGCCCTGGTATCCGGCACTTGGACGATGTCGGCGTCACTGGGCAGAGTAACAGGGCGCTGCACCACAAAGGCGCGGCATCCGTTGTCGTAAGCCGACTGGACAAAGGCGTGGCCGTCGGAGACTGTTCCGCACAGAGCCACGAAGGCGTTATCAGACGCGGCTTTGCGGGAATCGTAGCAAAGCGCCTCCACCTCCCGATCGGGAGAACAGCATGCCGGGAAACCGGCTTGTTCCAGCAAGCGGACAAATTTCACACCATCATCGCCTTTCCACCGTAGTCATAAAGAGAAAAGTTAGGGCGGCTCTTCTGCCGCCCTAACTGGTATTTTGGATCGTCTTTGGTCCTATGGGCGCAAAGATCTCCCGCCCATCCTTTCTTTCAGTATACCCGACCAAACGGGAAAATTCAACCGTCCAGCTGATTTCCCTCTTTTTGCGCAAGAATTCTGTTCTCCCTCCCCGCAGGAAAAGGATCCGCAAAAAACTTTTATTGATCTTGGGACTTTTTGATGTACGCAATCAACTTTTCCATCGTTTCAGCACTGACCACATGTTCCATACGGCAAGCGTCCTCTTCAGCCACCTTTTCCGAGATACCGAGCTGCTGGATGAGGAATCCCTTGATGGTGACATGGCGGAACAGCACTTCTGATGCAATGTGACTCCCTTCCTCCGTGAGGCGGATGGTGCCATAGGGTTCATGGTCGCAAAGGCCGTCCTGAGCAAGCGTCTTGACCGCCCGATTGACGCTGGGTTTGGAGAGCCCCAATTCGTTGGCAATGTCGGTGACATGCACCGGCCCCTGCTGCTCTAGAATGTGGATAGTCTCCAGGTAATCCTCCAAAGAAGGGGATAGTTTCTTCATAAGAATCAGCCGTCCTTACTGGTTGATAGTAGTTTATTGATCCATTGCCCCGTGCCGGCTAGCACAGCGTCATGAGGGGTGAGGACAATGGTGTCATTTTCTTTCTTCCCAAGGATGCAAGCGACATTTTCCCACCCCTTGGGCAATGGAAAAGCGGCGGGACTACTCGACCGATTGATCACGGTTAAAATCGTATCATTTCCTTTGCGCCGGCCGAAAGCCAGGATATCTCCCTGGGAGAACAGGGGAATAAATTCGCCGTCCACCAAAGCCGGGCATGCTTTGCGGATACGGCCCAAACTGCAGTACCATTCCACAAGAGAAACATCTTCCTTTCCCCAGGGATAGCATCCCCGGTTAAAGGGATCCTTGTACCCTTCCATCCCGGTTTCGTCGCCGTAGTAGACGGACGGGACGCCGGGCAAGGTATACTGCATAGCGGAAGCAAGACGCATGAACTGTAATCCATGAGCTTTCTGATCCGGGGACAAACACTGCTGTGACTGCCAGTCCCGACCGCGGCCGTTTTCCGGTTCCCCGGCAAGAATCGTAAGAGCCCGTTCGGTATCATGGGTACCGATGTGGTTCATGAGGGTATGCAGCGCCGGTGCGGGATAATGTTCACACACCGACAGCACGATAGAGAGAAAATCCTCCGCCTTTCCTCCGGTCAAGAACCCGAGGATGGCGTTGCGGAAGGGGTAATTCATCACCGAATCCAACTGGTTCCCCAGCAGGAACTTACGCCGGGCGCCATAGCTTTCCTTATTGGAGGCGTCCTCCCAAACCTCCCCTAAAATGAGGGCGTCGGGCGACTGCTCCTTGACGGCTTGACGCAGCCGTTCCAAAAAGACATCCGGGAGTTCGTCGGCCACATCCAGCCGCCAGCCGGACACGCCGCACCGGAGCCATTTTTTTAAGACCCCTTGCTCTCCGCAGATAAATTCCAAAAAGGAAGGATCCTCTTCGTGAACCTCCGGCAAGGTGATAAATCCCCACCAGGAGGTATAAAGCTCCGGCCATTTCTGGAATTTGTACCAGGAGTAATAGGGGGAATCTTGGGTATTGTAAGCGCCGTTTGGAGGATAGCGTCCTTCCCGGTTAAAATAGACCGAGTCGGAACCGGTATGACTAAAGACGCCGTCCAAAACAATATGGATCCCGTGTTTGGCCGCCTGGGCGCACAGATGTTTTAAATCGTCCTCGCATCCAAGAAGGGGATCGATTTTTGTGTAGTCTGCGGTATCGTAACGATGGTTGGAATGGGATTCAAAAATGGGATTGAGATACAGGCATGTTACACCCAAACGTTCCAAATAGGGGAGCTTTTGTTCGATGCCCGGAAGATCGCCGCCAAAGAAATCCGAATTGGTCACCTTGCCCTCGGCATTGGGACGCCATTCCGGTTGTCCGCCCCAATCCTGCCGCAGGGTACGTCCGGCGGGGACATCCTGTTTCGACCGGCCGGAACAGGCAAAACGATCCGGGAAAATCTGATAATAGACGCCGCCTTTGATCCAGTCGGGCGTCTGAAAAGAGGGGTCGTATGCGGTAAGCTGCCAGGTACCCTGTCCGCCTAGGACGCCGCTGCCGTCGGGACGGGCTGAAATAGGCAATGTCCCCTGATGGGTCTGGCATTCAAAGGAATACCAGTAAAGTCCCGGAGTCTCCGGTCTAAAATGGCACTCCCACCACTCGGAATTCTGGCCGTGCATGCCGCACCAAAACATCCCATACCGCCGGGCCTCCTTCTGATCGTCGGCCCGGATGACCAGGGTACAGGAGGAACAGCCGTAATCCCTGGGCAGCAGGACGCGAAGATGAACCGCCGTCCCGGCAGGGACGGCCCCGAAAGGACTGCGATGGTCAGGATCATAGGCGTGGAAAGGGCAGAATGCCATGTTAAAATCAACTCCATTGTTTGGTTTTAGGAAGCGGCGGATCAAGATAGCCGCTTTGAAAACGCAAAAAGACGGTATCGAATTCCACAGCAAAACCGCTTCTAGATTTCTATTGTATGCCGATCGGATGGAAAATACTTTACGCGTCGCAATTTAGCTCATCCAGCGTCAGGGAGAAGGAGGGGAGAAATTGCTCTAAAAAAACGTCGGCTTCAGGGATATGCATGTCCACAATGGATTGGCGGGTAGAGACGGCTGCCGTCCGAAATTCCTGATTGCCGGCCTTCTGTTCCTCGATGCATTTGATGAGGGCGGAGATCTTGTCCGCCGCCTTGACCAGCACCCAGAGCTCCTTTTCCTCCTTTTCGGGGAGGAAAAGGGAGCGGTAATCCCCCTGCAAATCGTCGGGTAGGAGCTGTAGCAGCTGCTGGGCGGAATCCAGTTCCACCTGCTGATAGGCCGACCGAATAGCGGTGTTGCGGTATTTCACCGGGGTGGGAAGATCGCCGGTGAGGATTTCAGGCGTATCGTGAAAGAGGGAGAGCAAAGCCACCCGTTCCGGAGAAACCGATCCGCCGAACCGGCGGTTGCGCAAAACAGCCAACGCATGGGCAATCATGGCCACCTGGAGGCTGTGTTCGCTGATGTTTTCCGGATAGGTATTGCGCATGAGACCCCAGCGATTGATATGCTTCATCCGGGACAGCATGGCAAAGAAATGACTTTGATGCATAAAGCCCTCCTTCAGGGTGATGATTACCCAGGAAAAATTCTCAAAGATATCCAACAAAACCGACAGATGTACTTCTAACAATTATACCATTTAAAAGGAGTATTTGTCTAGAGCCGCGAGGCATCGGAAAAGGACAAGAAATAGGAGAAAAAAGCCAGTGGCTGGGCGTCTTGCGGAAGGAGAGGGATTGTTGTATAATAAGTCTAGTTGTTTGATAGGACAATAGAGGCGGAGGATGTGCTGCAAGTGGAAAACAGTGCATTTCCCGCTTTTTATGGATTGAGGGGAATTGAGGTTGCAGGATATTTATCTGGACAACAGCGCCACTACCGCGGTCTGCAAGGAAGCGGTCGAACGTATGGTACAGGTGATGACGGTGTCGTACGGCAATCCGTCGTCGTTGCATCAGAAGGGGATTGAGGCCGAGGACGAGATGGATCGCGCCCGTCGTGCCGTGGCCGCCCGTCTGAACTGTACAGAGCGGGAGATTGTGTTCACCTCCGGCGGCACCGAAGCCAATAACTTGGCCTTATTCGGCGGTACGGCCGCAAAGAAGAGGGCTGGGAAACGCATCGTCGTCACACAGCTGGAGCATTCCTCGGTGTATGAAACGGCGGATGCGCTGGAGCAGCAGGGGTTTGAGGTGATCCGTCTCGCCCCGGGGCCGGATGGCAAAATTCCCGTACAGTCCATCTATGAGGCGGTCAATGAGGACACGATACTGGTCAGCATGATGCTGGTCAACAATGAAACCGGCGCCATTCAGCCGGTGGAGCACATAAAGAAAGCCGTGAAGAAGGCGGGAGCTCCCGCCCTCATCCACTGTGACGCTGTGCAGGCGTTTGGGAAGATGTCCTGTCGTCCCGCGGCTCTGGGGGTGGACCTCATGACGGTTTCATCCCACAAGATCCACGGTCCAAAAGGAGCGGGGGCTTTGTATATCCGCAAGGGAACGCGCATCTTACCCAGACAATTCGGAGGCAGCCAGGAGCAGGCAATCCGTCCTGGAACCGAAGGCGTGCCGTCCATCGCCGGATTTGGCGCTGCGGTAGAGGCGCTGGGCGATACGGTCCAGCACGCGGCGGAGGCCTCCAAGCTGTGGAACGCATTGTGGGAAGCGGCGGAGAAGCTGCCGGGTGTACGCATCAATTCGCCAAAGGACGCATTGCCCTATGTCTTTAACTTGTCGGTAGAGGGGATCCGTTCGGAGACCATGCTCCACTTCCTGGCGGGGAAAGGTATTTATGTGTCCAGCGGATCGGCTTGTTCCAAGGGAGCGCTCAGCCGTCCCCTCGCGGCCATGGGGCTTGACAGAAAGACAGTAGACAGCGCTTTGCGCATCAGCTTCTCCCGGTTTAACCGGATGGAGCACGTGGAGGCTTTGGTAGCAGGCATCGAGGAGGGCATAGCCCGCCTGAGAAAATAAAGAGGAAAACAGGGAGTTTTTGACTGTGAATGAAATCATACTGGCTAAAATGGGAGAATTGGCCCTCAAGGGCTTAAATCGGTCTACGTTTGAATCCATCTTAGTGAAAAATATCCGTCGCCGGCTGGAGGGGTTTGGTTCCTTTGAGATCCGCAAAGCCCAGTCGGTCATTACAATCGAGCCGAAGGATCCATCCATCGACCTGGACGAGGCGGTGGAGAAGGTCAGCCAGGTGTTCGGCATAGTGGCATTGTCCCGCGCTATGGTAGCGCCTAAGGAAATGGATGCCATCCTGGACGCTGCGCCGGGTTATCTGGAGGAGACGCTGGAGAACGCCAAAACATTTAAAGTAGAGGCAAAGCGTTCGGATAAAACTTTTCCGCTCAAGTCCCCGGCAATCTGCGCCGCCATGGGAGAGAAACTGCTCCAAAGCTTCCCTCATCTGAAGGTGGATGTGCATCATCCGGATGTCACCGTCATGGTGGAGATCCGGGATTTTGGCGCCTATATCCACGGGAAAGTACTGCCGGGAGCCGGCGGAATGCCGGTTGGAACAGGGGGCCGTGGTCTTCTGCTTATTTCCGGCGGTATCGACAGTCCCGTGGCAGGCTATATGATGGCAAAACGCGGCCTTCGGCTGACGGCCATTCACTTTGCCAGCCCCCCTTATACCAGCGAGAGGGCCGAACGCAAGGTCATTGAACTTCTGACCCAAGTGGCCGGATATGCCGGACGAATGAAATTATTGATCGTACCCTTTACCTCCATCCAAGAGGCCATCCGGGATAACTGTCCAGAGGACCTGTTTACCGTAGTCATGCGCCGTTTTATGGTGCGCATCGCTTCGGCCGTGGCGGAGAAGAGGGAATGTCTGGCATTGGTGACGGGGGAAAGCGTCGGCCAGGTGGCAAGTCAGACCTTGCCCGCCATGGTGTGTACCGATGCCGTGGCACAGCTTCCGGTGCTGCGCCCTTTGTGCGGCATGGATAAAGAGGAGATTATGGAAATCTCCCGTAAAATCGGAACATTTGATATTTCCATCCAGCCCTATGAGGACTGTTGTACTGTATTTACACCCAAGCATCCCAAGACAAGACCACGGCTTTCCGACTTGGAAGCGGCGGAACAGAAATTGTCTCTTGACCAGTTGGTGCAGGAAGCAGTGGAAGGCGTGCGGGAGATGGTAATAGAAGCCCGATAGGATCCGTCTTTTCAGAGAAATGGTACCGTGCCCCAAAGGGAAAAATATCAATTTTCTCTTGGGGCGGTATGGAGGCGGGTACTGCCCACGAGGATAAGGGAATCCGTCTTTTCAGAGAAATGGTACCGTGCCCCAAAGGGAAAAATATCAATTTTCTCTTGGGGCGGTATGGAGGCGGGTACTGCCCACGAGGATAAGGGAATCCGTCTTTTCAGAGAAATGGTACCGTGCCCCAAAGGGAAAAATATCAATTTTCTCTTGGGGCGGTATGGAGGCGGGTACTGCCCACGAGGATAAGGGAATCCGTCTTTTCAGAGAAATGGTACCGTGCCCCAAAGGGAAAAATATCAATTTTCTCTTGGGGCGGTATGGAGGCGGGCGCTGCCCACGAGGATAAGGGAATCCGTCTTTTCAGAGAAACGGTACCGTGCCTCAAAGGGAAAAGTATCAATTTTCTCTTGGGGCGGTATGGAGGCGGGCGCTGCCCACGAGGATAAGGGAATCCGTCTTTTCAGAGAAACGGTACCGTGCCCCAAAGGGAAAAGTATCAATTTTCTCTTGGGGCGGTATGGAGGCGGGCGCTGCCCACGAGGATAAGGGAATCCGTCTTTTCAGAGAAACGGTACCGTGCCCCAAAGGGAAAAGTATCAATTTTCTCTTGGAGCGGTATGGAGGCGGGCACTGCCCACGAGGATAAGGGAATCCGTCTTTTCAGAGAAACGGTACCGTGCCCCAAAGGGAAAAGTATCAATTTTCTCTTGGAGCGGTATGGAGGCGGGCACTGCCCGCCAGAGGATGAAAGGAGTACTTTCATGAGAGCAGAGATCATTTCGGTCGGGACCGAACTGTTATTAGGTGATATTCTAAACACGGACGCCCAATATCTTTCCCGTCAACTGGCCGCAGTGGGCATCACCGTCCACTTCCAGTCGACGGTAGGGGATAATCCGGAGCGTCTGAAGTCGGCACTCAGTATCGCCCTTTCCCGCAGTGATATTATTATCACATCCGGCGGCTTGGGCCCCACGGCCGACGACCTAACCTGTCAGACCATTTGTGAGGAATTGGGAGTCGAGCAGGAACTTCACGAGCCGTCCCTGGAGCACATCCAGGAATTCTTTGAAAAACGCGGCCGTGAAATGACCGAGAACAATAGAAAACAAGCTATGCTGCCCAAAGGATGTGTGGTATTCCCCAACACAGAGGGGACAGCCCCTGGCTGTGCTGTAGCCAAAGGCAATCAGCTCATTATTATGCTGCCTGGTCCGCCCCGGGAATTGCAGGCCATGTTTGAGAAATCGGTAAAGCCGCAGCTCATGGAGATGACCAAACAGACTATCGTATCCCACACCCTGCACATCTTTGGGATGGGGGAATCGGCTGTGGAGACTACGATTGCCGATTTGATGGAAGGGGAAAATCCCACTGTAGCCCCTTACGCCAAGGAAGGGGAAGTGCAGCTGCGCGTCACGGCAATGGCTCCCAGCCAGGCGGATGCCGATACCCTGATTTATCCTGTTATGGATGAGCTGCGCCGCCGCCTGGGACGTGCCATCTACGGGCAGGATGTGGACAATCTGGAACAGGTGGTAGTGGAAAGCCTTACCCGTTGTGATTTTCACATCGCTGTGGCAGAATCCTGCACGGGAGGATTGCTGGCCAAACGGATTGTGGATATCCCCGGCGCTTCCAAGGTGATGGAATGCAGCTTTATCACCTACTCAGATGAAAAGAAAACAAAGCTGCTGGGAGTCCCGCCCAAGCTTTTGAAGAAGTATACTGCCGTCAGTCAGGAGGCGGCATGTTCCATGGCCATCGGAGCCCGCCGTGCCGCCCGGTCGGATCTGGGCGTCAGCATTACGGGATACGCCGGTCCTGAAGGCGGGCCGAACGGCGAACCGGCAGGATCGGTATGGATTGCCCTGACCGATGAGGAACGCATCTGGGCGCGGCATATCAGCGTAGCTGGGGCCAGCCGGTCGTATGTGCGGCATGTGGCAGCGTCCCACGCGTTGGACATGGTGCGTCTTTACTTGGTGGACGATGTGGATTTCATGGGCAATTGTATGCCTTTGAAAAAGAAGGGGAAAAACAAGAAGTTTGTCAAATGCATCATGCCGCTGCCGGTACCGACGGGGAAAGGGCCCAAGAAAAAGGGATTGCAGAAGATCCTTCCGTGGAAAGGGGACTCAGCTGGACAAGTATTCAGCAAACTGCTCTTTTTGGTGGCGCTGCTTGCCTTTTTGGGATCGGCGGGATGGTTATTATACGATCAGGTGTACGTGCCGTGGAAGGCCAATTCGGCTTACGACAGCTTGTCCGACCTGTACGGCGACGCCACCCAGGTGGAGCAGCCCGAGACTCCGTGGTGGGATGTCTTTCATCTGACGTCGCAACCTGAGCCTGCGGAAGATGTATCCACGCCGGAGGGGGTTCCTGATTCCTTTGCCAAGCTCTACGCCCTCAATCCCGATGTCAAAGGCTGGGTGCAGATCGAGAATACCGGTTTGAATTATCCTGTTGTCCAGTCCAGCGACAACGATTACTATCTCTACAAGGACTTTTACGGCAATTACAGCAAATACGGCACCCCCTTCTTTGACTACCGCAATAAGTTGGACGGCACCGATCGGAACATCATTGTCTATGGCCACCGCCTCATCAACGGCCAGATGTTCGGCGCTTTGGAGAACTACAAGACCCTCAAATACTACAAGAACCACCCCATGATCCAGATGGATACATTGGATGAGGAAAACCAGTGGAAAATTTTCTCGGTATTTTATGCCAGTACCCGGGAGGAACATGCCCCCAATTTTGACTATCTGCGTACCGACTTTAGTTCAGACGGCGATTTCCTTACCTTTGTGGACGAATTAAGAGAACGCTCCCTTTACGACATTCCAGTGGACGTTCAGGGTGACGACCAGATTATCATGCTGTCCTCTTGTTCGCATATTTTTAAAGATGCCCGCGTCGTAGCGGTGGGACGCAAAGTCCGTCCCGATGAGGAAGCCACTGTGGATGTATCGAAAGCCACCGTCAATGAGGACTGCCTCATGCCGGAGATCTGGTACAAAGAGCATCCCGAGGTATCGCATCCATAAAAAGGACGCGGCCTCTTTATCATAGATCAAGGATGGAGGAACCATCCGGTCAGTCGCAACATCCTGACCTAAAAGAAAACTACGGAGGAATGTCATCATGAGAGAAAATGTATCCCTGCGCCGGTTGTCGGAGGGGGCTGTTATCGCCGCCCTGTACACCGTGCTGACCGTAGGCCTGTCGCCCATCAGCTATGGCTTATTCCAATGCCGGGTGGCTGAGGCCCTCACCATTCTGCCGGCCTTTACGCCGTCGGCTATCCCGGGGCTTGCGGTGGGCTGTCTCATTTCCAACACCATCGGCCTGGCCATGGGCCTTAACGTGGCCGGCCCATTGGACATTGTACTCGGCACACTGGCTACCTTGTTGGCTGCCCTGTGCAGTTATGCCCTGCGCAACATCCGCTTTAAGGGAGTACCGGTGCTGTCGGCCCTGCCGCCTGTGCTGTTTAACGCCGTTATCATCGGCGCGGAACTTTCGGTGGCGTTCAACCATCCCCTGTGGCTGAGCATGCTGGTGGAAGTGGGGGCTGGTGAACTGGCAGCCTGTCTGGTTTTAGGCGTGCCGCTTGCCACGGTGCTGGTTAAGACAGGGGCGGCAGAACGCATCTTTGGCCAGAATACGGTCAAGAGGATTTGATTTTGATTCTTTGTGTCGGGCAGATAAGGCCCGAAAATGCAGCTCCCGAGAAAATCGGGAGAATAAAGTAAAAAAGCCCGCCGGCCCGGATGTTGGGGGCCTGGCGGGCTTTGCTGTACCAGAGGCTGAGAAGGGAGGGAAGAATAAAATGATCCAGTTTGACGCCATCGTGCCGCTGCTGCAAGAGGCAGGGACAGATATCTGGGGCTGCTGTGCCTTCGAAAAAATAGCGGATCGTCTTATTCCATGCCGCGCCCGGAAGAGGTTGATGGATGGAGCACAGTCAATCCTGGTGGGACTTTTTCCTTATCTGGTGCGGCAGGAAGAGGGGAATCTTTGCCGATATGCCCGTGTGCCCGACTATCATTGCGTAGTAGGGGATGTGCTGGAGGGCCTTCAGAAACGTCTCAAGGAAGCGTATCCCTCTTTTTCATTTGAATCTTTTGTGGATAATTCTCCTATCCCCGAGGTGCAGGCAGCCGCCTTAGCCGGACTGGGTACAGTAGGGGACAACGGCTTGCTGCTCCATCCGGAGTACGGATCCTGGTGTTTTATAGGGGAAATCGTCACTGATCTGCCGGTCAAGCCCACCGGGAAGGAATTGGTCCGCTGTATCCACTGCGGGGCTTGCCGGAGGGCATGCCCTGGCCGTACACTGGGAAAAGAGAACTTTGTACGAACAAACTGTGTATCGGACATTACGCAAAAAAAGAAGGACCTGACTGAGGAAGAGGAAGAAAAGATCGCCCAAAATGGCTTGTGCTGGGGATGCGATACCTGTCAGCTTGTTTGTCCCTATAACCGGGAGGTAACAATACGTCCGCTGCAGGCCTTTGCCGAACATTATGTCCCATCTTATCCGCCGGAACAAGGGGATGATCTTCCCCGCGCCTGGGAATGGAGAGGGGAAGCGGTCATCCAACGCAACCTTCGTATAATACTGGGAAAAAAAGGTCATACTAAACCTGCAAAATAGACTTGTGCAGGAGGGAAAAGTATGGCTTATGTCAGTGAGGTTATGAACACTAGAGTGGTGTCGGTTCCATCTCATGAACAGGTTACAAAGGCGGCCCAGCTCATGAGCGAACACAACATTGGATCCATCCCGGTGGTGGACAACGGCCAGATCAAAGGCATGTTGACCGACCGGGATATTGTATTGCGCTGTGTGGCCGAAGGGAAGGATCCGACCCATGTCAAAGTGGGGGATATCATGACGACAGGGACAGTCTATATCACCCCGCATCAGTCGGTGGATGACGCAGTGCGAATGATGTCCTACGAACAGATCCGGCGTCTGCCCGTGGTGGAGGACGGCAAATTGGCCGGCATCATCAGCTTGGCCGACTTGGCCCGTATGCGGGACCATACCGAAGTGGCCCAGGCCATTTGTGAGATCAGCAAACCCTGATCTTAAATCTTGCGGCAACCAAAAAGGCAGGTTTGACGTTTTTCGTCAAACCTGCCTTTTCCTGCACTCTAATCTTGAGAAGAGGCCAAAGTGAATTTCCAAGCGCAACAACAGCTCTCGTCGGTGATATCAGGGTAACAGCTCAGGACTTCGCATGCAATCCGGTCATCGATTTCCCTTGCAAATCCGCTGTATTCGATTATACCCACCGATTTGCACGGATGAAACGGCATCCCTTTGCGCTTCCTGGCATTTTGTACCCGGCAGTCCAACGTCCGGTAGATCAATGTATTGCCCTCTATTACAATTTCGTCCCGGTTAATGTTGGCGTAAAACCGGAACCGGAGGGCCTTGGCAAGCCCTTCCAATCCACTGCGGTCCGGCAGCTGGAGGAAGGCTTTGATCTTTCTGGCTTCAATGACGGTAAAACGCTCCCAGGCGTTTTCGTCATGTATCATGGCTTCCTCCATACCGAATTTGCGTTCTACCGACTGGAACCAGACGCCGTCCATAGCCAGCCAATTCTTGGAATACAGTTCAATCAGCTGGATGAGCTGTTCTTTGTCAAGATATTCCAGGGCTTGATTGGGCATACAACCCCTCTTTTCGCATGATTCTTAAGAAATGATACAATGGGATAGAGCAACATTCGGTTATCGCTGACCGGCGCGTTTGGGATGGACTCTCCGGGAAACATCCCTGCGATAGAACTTTAAACCGCCTCGTTTTTCAAAGAGGACGGCGCATACCACCAAATAAATCACATAGGCCAGCACCATCAAAGCGATCCAAATATCCTGTTTTAAGAAAAAGTAGCACAAAAGCCATACAGCATCCAAGGGGAGGAGAACAAAGGCGCCGAAGTCATGGCAGATGGATTTGATGCGGTACTGGGCCTGTTCCTCTTTTGGGAGGCTGTTAAAACCGATCAGGAGAGGGGAACCTCTTCCAGTGAGGAAAAGCAGGGTGAGCAATAGAAAAATGACCAATAACATCCAAGCCATCTGGAACCGACTCCTTTTCTAAAGAATAACCGATGAAAATCCACTGGAAATAAAACCATTATACAGGATTTTTCAACAGAAGTCTATTGACAAACAGTGAACAAGCCCCACAATTCCCGTCTTTTCCCAAGGAATCACGATCCTTTTTGCTGCAAAAAGCCGATGCCGAACATCATAATGGATTCCGCCATGGAGGCCATCTCCTCAGCGCTGGTAGACATCCCTTCGCTGAGCCATTTTTCCAGCAACCCGATGCATCCGGAGCTGACAAAGGCATAGTAGTATTCAATTTGCTTGGTCGTAGCGCCGGCGAAAAAGCGCATATAGGTTTCAATGCATTTCTCACGGCCGATGTTAATGAGCCGTGCTGCAAATTCCTTATCTCCGAAGGGGCCGAGGGTGACGGTGCACAGATCAGCGTTGTCCTTAAGGCATTGAAAAATACCGGTTGTGATTTTAAGAGGGGTCAGATCCTTTTCTTCCACATCCAGGAGGGGCTTTAAGGCCTGCAGGAAATCCTCCATCATATCCGATTCCATTTTGTAAAGCAGGTCGTAGATATCGGTATAATGGGTATAAAAGGTACCCCGGTTGATGCCGGCGTGGGTGCATAGTTCCTTGATGGAGATACTTTGGATAGGTTTTTGCCGAAGCAGATCGGTAAAAGCTTTGCGGATGAGCATTTTGGTGACGCGGGTACGATGATCTCCCTGTCTCATGAGGAGGCCTCCTAAATAACAACAATTTGTGAAGGATGCTTGGTATTCAACACAGCATGTCGGAAGTGTTGGATATTGTTTCAAAAGCCTTGGAAGTGCCCATTGAAGAGTGACATCAAAGAAATTATAATACAATTAGAGATGAAATTCAACACCGTGTATGTTATCAAAAAGAGGTGTCTATTAAATATGAAAAAAGTGTTTGTTGTCACCGGTGCCACAGGCCATTTAGGGGGCACCATCGTCCGGATGCTGAGGAGAAAAGGGGAAGAGGTTCGAGGGCTGATCCTTCCCGGCCAGCAGGCGGAGGACTGTGATAACGTCCGCTATATCAAAGGGGATGTGCGTTATATCGACACCATGCGTCCGCTGTTTGAGGGCGCAGAAGGAGCTGATATCATTGTCATTCACACAGCTGGCATTGTGGACATCGGGGAAAAGGTATCGCCTATGCTGTACGACGTCAATGTAGTGGGGACCAAACAGGTCATCAAACTGTGTAAAGAATATAAGGCAAAAAGGCTGGTGTACGTCAGTTCAGTGCACGCTATCCCGGAGAAGGATAAAACCTGTGTCCTGCAGGAGGTAAACCATTTCTCATCGGAGAATGTGGTGGGAGGATACGCCAAGACAAAAGCGGAAGCTACACAGGCGGTTCTCGATGCCGCTAAGGGAGGGCTGGATGCAGTGGTTGTACATCCCTCAGGCATCTTGGGTCCCTATGACAATTCAGGGAATCATCTGGTACAGATGGTCAGCGATTATCTCCGCGGGCTGTTGCCGGCGTGCGTCCACGGGGGATACGATTTTGTAGATGTGCGGGATGTAGCCAAAGGTTGTTTGCTGGCGGCCGAAAAGGGCAAAAGCGGACAATGCTATATTTTATCCAACCGGCACTATGAGATCAAAGACGTGCTGAAGATGGTGCGGCTTGTGGCCGGAGGCAAGAAGCTGCCGGTACTGCCCATATGGATGGCCAAAGCGGCGGCGCCTATGATGCAGTGGTATGCCAAACGCAAAAAAGAACGGCCTCTCTATACGAAATATTCACTCTATACCTTAAAAAGCAACGACAAATTTTCTCATGATAAGGCCACAAGCGAGTTGGGATACCGCCCGAGAGACTTGTTCCAGACCATTCGGGACACCGTCCTGTGGATGCAAAAAGGCAATAGTATTCCCCTTCCCGCGTGATATGACTCAATGATAAAAAGGAAAAGGCCATGGTCTTCGTCGCCATGGCCTTTTCCTTTTTATTTACGATGAAATATAGGATCCCTGTGAGAAAAAGCGCATTCTCCGAATACAGCTCCGCCGAGGATCAGCATAGCGCCCAGGAGTTGAAGAGGCTGCATGATTTCCCCCAGGAACAGGACGGAGAAAATAACAGCCGACATAGGTTCGAAATATCCAAGGATAGCCACTGTCTGCACGGGGAGCTGTCTGATGGAGGAGAAGTAAAAATAACAGCCCAATCCGGTGTTAAATAGGCCCAGGATCAAGATGGGAAACAGATCACTGCTACGGATGGAGAAGAAAAATCCCTGCTTACAGCCCAGGAAGACAGCCACAGTCAAAAAACCGGTCAAAAGCTGGAACATAGAATTTTCAAGACCGGTAATACGGTGAGCCTTCTTGTTAAAGATGACCATCACAGCGTACAGAACAGCCGACATAGCGCCGCAAAACAGACCCCATCCCATATTCTCTTGTTGGACAGCCTGGAAATTCACCAGCAAGACACCGCAGACAACCGTGAGGAAACCCGTTGTTTTGGGCCAAGTGAGCCTTTCGTGAAATAAAAGAGGGGAGGCCGCCATCACCAGGACCGGGCCGCAATAATAGGCCAAAGACGCCATACTGACACCTATCTGCTGGTAGGCTTCGTAGAGAAACATCCAGCTTGCCCCCATGGCCGCGCCGGATACAACGAGAAATAGGAATTGTCTTCTGTCTCGTAAAACGCTTACTTTTTGCCTTGTCAGCTTAAAGATGGTTAACAGCGATAAACTGCCGATAAATGTTCTCCAAAAGACGATTTCCGTACTACTAAGAGAAATATAGCTCGCCACCACGCCGTTGGAACCAAATAACAGCAGGGCGGCGATATAGGCTGCATATGCTTTGTTAACGGTGTTATGCATTCTGGACTGCTCCCTCTTTATCGTCTGTATCTACAGTGTAGCATATCCTTGTCCAGTAGAAAAGCGGATATTTTTCATAAATATCATGAGAAAAACAGATGGAATAAAAGAGGGAGCCATAGCAAACATCTTCTGCTGAAAGAGACAGCTCTGTATAGGATTGCCCATCAGGTTGATGAATCATTTACGCCGCTGTATTGACAATGGATCAATTGTTCTTCCGGCATGCGGCAATAACGCCGTTCCTTTTCCACCAGATGATCGACAAACGGAGTGGCAGGATGCTGAAGAAGTTCCTGGGGCGTGCCGTACTGCTGGATTTTTCCCTGATCCATCACCAATATTTTTGTCCCGAGCTTCAGAGCTTCCGAGATATCATGGGTTACAAACAGCACGGTAATACCGGTCTTGTGGTAAATCTGGTGCAGTTCATCTTGAAGCTGCCCGCGTGTGATTTCGTCTACTGCGCCGAAAGGCTCGTCCATCAGGAGAATGTCGGGAGACGCGGCCAAAGCCCTGGCGATGCCCACTCTTTGCTGCTGTCCGCCGGAAAGCTCATAAGGATACCGGCCTCTCAGTTCCTCGTCCAGTCCCACGATGCGCATCCATTTGCTGACGGCTGATTTGGTCTTTTGTTTATCCTTTTTGTTGAGCAGGCTGGGGACATAAGAGATATTTTGTTCCACCGTCATGTGGGGGAACAGGACGCTGCCCTGAATGGCGTATCCGATATTTCTGCGCAGCGCGATCATATCCATCTGCCGTATGGATTGTCCATTGATTAGGATATCGCCGCCGGATGGCTGAATCAGACCATTGACCATTTTCAGTACGGTTGTCTTCCCGCAGCCTGAGGATCCAATGATGGTGACGAATTCACCTTGTGAAACCGATAGACAGAATTCATCCAAGACCACTTTGGAGCCGTATGATTTTTTTACATTTTTAAATTCGATTGCCGTTGCCATCATCACTTCACCTCATTTAGGAGATTCTTTTCCCGCAGGAATTGCTCAGCCACTGCTCTAGGTTCTTTTCCTTCTGATTCCACTTGGTAATTCATCTGTGACATTTCACTATCTGTAATAGAATAAGACATCGTCTGAAGCACATCACGGAGTTCTGGGTGCTGGTCGAGTACCTCACTGCGGACGACATTACCGCAGAGATAGGAGGGATAAAAACCCTTGTCGTCCTCCAGTACGGCAACGTCGGAAACACTGAGTTGGCCGTCCGTGGTGAAGATGACCATGACGTCGATTTTCCCCTGGTTGATGGCTTGGTATTTTAAGCCGATGTCCAGGTCCATGGTCTCTTTAAAGGTCAGACCGTAGGCGTCACACAAGGCGTCATAGCCGTCCTCACGCTCGAAGAAATCGTATTCCGCGCCAAAGATCAGCTGACCGGCGACCTTTTTCAAATCGGAATAGGTCTTTAAATTGTATTGCTGTGCGACTTCACGGCGCACCACCAGACCATAGGTATTGTTAAATCCGTACATCCCCGCCCACTGCATCTGGAGACGGTCTTTGTACTCCTGCTGCATGGAGTCAAACAGATCTTCGGTGTACAGAGAATCTTTCTTGAGCACCATGTTCCATGCGGTACCGGTATACTCGGGGTACAGATCGAACTCACCGTTTTCCATGGCCGGTTGGATGTTGGAAGTGCCCCCGCCCACACCTTGGGTCAACTCCACGTTTAAATCGGTATCCTGTTCAATTAAGATATCCAGCATCTCGCCGAGAATATATTGTTCCGTCATGGGTTTGGTAGCAATATGGAGGGTATCCTCTGGCCTAGACTGGAACATGGTTGAGCCAATCACAGCCAGACAAGCAAACAGCGCGACGGCTGCCATAATCCGATTGTTTTTTTGGGATGCTGCACTGTGCATTTTCATCCTTTTCTCGAGAAAGCCAAGGACAAAATCCACAACAAGGGCCAACAGAGCAATCAAGAGGCTTCCCACCATAGTCATCGCGGCGTTGTTGGTTGTAATCCCCCTGTAGATGGCTACGCCCAGGCCGCCTGCTCCAATGAAGGAAGCGATACCCGCAAGGGCGATGGTCATGGTCACCATATTGCGGATCCCCGACATGATAACCGGCATGGCCAAAGGAAGTTTGATCCGGAAGAGGATCTGGAGCCTTGTGCTGCCCATGCCTTTGGCGGCCTCCAGCAGGATGGGGTCGACATGGGTGATACCGGTGTGGGTGTTGCGGACCATGGGGAGTAAAGCGTATACCGTGAGGGCGATAACGGCGGTTGTATTCCCCACTCCGGAGAACGGGATCAAGAAACCCAGCATGGAAATGGATGGAATGGTATAGAGAAAGTTGATGACGCCTAGAGTCAGCTTTGAAGACCTTTGGTACTCGCTGATCAGGATGCCGGCCAGGCCGCCCAATAGGATGGCGATTGCAATGGCGATCAGTGAGATTTCGACATGTTCCCAAAGAAGGCCAAGGAAAAAATCATTTCTTTCCCAGAAAGTGGACCACATATCCTGCAGCATGACTACACCTCTCGTTTTCTTTTTATGGCAAGGGATGGACATTGTTCTGCACAAAGGCCGCAATGCAGACAGTGGCTCTGCTCAATGGTATAAGGACTGCCTTCACAAATGCAGTGTTGCGGACAGACGATACTGCAGTGGCCGCAGCCGATGCAGGAATCTGTTATGGTAAACCCTTTCTTTTCACTGCAGGACTGGCCGATGGACAGGCTTTGGCGGTAGATAGGCTGTTTCCCCAGATCAAAAAATTCAATTTGGCCTGTTGTGATACAGAAAGGCTCCAAGATGTAACGGCTTTCACCGGGATAGACATGGTTCATCGAGGGGTTGTACTGGAAAATACGATCGATCCATTTTTTCTGATCAGGGAGCTTTTGGACCTTGCCGTGAAGACGGATCATCTGGAAATCACGATTCATGCCGGTAATGGCCACTTGTCCGGTTTGAATCAGCTGGCGGAAGAAATCCTTTCCACGAGCCGTACAAAAATAGAGCGCATCCTCCTCCACCAGCATGACGTCGATGATCCGGACCTGTGGGATTCCATTCTCGTCCACCGTGGCAAATGCCGCATCTTTTATCTCCCGCAGCAACTGCAAACATGTTTGTGCATTCATATGAAAGTCTCCTTTGGCATGCTTTTTTGAATGTTCTTGACAGCGTATATCGCCTAATGATAGGATAAGGATATAGTGCCGATAAGTAAAGTACGCACAATAAAGTGCCATAGTTACAAAAAGAAACCATAGGATTTCTGTATCTGGGGGTCATAATATGGCAGTACAACCAGTGAAAAGGGAATTGCCGGCTTGTCCAGTGGAGACCACATTAACGCTTATCGGGGATAAGTGGAAGGTTCTGATCCTACGGGACCTATTGCCTGGGACAAAGAGATTTGGTGAATTAAAAAAATCCATTGGGAGTGTTTCGCAGAAAGTGCTGACAACACAGCTCCGGGCGATGGAGGAAAATGGATTGGTTCACCGAGAAGTTTACGCACAAGTACCTCCCAAAGTAGAGTATTCCCTGACAGAGCTGGGAAGAAGCCTCAAGCCGATTCTGGACGCTATGAGGGATTGGGGAGAAGGGTATCAAGCATCTGCAAAGTAAAAAAGTGGCGAACACCAGGGACCGGATGTTCGCCACTTTTTGTTTTTGATGCCTGTAAAAGAAAAGCCGAATGAGAATCTTTATAAAAACTTATTATACCACCGATACGATTGTTTTGCTATAATTATGGTATAAAAATAGGATGATTTCAGAGAGAGAGGGATGGTAAAGCAATGGATACAAATATTCAGAAATACATGTCGTTTGTAAAGACTGTGGAATACGGCAGCTTTACCAAAGCCGCAGAAAAGCTTCATTATTCGCAATCGGGGATCAGCCGTATGATCGGGGATCTTGAAAAAGAGTGGAAAGTGGTTTTGCTGGAACGGGGAAAAAGCGGGATAAAATTGACTTCCGACGGACTGAAATTACTGCCTTATGCCAAGAGCCTCGTTACAGAATACGAGAAATTACAAATGCAGGTGGACGAACTCAACGGCCTGCAATCAGGGCTCATACGCATCGGGACGTTTTCAAGCGTGGCCACGCATTGGCTCCCCAACATCATCCGGGAGTTTCAAAAGGATTATCCTAACATAGATTATGAATTGCTGTTAGGCGATTATACAGAAATTGAGGGCTGGATCCAAGAGGGACGAGTGGATTGTGGATTTCTTCGGCTTCCGACACATCCCGAGCTTAAGACGATCTTTTTGGAACAGGATAAATTGATGGCTGTTTTTCCAGAACATCATCCATTGACAGCTTATGAAAAGGTACCTGTGGCGGCTCTCTGTGATGAGCCGTTTCTGTTGCTTGAAAAAGGGGGAAAGGCGGAGGTATCGGAAATTTTTGACCGGTGCAATTTGACGCCTAAGATCCATTTTATCACTTGGGACGATTATGCTATCATGTCGATGGTGGAAAGCGGGCTGGGGATCAGCATACTGCCGCAGCTCATATTAAAGCGCGTACCATATAAGATCACTGCAAAGGAGCTGAATCTACCTGCATATCGAGAGATTGGACTGGCGTTAAAGGATCAAAAGACAGCATCCCTGGCGGTAAAGCGCTTTCTTGATTATTTACAGTACCGGTAAAAAAGATACCGGGATGACAAAAAGCCCTTGCTGATGAAAAATATCAGCAAGGGCTAAAAAAAGGATCCAGTGTCTCTATTACTCCCACTCGCTCCTGTCAGCTATATTCTAAACGGATTTGCTTATGGAATTTAGCTCAGAGTGTTTCTATTGTTTTCATTATCCAGATAGTTTGGGTTATCTGATTTTTTGTTGCCATTGTGTTGCCACTCGGCGTAGGTCGTCAAATATGGTATCCAAGATAATCCATAGTAAAGATCAGAAAATAGCATATTGCCGTTTCATAGTCAACACTTTCTTTCTCGCTGATGCCCTCGATAAGATTTTCTTGAAGTTTATCAAATTTCAAATCAAGAACAGGGGTTGAGAGAGCATCCCATACTCTCTCAGGATTATCATGTCCCCAAAGGTCGAATGCAATCGAAGCGTAGCCCGCTTTAAGTATTTTTTGATACATATCACGGTTGACTGCAAAAGCAACTGCGTCCTCCGCCGATAGATTTTTTTCTCTCATGATGATCCGTATCATATCTTGTGCCGCCGCGTTGTTCCTCAGATCTAATTTCATTGATAATTACCTTCCTATCTTTTGTTGATACTTTTAAGTGCATGAGAATGGAGTGTTTCGTGCTTTCACGACTTATAGGTGTGCACTCCGCTAAACTTTTCGTACAGAACATATCGAAAACTTGAAGTGCATTCGGTCTAACTCCTGCGCGGTGATCATTAAATTCACCTTGCTAAAAAATGGAAGCTTTGCTTCTGTCGAAGAGTCTTTGGTATCAATAATTGCATAAACGATTTCAAATTCATTAGACTGAGGCTTTTGATTATAGTCAAAAACCTCAGAACCGAATTTTTGGGCTGCAATATCTGAAACCTGCTTGCGGAAATTCAAATCACTCACAAAACATTCGGCAGCCACCTTTCCTTGTGAAAAAAGATGGCTTAACTGTGCAGACTGACCTTTGTTTTTTACATGGATCAATTGTTTATCTCGAGTAAAAATATCGCAGGCTTCGATTTGCTTTGGACCGTTTTCAACGGAGATTAACTTCTTGTCCATTAAACAGAAATCTGGATTGTTTTCCGCAACCATTTCATTGTATGCGCCTTCGTCCTTGTCAGATGGACAATCTGGCAGTTCAATATTGGACAGTGGAATTTTTGTGTTGATAAAACTATTTACCTGATCGAAGAAAGAAGATTCCACATAATACCAAACTCCGGAGCAAAGAATATAATTCTTCTCTTCGTATTTTGTTTGGAATACGAGTGCTGCATAGATACTGCATACAACAAATGGCGTACCATCAGAGTTCATTGCATACAGTTTATCTCTACGGAGTTTTTGGTATATATTTGTCCCTGCTTTGATTTTTTCAATATACTCAGTCAAATCGAGATCAAGATTATAGTTTTCAGCCACATCCAGCTTTTTCCCTATTCCGGAATAGCAAAAACCGATAATGCGATCCCAATTAGTCGTTTCTGGAGGCGCAATATGCAGATGATCGACTTCGCGCTTTTCTATTGCGTCTGCCAATTCGAAATCTAAAGCTTCCGCCTGAACAGAATCTCTAATCTCTGCAACATTGTCAACCCATTCAAACCCAATTTTTTTGTATCGACTGCCGCTATAAGCGTCATAATACAATTCGAGTTTTTCTTTGAGATCTGTCATTTTCATATAGACAGATACAACCAAAGAGTCCTTTCCGCTAATATGGTTTCCATATATGGGGTCGTATGGCTCGCCTGTGAGTCCTTTCATAATATCGTTCGTAACATTGAGCCCAAATTCATCCTGCGTTGTACTATAACTTGCTTGGCGTTGCGTGATAACCACCATATCTTCAATTGTGGCTGCGTTAATACTGCGCATTTTGTTAGGATCAATCGTATTGAGCGCAACCTTTAGTCCAAAATTTCGCTCAAGGCATTCTTCCTTGAGAAATGAACGACCATATCCAAACACAACCGCCATAATTCTATTCCTGACACGCAGGAGTATGACTGCTTTATTTGAAGTGTTTTCTGTAATGTCTATGGTTTCCTCTGAAAGCTCATCCAAATATGATTTCCATCGCGGGAATT
Organism: Solibaculum mannosilyticum; assembly: GCF_015140235.1. Taxonomy (GTDB): domain Bacteria; phylum Bacillota; class Clostridia; order Oscillospirales; family Acutalibacteraceae; genus Solibaculum; species Solibaculum mannosilyticum. The sequence continues at coordinate 2,320,163 of NZ_AP023321.1, read as the reverse complement.
TTTTTCTACTGTCACAATAGTATATTGTTCCATCCAAACCAAACATGGCTTTAAGTTTGGACGAAGAAAGTGAAGCCGCGGATTTAAGACAATCGCTAAATTCGTGTATATATTCCTTAAAAAGAAAAATCGTTAGGTTGACTATTTGATTATCCAAACGGCACACCTCCCCCATTAGTTTTACTCAGATGTTTTTTAAAGCTCTTCAAACAGTGTTGGAGAAACAAAAAAACTGCTACATTTTTCGATTACATCTACTTCTCGACATCTATTTTTCATCATCTGCTTAATAGTACATTCCCATACAATCAGGCACTTAATGCCACGCTCCAGCAATTCCGCTTTCACTGCGGCATCCCGTCGTACATTGTCATCAAACTTCTTCTGCCAAAAGTCCACGCGGCTCTTTGGCATATACGCATATTTGCAACCTGAGTGACGATGCCAGAAGCAACCATTGACAAAAATCGCAGTATTGTATTTACGCAGAAAAATATCAGGATGACCTGGAACAGACTTGTCTGCAATCCGGTAACGATATCCCTGTGCAAACAGCAGCTTTCGCAGATACACTTCAGGCTTCGTGTTTTTTGATCGTATCGCAGACATATTCTGACTGCGCTTTTCTGGAGAAACGATATCCGCCATCAGAGTCCTTCGACCTCGCGTACATAGGAAACGAACTTTGAAAGCGTCCATATTCTATCCTGCCGATCTGCAGGATAGGTCGTAATGTATTGTCTTGGAACAACAAGAATAACATTCTCACTTTGCATTTCATCCATCTGAGCCGGGGAAATTCCCTGCTGAAGCGTACAGAGATATTTGGGTCTGTCGCGCAAACGATCGGCTTCGTTGATAACCTGACGCCAGCGATCCTTGCAGGTCGTTTTGGCAGCCAGAGAGATTAGCTTGTCTGTCGGGAAGGTCATATCATGATACGATTCCTGCGACGGGAAGATAAAGTCGGGTTTCTTGTTGCCCTCTGTAACAGCCTGTGCGGTGTATATAATTTCATTGCCATCAAAAATCGCAGACAGATGATGTTCCAAGCTCTTTCCTGCTCGACTTTTCCTGCGGTTCAGAACCATATTTGCCATCATGATAAATTCGTCTACGGATGCAAATCCACGCGCAATTGCATCTCCGTATCGGGCGTGTTCGATTGCACGAAAAAGTGCATACTCTGTATTTGTCCAGTCGATGATCTTGCGATCAGGATTTGTGCGGATAAATTCAAGATGGTCATACACACGATTCTGTATGTCACGGGCTGCTGCGGACATATCCTCCGAGAGTGGAAAATCTACTGTCAATCCCGCAATGAATTCCTGAATAGCAATCCGTTCCTGAGTTTCATCCTGTATCTGTCCAGCATCGATCAGTCGGTTTGTTTCTGTCGGACTGATACCAAACGCATCAAGGAACTGGTCGATGTCTTCTTCAGAGTTCAGTACAAATGCCTGATAGTCCTCGGCATCACATTTTGCAAATACAAAAAGAGCCCCCGTATACTCTGGCCGCAGGAAAGGAAAACCTCGTCCAAAATTCGTAATTCGATATTCGTTTCGTGTGCCCTGACCGTAGTAAATAAAACGGGTATCTGTTTCAATATCATCCTGCCACTTAACTTTTACCCATTTTTCCTTGTTTGCTCCTTTAATGCCCGGTTCATCAAAGAGAATGGGGATTGATGGCTTCGAAATATAGATTCCTGCCTGATGTCCTCCGGTTAAGCCGGTATCATTTGCCGAAAGAAATTTGCAGTAAGCCATTTGACTACTCAGAACTGCCTGTATTGCCTGAATTGCGTATCCTTCCATCATTTTAACCCACCATCCCTTCAACTTTATGAGAATTCATGGCAGAATCCATTTCTTCCAGTTTTTTTACGACAAGCTTTGCAACCTCAGCCATTAAAGGTACGACAACAGAATTGCCGAACTGTTTATACGCCTGGGTATCCGAGACGGGAATTTTGAAGCTGTCCGGGAATCCCTGGAGACGGGCACATTCTCTTGGTGTTAGCCTTCTGGGATTTTTACCCTCCTGCGCGATCAGAATTTCAGACCCGTCTTTATAATATCTGGCACTGATGGTGCGGCTGATACCGTCAAGCGGTGCAATTCCATACCCGAAGCCGTTACCTGCTGCCTTATGCTTGGCGGCATAATTCTGAAGATACGCCCACAGTTTATCAGAGAGAGTATACTTGTCACTTACATCGGGTTCAAGAATGTCTCTTATTACAGGAGCTTTTTCAGGCAGGGTCAGATCGAAATCAAATTCAACATTCTTGCCATATCGCTCCATGTCAAATCCAATAATCACAATACGCTCCCGGTGCTGAGGAACATAGTTTTTTCCATCCAGAATACGGAAAAATATTTTATAGTTCAGCTCGGCAAGAGATTCCTGAATCACCTTGAATGTGCGGCCTTTATCGTGGCTGCATAGATTTTTTACATTTTCAAGCATAAAGGCTTTTGGCCGCTTTGCCTTCAAAATCCTGCACACATCAAAAAACAGAGTTCCCTGCGTTTTGTCCTCAAAACCTGTCGCCCGACCCAAACTCTGTTTCTTGGATACACCCGCGATAGAAAACGGCTGGCAGGGGAAACCTGCTACAAGAATATCATGGTCAGGTATATCGGCAGCATTTACTTTGGTAATGTCACCATCTGGTTGTTCCCCAAAATTGGCGAAGTAAGTTTTCTGGCTGTATTTATTCCATTCATTGGAATATACACAGTGTCCACCAGCGCGTTCAAATGCTATACGCATACCACCAATACCCGCGAACAGGTCAATAAAGGTATAACTGTACTCTTTGCAAGGAGTTTCCACTTTGTTTTTTATGAGCAATTGTCTGATAGCAACAGACAGGCAGTCCTGCATTGACTGTCCACTAAGTGCAGAATATTCACTTAATTCTTCATATATTGCATCATCAACACGAATGTGTACCTGCTTTGCCATATCAAAACCTCCGGCGGGAATATAGTGGTATCTATTGTTTCCCATTATAGCATGAATGCAAGTTTTTTTCAAGTATTCTGGGAAAAGTAATGCACCAGATAATTCCCAGAGTAATAAAAGAGCCACCCGCAGGGAGTCATTCTCCCCACGGGCAGCGTTCAATCACTTCTTGCCTTGCTGCAAGTTCTTGATGTTTTTCTTAGCCAGCTCGCTGGCCGCTTTCCGGCGCTCTGCGCTGTACGGGGCGTTCAGCTTGAAACTGAACCGCCCTTTCCTGATCTCAAATGTAAGGCAACCGTTCTCATCGTCATCCACCAACCGGCACTCAGACGGATACTTTCCCGAATACTCACTCAAACGGTTTTTGAGGGAAGTGTTGTAGGTACACACCTCGATGATGGGACTTGCCTCGTCAAAAAAGACGCTGGTTGTCTTTTGCTTCTTGGAAAGACCTGTTCTCATGAAACCTCCCTATTTTCACAAATTTTCTCCGGCTTTACACTGGCAAAAGTAAGCATTTTTTCGGATAGAAAGCACCCAAACGATACATGATTCAGTTCAGATGCCTCTATCCGCAAAAATCCTATTTTCTCAGGTCTACACAGGATTACCGCGCATCCCGGTCATGCCGCCGCTTCTGACTGCGGCTCCGCTCCTTTTCTGCCTGCTCCTGCTGCTTGATAGCGGCCACCGTTTCGGCTACACGCTCCGGCCCATAGGCCCGGCACAGCCGGTGATAATCTCTGGCGGTCTCTTGCAACTTGGCGTTTTCGTTCCTGACCTCCGCTAACTGCTTCTTCAAATGCGGGACCTCCGTATCATATTTGCGCTGCAACAGCTCGAATTTCTGACAAACATCCAGGTAAGCCCGGTAAACAGAGCGCACCACCTTGACGATTTTCTCCAACAGCGGTTTGGATTTTTTCTCCCGGTAGGATTTGGCGGACTCCATTCTATCGGGGAGTGGTAGCAGGTCCTCCGGGTCGGAAGAATACTCAGCCGCCAGTTTCTCCATGCTCTTGAGTTTGGGAGCCAGCAGCCGGAGTTCCGTCTGCGCTTCTTTAGTTGCTTTTTCGGCCTCGGCCTTATTTACCTGAAGCTGGCCAATCTCCGCCTGAACCTCCGATTTTTCTGTTTGCAGCTCCGCCAGCCGCGCCTGTTCTCTCTCCACCTTAAACTGCGTCACCGTCAGATGTTCCTCGGAGCTGCCGCGCTCACCGCGCTCCACATCCGTGTATCCGGCCTCACGCATATACTGGAAGAAATCATCCTGCAACACGCTGTACGATTTTTTGAGAACAGGTTTACCCTTCGCCGTTTTCAGCGGCTCGCCGGTGACTTCATCCAGAACCGGCTTGGAGGCCCACTTCTTGCTCATGCTAACCTGCATGACCGTTTCTTTTACCTTGCCCACCAACGACTTGTCTTTGCACCGCTTAGACCAGCGGATTTGCTTCTCCACCACCGGCACATAGACCACATGGAGGTGGTAGTGGTACACATCCTGCCCCAATGCCTTGGACATAGCCCGGTTGCGCTCGTCGGCGTGCATGACCGCCGACAGAATGTACTGTTCGCCGCCCACAATTTTGATTGCAGCCTGGTATGCGTCGTGGTAAAATTGTTTTGCGAAGTCATATCCGCCGTGGTTGAAAAAGTAGGCGGAGTTCACATCGAAGATCAGCTCGCCGTAGCGGAAAGCGTCCACCTTGATTCCCCGTGTGGAGATGATACCGTCTGCCTCCATCTGTTCAAACTGTTCCAGATAGCCGCCGTTAGGTTTCTTGAAGTGGACATTCAGATGGGAGCGTTCCGGGACAATATCCTGGTTGACATACGATTCTTTTTCACGCTCGTTGTGCTGCTGCGCGTTTTTCAGTTTGGGTGTGGTTAGTCTCATATTTCTTGCGCTGGTACGATGGATACCGTCGCCTCTTGCCATAGAACTCCTTTCTCGCCCCACAAGGGCGGTTGAGATGCGGGTAGCTTTTGGGGATGCACTTCTGCGGAAGTGTAATAACCCACTATGATACTTTCATCCTGCGGCTGCAAAGTATCGTGGGCTCTCCGAGGGGGAGTGCGGCTCCTGCGGGAGCCTCGCCGCCTTTTTCGGCTTGCAGGTGATACCCACAGCCTTAAAATGCGGTGTGACCGGCGGTCTCTTCGCAACCGTGTTTGCTCCAATTCCGCCGCCCACGGGCAGGGAAAATCCGCCGGATTCTCCCTGCCTTAGCCATCGCCAAATCTGCGGATTTTTCGATGGGGACGGGGGATGCGGAGAGCGTGTGCTGCCGGCCAATTCGCCTTGTCCGCCAGCCACAGGAGCGTGTCACGCTCCTGTCCAAGCCATCAGGGAGAAGATTGACTTTTGCGCTAATTTCATTCGCAAGATTAGTATGAAAGTAAACACCTGTTACCAGCGAAAATCCGGGAATACGCCGCGCCGGTCCAGATACTCCTGCCGGGCCTGTTCCCGTTCTTCCACGCTGGGTGCGGTCTTATATTTTGCATACAGCTCGTGCCGCATCAGGGCGTCCAGCTTCTGCTCCAATCCCTGCCGGATTTCATCCTCGTATTCGTCATCATAGCCGAGGTGATACTCCACCAGTGCCACGAACAGATCATAGGGAATCTGCACATTCCTCATTCGCTTCCGTTCCTTTCCGCGACGGCTGCGACGATAGCGACGGTTGTTTGGGCGGCAGCGTTTTCACCGTTGCAACCGTCGCTACCGTCGCGCCCATCCTCGACCACTTCAAAAGTCGTAGCCTCCACCAGCATATAGGTGAGCTTCACCTGCCGCCCGGCGTGCCTCGCTTTGTTCTCGTAGCCTACATGATACTCATCCAGCAGCCTGCCGGATTTGACATTCAGATACTTGGTCAGCGCATTTGCCGCCATGCCCACCTGTACTGCTGCGGCCAGCTCCGAGGGAGAGCCGGTCCACTCCTGACGCTCAGCGGAAACCAGCTTTGCTACTGCTTCCAGCACCGGGTCCGGCGGTTCCCTGTGTGGCTCCGTTTCCATGCGCTCCAAATTCCAGATTTGCGTTTCCGGGTCCTTTTTCAGATAGAGGATCTGATCCTGCTGGTCGCGGCCCACCACATCAATGGTGGCCTCCAACGCGGTTCGCTTTTTCTTCTGCATCAGCAGGGAACCATCGGCGCAGCCCAGCAGGCCCGTGGTGCCGGAGATCATCTCGAAAGCATCTCCGGCGGGTTGCTTCCGGGTATGGTGGACGGTCAGCACGCAGATACAATGCTTATCTGCAAACTGCTTGAGTTTACCAACGATCTCATAATCACTGGCGTAGCTGTACGCCTCGCCGCCCACTTCCCGGATTTTCTGCATGGTATCAATGATAATGAGCTTGGTGTCCGGATGCTCCCGCATGAAATTCTCCAACTGCTCGTCCAAACCGTTCCCGATTTTTCCGGCAGCGGTGGCGAAGTGCAAATTGGGCGTGTCGTTCACGCCATACATCATAAACATCCGGTTCTGGATGCGCTGGAAGTCATCCTCCAAAGCGAGGTAGAGGACTGTTCCCAGGTGGACTTTGCAGCCCCACAAATCCTGCCCGGTGCTGACATGGTAGGCAATCTGCGCCACCAGAAACGACTTGCCGATCTTGGGCGCGCCCGCCAGAAGATATGCTCCCGAATGGAGCAAATTTTCAATGATAGGTGGACGGCTTTTGTAGGAAGTCTGAAACAGCTCGGTCATGGTGAGTGTGTGCAGGTAGTGCGGGTCGGCCATACGCTGCATCTTACGGTACATTTCCTCCAAATTTTCCATTTCCCCGTTGCCTTTTGCCTCCAAAGCGGGTATACTGTTGTCAGAATCTTTTTGAATGGACTGCCTTTCATCTGCGCCAACAGATGTGCTTCGGGCAGTCTTTTCTTTTGCGTCAATTCCCATAGGCAGCTTCCTCCTGCATCCCGTTCATAATGGTTGCGATCATCTGGATGGTGTCCAGCAGCTCGTCGCTCACGCCCTGCCCGTCCTCAATGCGCCGCAGCTCGTCCAGCACAGCGGCAAACTGATCTCGCAAGGCCTTGTAGACCCTGGGATTGCCCTGCACCACGACCTCCTTTTCCAGCAGCCGCCGGGTGATGTAATCCTGCTTTGTCAGGCCGGACAACTTGACGAAGATTTCCAGCTGCTCGTCCTCCTCTGGGGAGACCCGGAAGGCTACTGTTTTGTTCCGCCAGCGGTTGTGCTTGTCCAAATTCTTTGCTGACATTTTTAATTGCCCCTTTCCATGTTCAATTTGTCCGCCATTTCCGTCTGCTTGGACGGAAACAGGTGCGCATAGTTGTATGTGATGTCGATGCTCTCATGGCCCACCCGGTCGGCAATGGCCGTAGCTGAGAAGCCCATATCGATGAGAAGTGACACCGCGCTGTGACGAATATCATGGATTCTGATACGCGGCACTCCGGCTTCTTTGGCTCCCCGATCCATCTCCCGGTGGAGATAGCTCTTGGTGACGGTGAACATCCGGTCATCCAGCCCGATTCCATAGAGCATTTTGAGATAGTCCTGAATCTCATCCGTCAGAAACTGCGGCATGGTGATGACGCGGTTGCTTTTCTCCGTTTTTGGAGTGGTAATCAGGTCCTGACCGTTTAGCCGCTGATAGGATTTACTGATGGATACAGTGCCTTTCTCAAAATCAAAATCAGCGGGCGTAAGCGCCAGCAGCTCGCCTTCCCGAATACCGCACCAGTAGAGCATTTCAAAAGCGTAGAATGACTGCGGCTTATCCATCATTACCTCGGCAAATTTCAGATACTGTTCCTTGGTCCAGAACATCATCTCCCGGTTTTTCTTCTTGCCCATGCTGCCCGCCTTTTTGCAGGGGTTCTCCCGGAGGTTGTAGTAACGCACCGCATGATTGAAAATGGCACTGAGCTGGTTGTGGACGGTCTTGAGATACACCGGCGAGTAGGGTTTACCGTTCTCGTCCTTGTAGTTCAGCATCTCATTTTGCCAGGTGATAATCTGCTGGGCGGTGATGTTGCACATTTTGAGCTTACCGAAGTAGGGCAGCAACTTGGTTCGGATAATGTGATCCTTGGTGGCCCAGGTGTTTTCCTTGAGCCGGGTCTGCATATCCGCCGTGTAGAGTTCTACGAAACTGCGGAAGGTCATATCCAGATCGGCGGTGGATTTGTTGAGCTGTTCCCGTTCCCATGTCTGCGCCTCCCGCTTGGTCTTGAAGCCCCGTTTCTGCGTCTGTTTGCGCTCGCCATTCCAGTCAGTATAGCGGTAGACTGCCCGCCAGGTATTAGTCTTTTCTTCCTTATAGACCGCCATCAGATACCCCTCCCTTCCTTTTCGCCGTAGCAAAGCTTCTCGTAGAAGAACTTTCGATTGACTCTGCCCGATATGGTCAAGTAACCGAGGCTTTTCAACTCTGCATTAAGCTTCTGCACGATTTTGTAAGCGTAGGATTTGGAAACGCCCAATTCCTGCGCCACTTCATCGACTCGCATAAACGACTGTTTTTCTGCCATACGCAAAAATCCCTTCCTTTCCTTGTCATAATCATTTTGTATTTGCCGTTTCACCCTTCAGACTCTGACAGGCAACCCTTTCCGGCGCTGTGCCGTTTGTTTTTCTCCTTGGCACGCTCATATCGTCGCCTGCTTCCCCGGAGAAAGTATCTGTCGGACGGTCATTCAGTTTTGCTGCGTCTGAAATTCCCCCTCTCACTTTACAACGGACATTTTTTCGCCGTTTTGGGGGTATCCAATTTGTAAAATTTTTGTGGATTAAACTTATTTGCTTATATCATCTTCATTATACTAAGCATAACAGTTAAAGTCAAGCGGTTTGCGGAAAAATATTAAATAAATTTGTTTAGATTTTTCTTGACTATCCTAAGCATTTCTGCTATGCTGAATCTATCAAGAATCCAGATAGGAGTTGGCCGTTATGGCGATTGGAGAACGCATTCACTTTTTCCGCATTCTGCGCGGCATGACGCAGAAATATCTCGGTATGGCGCTGGGCTTCCCGGAGAAGTCCGCCGATGTCCGCCTTGCCCAATACGAGAACGGATCGCGGACGCCCAAGGCAGACCTGACGGCCGCGCTGGCACAGATTTTGGAGGTCTCTCCCCATGCCCTGGCCGTGCCGGACATTGATTCCTATGTGGGCCTTATGCACACTCTCTTTACCCTGGAGGACCGCTATGGCCTGAAAATTTGCGAATGCGACGGAGAGATACATCTTCGGGTGGATGTGTTCCAGGGTAAAGACGCTGCCAGGCTCCATGAAATGCTCTGCGCCTGGGGAGAGCAGGCGGCCAAATTGAAGTCGGGAGAGATCAGCAAAGAGGACTACGACCGCTGGCGTTACCGCTATCCTGAGTTCGATACCACCGGCCACTGGCATAAGGTTGTCCCATCTCAGGGACTGAGCGATCTGCTGGTGGAAGAATTCAAAAAGCTGTCTGACAAAGAGAAGTAAGTAAAACAAAAAGAGCTACCTGACTTTCGCAAATCAGGTAGCTCTTTATCTTTGGAATAATGAAAACTGTTGCCAAATCGTTGCCACGGAGGGCATCAAGCCTTGGAAAACCCAGTAACTACGGGCTTTTCCGGGCCTCTGAAATCATTCCCACTCGATGGTGCCTACCGGCTTTGGAGTGAGATCATAAAGCACACGGTTGATGCCGGGAACCTCGTGTGTAATGCGTTGGGTGATGCGGGCCAGAACATCCCAGTCGATCTGCTCGATGGTGGCGGTCATGGCATCTACTGTATTGACGGCGCGGATGATGGCCGGCCATTCAAAGGAACGGGCGTTATCGCGCACACCTACCGACTTAAAGTCCGGTACCACAGTAAAATACTGCCATACTTTACCGGCCAGACCGGCTTTGTCAAATTCCTCGCGCAGAATGGCATCCGATTCCCGCAGGGCTTCCAGACGATCCCTGGTGATGGCGCCCAAACAACGCACACCTAATCCAGGACCTGGGAAGGGCTGACGATATACCATATTGTCCGGCAGGCCCAGAGCCGTGCCGCAAGCCCGGACTTCGTCTTTAAACAGCATCTTAAGGGGTTCTACCAATTCAAACTGCATATCCTCCGGCAGGCCGCCTACGTTGTGATGGGATTTGACCATTTTAGCAGTTTTCGTGCCGCTCTCCACGATATCAGGATAAATGGTACCCTGTCCCAAGAACTGGATCCCATCCAATTTACGGGCTTCTTCCTCAAATACGCGGATGAATTCAGCGCCGATGATCTTGCGTTTTTTCTCTGGATCGGCTACATTTTCCAGCTTTGTAAGGAATCGGTCTGTGGCGTCTACATACACCAGGTTGGCGCCCATCTGCTTCTGGAAGACCTCCACCACCTGCTCCGGTTCCCCTTTGCGCAGAAGGCCGTGATTGACATGCACACAGGTCAGCTGTTTGCCGATGGCGCGGATGAGGAGGGCCGCCACAACCGATGAATCCACGCCGCCGGATAAGGCGAGAAGAACCTTTTTATCCCCTACCTGTTCACGGATCAGGTCAATCTGATCGGCGATAAAGTTTTCCATATTCCAGTTTTTTTGCGCCTTGCACTGGTCAAAAACAAACTGCTTTAGGACATCCATACGGGCCTCTTCTTCCTGAGGCCAGGAACCCAGGTTCTGATCGGCTTTCCCCTGGTGATCCACTGCCAAGAGAGGCAACCCGCTTTGATACACGGCGTCGCTTGCGTCGATGGAGACGCCGTCCACCACCCGGTTGGGACCGCCGTTTAAGATGACGCCGCGGACGTTTGGAAGCGCCCCAAGCTGGTCGGCGGTGATGTCGTGAGGATGGATTTCAGTATACACCCCCAGGGAACGGATATCCCGAGCGATCAAGGTATTTTGTTCGCTGCCGAGATCAAGGATAACGATCATATCTTGCTGCATTGTTTACACTCCCCCAATATAGTTTACTGCATTTGATCTGTGCACCCAGACAAAACCAGGTCCGCACTTTTATCAAAAATTACCATGTTAAAACTATAGTACATTTTCTCCCCGAATACAAGAGCAATCGGTAAAAACGATCGGCAGGAAAAAGGATGCGGGCTTTCCCGACAGTGCAGGAAGCCCGCTTTTAGAGAGAAGAGAAAGAAATAAAAGATGTTGTCAGAAGTGGGAAGGGGAATAAAAATGGATTTTCATTTCTGGCGGAGGATAGCATAGAAACGGTCCATGGCCGTGCGGGTCATCTCGTGGGATGAGAAGGCGGTGAGGCGGAAGTAGCCTTCGCCGCAGGATCCGAACCCCTCTCCCGGAGTGCCCACCACATGGGCGTTTTCCAGAAGGAAATCAAAAAATGTCCAGGAATCCATATCATGGGGGCATTTGAGCCAGATGTAAGGGGAGTTCTTGCCGCCGGTATACCAGATCCCCAGTTTGTCCAGCGTATCGGTAATCATCTGGGCGTTGTGACGGTAATAGTCGATGTTATGCTTTACTTGTTCCTGTCCTTCGGGAGAGAACACCGCAGCAGCGCCGCGCTGAACGATATAAGGCACGCCGTTAAACTTGGTGGTTTGACGGCGCAGCCACAATTTATTGAGGCTGGTCTCTTGCCGGACGAGTTCCAGAGGTACCACTGTGTAGCCGCACCGGGTGCCTGTAAAACCGGCGGTTTTGGAGAAAGAACAGAACTCAATGGCACAGGTTTTCGCACCTTCGATCTCATAGATGCTGCGCGGGAGATCCTCTGTGACAAAGGCCTCATAGGCGGCGTCAAACAGAAGGACAGAATCGTTTTGATTGGCAAAGTCCACCCACTCCTTTAGTTGCTGCCGACTGTATGCCGCGCCGGTGGGATTGTTGGGAGAACAGAGATAAATAATGTCGGCCGTCAGATGGGGATCAGGCATGGGGAGAAAGTGATTTTGCTGATTAGCCTGGGCGTAGGAGATGGAACGTCCACTCATTTTGTTGGTGTCCACATAGACCGGATAAACCGGATCGGTGACCAGGACGCTATTGTCGCCCAGGATATCCAGGATATTGCCCAGGTCGCTTTTGGCGCCGTCGGAGATAAAGATTTCCTCCGGAAGAAGGCACACGCCCTTTTGTTTGTAATAGTCCCCTATGGCTTGCCTGAGAAAATGATAGCCCTGTTCAGGGCCGTAACCATGGAAGGTTTCGGCGTGGCCCATTTCTTCCACCGCCTTATGCATGGCGTCGATGACCGCCGGCGGAAGGGGGAGGGTGACATCGCCGATGCCCATGCGGATGATGTGGGCGTCGGGATGTGCTTTCTGATAGGACAAAACACGGCTGGCGATTTCAGAAAACAAATAACTTTCTTTTAAATTCCAGTAATTTTGATTGATGGTTGCCATCGAAGAAACCTCCTTACACTTGCACTGTGCCGTCAAAAACCTTTGTAGCAGTGCCGGTCATAAACACGCCCTTTTTGGTATAGCGGATGGTAAGAGTACCGCCCCGCAGCAGGACACGGATATCCTCATCCATAGGGCAAAGCCCGTTGAGGACGCAGGCCACCACCGATGCACAGGCACCGGTCCCGCAGGCAAAGGTCTCGCCGCTGCCCCGTTCCCACACCCGCATCTGGATAGTATGGGGATCGATGACGTGGACAAACTCGGTGTTGACCCTTTGAGGGAACAGGGGATGCTGTTCAAACTGGGGGCCGATGGAGGAGAGGGGGAGATGTTCCACCTCGTCGCAGAATACCACGCAATGGGGGTTCCCCATCGAGACGCAGGTGATACGGTAGGGGGAGCCGTCCACCGTTATGGGATGGTCCACAATTTTGTCCCCCTCCAGCAGGACGGGAATCTGGTCGGGGGAGAGCTGTGGGACGCCCATGTCCACCTGTACCAGCGTTGCCTGCCCGTCCTGGACGGTCAGATCCAGGCTTTTGACGCCGCTTCTGGTCTCGATGGACAACCGGGTTTTGTGGATGCCCCGGACGTCGTAGAGATACTTGCCTACACAGCGGATGGCGTTGCCGCACATATTGCCTTCGCTGCCGTCCAGGTTAAACATCCGCATCCTGGCGTCGGCCGTCCGGGAGGGGCAGATCAGTACAATGCCGTCCCCGCCGATGCCGAAATGCCGGTCGGAAAGCTTCACTGCCAAAGACTCCGGATGCTCCACCGTCTGGTCGAAGCAGTCGAAGTAGATGTAATCATTGCCGCAGCCGTGCATTTTTGTAAACTTCAGTTTCATCCCGTCATTCCCCCGTTTTTTTATTGGATGGTAGGATTTCTATCCTTTTATTCATAGGTGCGCAGGATGCTCTGGGCCACCTGCGACTTTTTGACACACCGGTCCATAGCCTGTTTCTCAATATACCGATGGGCCTCCGGCTCGGTCATCTTGAGCCGATCGATGAGCACCCATTTGGCCCGGTTTACCAGCCGGATTTCCTCCATCCGGCTTTTGAGGCTGACCGTCTCCCGCTGGATTTTTTGGATCTTTGCCTGGACGGCGGTCAGCATTTTGACGGCGCTGTACACCATTTGCCGGGAGGTGGGTTTGGGAAGGGTGACCACTCCGGAATCCTCCACCCCATAAGCCGTCTGCTCGAAGAGCTCCGCCTTGACCAGGAGCAGGATACCGGCGGTATACTGGGCGCTGATGTCCAAAGCCAGCCTGCTGCCGAAGTCGTCTTCCAGGGGGGAGTTGATGATGATAATGGAATAGTGGGTGCTGATCAGACGCCGTTTGGCTTCCCCGGCGGTCGCGACGCAATCGATGGGGAAATACTGCGGCCCGGGCAAGCATTCGCCCAGAAGCTTGGAATACTTGGCAGAGCTGGAGACGACCAGCACACGATAGGGTTCTTTCTGCTCAGGCACAGATGCTCTCTCCTTCCCGCTGAATTTGGCAGGGATCAGGTTCTGGAATAGGCCTCCAAATACCCTTTGGGCAAAACCGACTGGATGAAACGGCTGGAGGAGGCCTTCTGGACGGCCTCATGGAGGCTGTCGGGCAGGGACTGGAAACCCTTTACCACCGAAGGATCGGCCTTGTAGACGTTGATATTGGTGGGAGGGGGAGGGACAAGGCCGTTTTTGACGCCGTCCAGCCCGGCGAGGATCAAGAGGGCGAAGGCGATGTAAGGGTTGGCCTGGGAGTCGGGGGAACGCAGTTCAATGCGCCTGCGGGGACCTTTGACGGCGGGGATGCGGATGAGCTGCGACCGGTTTTCCGGCGACCACACCACGTATTTCGGGGCCTTGAATTCCCCCAGGCGCTGGTAGGATTGATGGGTGGGATTGAGGAAAAGGGTCATCTCCTGGATGTGGGAGAGGATACCGGCCATAAAGGAGTCGGAATAATCCCTGCCGTCCCGGCTCTTGAGGGAGAGGTTGATGTGCATACCGTTGCCGGGCTGATCGGAAAGGGGTTTGGGGGAGAAGTCGGCCCATACGCCGTTGCGCATGGCGATGGACTCCACCACCCATTTAAAGGTAGCGGTATTGTCGGCCGATGTGAGGGCATCGCTGTAGTGGAAATCGATTTCATTTTGTCCCGGGCCCTCTTCGTGATGGGAGGCCTCGGGCTGGATGTCCATATCGATGAGGGTAAAGCAGATCTCCCGGCGGATATTTTCCCCCTTATCCCTGGGGGAGAGGTCCATATAACCGGCCTGATCGAAGGGGCGATGGGTAGGCGCCCCGTTTTCATCGGTTTCAAAGAGATAGAATTCCACCTCTGATCCAAAGTCCACCTGGATGCCCTGTTCGGACGCTTCCCGCACGGCGTTTTTGAGGATGAGACGGCAGTCCCGTTCGAACAGGCGGCCGTCCGGATACCGGATATCGCAGTACATGCGCACGACCCGTCCATTGGAGGGACGCCAGGGGAGGACGGCGATGGTAGACGGATCGGGATGGAGGAACAAATCGGAATCCATCTCGTCGCCGAACCCGCGGACAGCCGATGCGTCGAAGGAGATGCCTTCCTCAAAGGCGCGTCGCAGTTCCTGGGGCATGATCGAGACGTTCTTTTGGACGCCGAAGACGTCAAAAAAGGCCAGACGGATGAATTTAACATCTTCCTGTTCCACAAAATCCAGAACCTCTTGGTAGGAATACATCACAAAAAACCTCCTTGTGGTTTGACCCGATGGGGGAAAACAAAAAACGGCGCTCATCCTAGGCGGGGAAAACTGCTCCTCCCCCTAGATGAACACCATTGCTCATAAACTCGATATCTAAAATTTCTTCCAGTTTACAACATTCCGGCCGGTTTGTCAAGCGGGACGGGGGAGACAGAGGGAATTATTACTTTTTAATGATTATTTTGATAATTTCAAGTCGTTTAATGTGGCCAGAAACTAAGGCATACTAATCTTGTAAGAATAAGACTAGGTTGTGTTAGGGAATGGACATGAATTTTTACAACATTGGGAAACGGGTAAAATACTTCCGGGAACAGGCGGGGATGACCCAGGCCCAGCTGGCGGAGAAGATGGATAAAACGCCTCATCATATTACACAGATTGAACGTGGCTTGTCGTTGCCGGGTCTGATGATGTTTTACAATTTGGCACAACTGTTTGGCGTACCTACTGACAGTTTCTTTATGGATGAGGATAAACTTCGCGCCCAGTTCGCACTGCTGGAAGTGGTCGGACGGCTGGATCGTCTGCGTCACGACGAAATCATAAGGGCATTTGAAGCGCTGTACGCCATTAAAACGTCTTTTGAGATGGGGACGTCCGCTTCAGAAGAAAGCCAACCGCAGGATCTGGAGTCGGAACAAACAAGCTGATCCTGCTGTTTTGCTGGAAAATAGCAAAAAACACCTTGACAAATCCGTAGGGCGGATCTATAATACTCACCAGAAACGGCAATGGCGTCGCAGAGCAAGAGATTCTGCGGCGTTTTTCTTTTGCACAGATTGCCAATGGAGGCAGTTCGTGCAGGGCATCAACGCGTGTGAGGAATTCAGGACGAGACCATAAAACGGCAATGACGTCGCAAAGGGACCAACTCTTTGTACGCATTGCCGTTTTCTTATTTTTGATGAAAAAGGAGATTGGAACAATGAAAACCACCGAATTGTTTGGATCCATGGTATTCGATGAGAACACAATGAGACAGCGTCTTCCGAAAGAGACCTTCCGCCAATTGCAGCGCACCATGAAAAACGGGAGGAGTCTGGACATTAACATCGCTACCGTGGTGGCAAACGCCATGAAGGATTGGGCCGTTGAAAAAGGCGCCACCCATTATACCCATTGGTTCCAGCCCATGACCGGCATCACCGCCGAGAAACACGACAGTTTCATCACCCCCACCAGCGACGGACGTGTCATCATGGAGTTCTCCGGCAAGGAACTGGTACAAGGCGAACCCGATGCATCCTCCTTCCCCTCCGGCGGGCTGCGCGCCACCTTCGAGGCCAGAGGCTATACCGCCTGGGACCCCACATCCTATGCCTTCATCAAAAACGGCATCCTGTGCATTCCCACCGCATTCTGTTCCTACGGCGGCCACGCCCTGGACAAAAAGACCCCTCTCCTGCGGTCCATGGAGGCCATCAACAGACAGGCCATGCGTGTGCTCAAGCTGTTCGGCAACCAGGACGTCACCTCCGTCAAAACCACCGTGGGGCCGGAGCAGGAGTACTTCCTGGTGGACAAGAAATATTACGAACAGCGCAAAGACCTGCTTTATACCGGCCGGACCCTCTTCGGGGCCAAGACCCCCAAAGGGCAGGAGATGGAGGATCATTACTTCGGCACCATCAAATCCCGTGTGCAGGCCTACATGAAGGAACTCAATGAGGAACTGTGGAAGCTGGGCATCCTGGCCAAGACCGAACACAATGAAGTAGCGCCCGCCCAGCATGAGCTGGCCCCCATCTTTAGCACCACCAACATCGCCACCGATCACAACCAGCTGACCATGGAACTGATGCAGCGCATCGCCAAGAAGCACGATCTGGTATGCCTGCTCCATGAGAAGCCTTTTGCGGGCGTCAACGGCAGCGGCAAACACAACAACTGGTCTATCTCCACCAACACCGGCGTCAACCTCCTGGAGCCGGGGGAGACGCCGTATGAAAACGCCCAATTCCTGCTGTTCCTCTGCGCCGTCATCAAGGCGGTGGACGAGTACCAGGATATGCTGAGGCTGTCGGCCGCGTCGGCGGGGAACGACCATCGTCTGGGGGCCAACGAGGCGCCGCCCGCCATTGTATCCATGTTCCTGGGCAGCGAATTGACCGAGATCCTGGAGGCCATTGAACAAGACACCTCCTACGACGCCAAGGAAAAAGAACTGATGCGTGTAGGAGTGCACGTCCTGCCCAAGTTCCAAAAGGATACCACCGACCGCAACCGGACGTCTCCCTTTGCCTTTACCGGCAATAAGTTTGAATTCCGTATGCTGGGATCGTCGGCCTCCATCGCCGGGCCCAATATGGTGCTCAATACCGCCGTCGCCGAGGAACTCCGCCAGTTTGCCGACCAGCTGGAGGGGTCAGCAGACTTTGCAAACGATCTGCATCGCCTGATTCAGCGCGTCATCAAGGAGCACAAACGCATCATCTTCAACGACAACGGCTACGATGAAGCATGGGTGGCAGAGGCCGAACGGCGGGGACTCCTCAATCTCAAGACGACGCCCGATGCACTGCCTTATTTCGTGCACAAAAAGAACATCCAGCTTTTCACCACCCATAAGGTATTCAGCGAGGACGAGATGCACGCCCGTTATGAGATCATGATGGAGAATTATACCAAGACCCTCAACATCGAGGCCCTCACCATGGTGGATATGGTGCGCAAGGATATCCTCCCAGCCGTCAGCAAATACGCCCAGCAGCTGGCCGATACGGCTTTGGCAAAGAAGTCCTTGTCGCCGGACATCGATTCCACCTATGAGACCCAGTCGGTCAAGATCATTTCCCAGCTGTCGGCATCGGTGTTCCAAAACATGGAGACATTGGAGGACGATCTGGTCAAGGCAAAGGACATCGCTGATTTTGAACAGGCCGCTTTTTACTACAAAGATGTGATTTTTTCCGATATGACCGCCCTGCGCGCCGTCACCGATGAACTGGAGAGCATTACCTCTTCCCAGGTGTGGCCCTATCCTTCCTACGGGAAGCTGTTGTTTGGTATCTTGTAAAAGAAGAAGCGAAAGCAAGGGCAGCGCAGGATACCGGCATCTATTTTTCCGCCCGGCTGAATAGGATAGAAAGCAGGCTGGGAAAATAACGGTAGTTATCTGCCGGGAAGGGGCCGGAGGCGCTGCCTTTGGCCTGTACAAATGGGCAAGCAGGGACGCATATTTTTACAAGTATCAAACAGGGAAAGGAATTGGGACGATGAATACCCATCAAGAGACACTTTATAGCCCCCGGTTTGAGCACGACGCCTGTGGAATCGGCGCCGTGGTCAACATCGACGGGCGGCAGACCCATCAAGTGGTGGACAATGCCCTTCATATCGTAGAAAAGCTGGAGCATCGCGCCGGCAAAGACGCCACAGGCGAAGTGGGAGACGGCGTGGGCGTCATGCTACAGATCTCCCACCGGTTTTTCACCAAGGCGGCAAAGGATGCGGGGATCATTCTGGGCCAGGCCAGGGATTACGGCGTAGGGATGTTCTTCTTTCCCCAGGATACCCTTCGGCGCAACCAGGCCAAAAAGATGTTTGAGATCATCGTCGAGAAGGAAGGGGTCAAATTCCTGGGATGGCGTCCAGTGCCGGTCGTACCCGATATTCTAGGAAAACGGGCCAGGGATTGTATGCCGTATATCTACCAGGCTTTTGTGGCCCGTCCGGAGAGATGTGCCCAGGGGATTGACTTTGACCGTAAGCTCTACATCATCCGCCGGGAATTTGAACAGTCCAGCGACGACACCTATGTGGTCAGCCTGTCCTCCCGCACGGTGGTGTACAAGGGTATGTTCCTAGTCAATCAGCTGCGGGCCTTTTACCAGGACCTTCAGGATCCCGATTACGAAAGCGCTTTGGCACTGGTGCACTCCCGCTTTTCCACCAACACCAACCCCAGTTGGGAACGCGCCCATCCCAACCGCTTGATCCTGCACAATGGGGAGATCAATACCATCCGGGGTAACGCCGACCGTATGCTGGCCCGGGAGGAGACCATGCATTCCGACCTGCTGTCGGAGGACATCGACAAAGTGTTGCCGGTGGTCAACGCCGAAGGGTCCGATTCCGCCATCCTGGACAACACCCTGGAATTCCTCACCATGAGCGGGATGCCCCTCCCTTTGGCCGTCATGATCACCATCCCCGAACCGTGGCGGCACAGCGCCAACATGAGCCGGGAGAAAAAGGATTTCTACCATTATTACTCCACCATGATGGAGCCGTGGGACGGCCCTGCCGCCATCCTCTTTTCCGACGGCGATCTGGTGGGGGCTGTCTTGGACCGCAATGGCCTTCGCCCCTCCCGTTACTACATCACCAAGGACAATACCCTGATCTTGTCCTCAGAGGTGGGGGTGCTGGAGATCCCGCCCGAGGACATCGTCAAAAAGTCCCGCCTTCAGCCGGGCAAGATGCTCCTGGTGGATTTAAAACAGCACCGCATCATTTTGGATGAACAGATCAAGCAGGATTATGCTTCCCGCAAGCCCTACGGCGAATGGGTGGACCGGTATCTGGTACAGCTCCACGATGTGTCCATCCCCAACAAAAAGGTGGAGACCTGTACCCAGCAGTACCGGGATAAGCTTTATAAAGTGTTCGGCTACACCTATGAGGACGTGCGGGGAAGCATCCTTTCCATGGCCAAAAACGGGGTGGAGGCCACCGCGTCCATGGGCACCGATATCCCATTGGCGGTGCTGTCGGAGAAACATCAACCGTTGTTCCATTATTTTAAGCAGCTGTTTGCCCAGGTTACCAATCCTCCCATCGATTCCCTGCGGGAGGAGATTGTCACCGATACCACCGTCTACATCGGTTCCGATGGAAATCTGCTGGAGGAAAAAGGGGAGAACTGCACCGTTTTGGAGGTGCAAAATCCTATTTTGACCGGTGTGGATCTCATCAAGATCAAAGCCCTCAATAAGCCGGGATTCCGCAGCGAGACGGTTTCCCTGCTCTACTATAAGAATACCTCCTTGGAACGGGCGCTGGAACAGCTTT
Organism: Solibaculum mannosilyticum; assembly: GCF_015140235.1. Lineage (GTDB taxonomy): Bacteria > Bacillota > Clostridia > Oscillospirales > Acutalibacteraceae > Solibaculum > Solibaculum mannosilyticum. The sequence goes on along the minus strand of NZ_AP023321.1, from coordinate 2,300,050 downwards.
TTGTCAAGTGTGACCGGGCTTACCGCAAAGGCGCCAACATCCTGATCTTATCCGACCGGGGCATCGATGAGAACCATGTGGCCATCCCGTCTTTGCTGGCGGTATCGGCCATTGAGCATCATCTGGTGCGCACCAAAAAGCGGACGGCCGTATCCATTATCCTGGAGAGCGCCGAGCCCCGGGACGTACATCAATTCGCAACCCTCCTGGGATACGGTGCCCAGGCCATCAACCCCTATCTGGCCCACGAGTGCATTGCCGAGCTGATCGACAAAAAGATGCTGGATAAGGATTATCACACCGCTGTCCACGATTACAATTCTGCCATTCTTCACGGCATCGTCAAGATCGCCGCCAAGATGGGCATCTCCACCCTGCAGTCTTATCAGTCGGCTCAGATTTTCGAAGCCATCGGCCTTTGCAAAGATGTCATCGACAAATACTTCACCAATACCGTCAGCCGTGTGGGAGGCATCGGGCTGGAGGAAATCGCCGAAGGGGTGGAGTACCGGCACAGCCATGCTTTTGATCCCCTGGGTCTGGGGGTGGACACTTCCTTGGACAGCATTGGTTTCTATAAGCTGCGGGCCGGCGAGGACAAAGAGGATCATCTCTACAATGCCGAGACCATCGTAGCCCTTCAGCAGGCCACCCAAAACGGGGATTACAGCCGGTTTAAGGAATACACCGCTATGGTGGACAACCAGCAAAAACCCCATACCCTGCGGGGACTGCTGGAATTTGTGTATCCTGAGGATGGGGGCATCCCCCTGGAAGAAGTGGAACCGGCGTCTGAAATTGTCAAACGGTTTAAGACGGGAGCCATGTCCTACGGCTCCATTTCCGAGGAAGCCCATGAATGTATGGCCATCGCCATGAACCGGTTGGGCGGCAAGTCCAATTCCGGCGAGGGAGGCGAGAAACCGGAACGTCTGGGCACTGAACGAAACAGCGCCATCAAGCAGGTGGCGTCGGGACGGTTTGGCGTCACCAGCCGGTACCTGGTCAGCGCCAAGGAGATCCAGATCAAAATGGCCCAAGGTGCAAAACCGGGGGAAGGTGGGCATCTGCCCGGCACCAAAGTTTACCCCTGGATTGCGGAGACACGTTATTCCACCCCGGGCGTCTCCCTGATTTCGCCGCCCCCTCATCACGACATCTATTCCATTGAGGATCTGGCCCAGTTGATTTACGACTTGAAGAATGCCAACCGTCAGGCGCGCATCTCGGTCAAACTGGTGTCGGAAGCAGGCGTCGGCACCATTGCTGCCGGCGTGGCCAAAGCCGGGGCCCAGGTGGTGCTCATCTCGGGCTACGACGGCGGTACAGGTGCAGCGCCTCAAAGCTCCATTCATCATGCCGGGCTTCCCTGGGAATTGGGATTGGCGGAAGCCCACCAGACCCTGATCCAAAATGGGCTCAGGAGCCGGGTGGTGCTGGAGACCGACGGCAAGCTCATGAGCGGCCGGGACGTTGCCGTAGCCGCCTTGCTGGGGGCCGAGGAATTCGGTTTTGCCACCGCGCCGCTGGTCACCATGGGATGCCGTATGATGCGGGTGTGCAATCTGGACACCTGCCCCTTCGGCATCGCCACGCAGAACAAAGAGCTGCGCAAACGATTCAAGGGCAAACCGGAGTACGTCATGAACTTCATGCTGTTCATCGCCCAGGAGCTGCGGGAGATTATGGCAAAGCTGGGGTTCCGGACTCTGGAGGAAATGGTGGGACGTACCGACTGCATCCGTGTCAAACCCAAGCAGGTAACCGAGAGGGCCGAGACGGTGGATATGAACAGGATCATCGATCCCACGTATGCCCAGGCGGACAAAATCCATTTTGACCCGTCCGACGCCTACGATTTCCATCTGGAAAAGACCATAGACGAATCGGTGTTGCTCAAGCGATTCAAGCCGGCGTTGCGGACCGGCGCAAAGCATGAGGAACACATTGAGGTATCCAGTGTGAACCGGACGCTGGGGACCATTCTGGGGTCGGAAATCACCCGGAAGTTTCAGAATACCCTGCCCGACGACACCTTTGTCATACACTGTAAAGGAGGCGGGGGACAGTCCTTTGGAGCCTTTATTCCCAAAGGTCTGACCATCCGGCTGGAGGGAGACGCCAACGACTACTTTGGCAAAGGGCTTTCGGGAGGGAAACTGGTGGTCTATCCCCCCAAGAACAGCGGGTTCAAGGCGGAGGAAAACATCGCCATCGGGAACGTGGCCTTGTACGGGGCCACTTCCGGCGAGGCGTTCATCAACGGCATTGCCGGGGAACGGTTCTGTGTGAGAAACTCCGGCGCCGTAGCGGTGGCCGAAGGATGCGGAGACCACGGCCTCGAGTATATGACCGGGGGACGTGCCGTCATCCTGGGGCCCACCGGCAAGAACTTCGCAGCCGGGATGAGCGGCGGCATCGCCTATGTGCTGGATGAGAAGCACGACTTGTACCTGCGCCTGAACAAAGAGCTGGTCACCATGGACGAGGTCACGGAAAAATACGACATCGCCGAACTGAAGTCCATCCTGCAAAAACATGTGGATGCGACTGGATCGCCTCTGGGCAGCCGGATCCTGGAACATTTTGCCCAGTATCTGCCCAGCTTTAAGAAAATCGTGCCCAACGATTATCATCGGATGCTCAGCGCCATCAGTTCGTTTGAAGAAAAGGGATTGTCTCACAAGGAAGCCGCCTTGGAGGCATTCTACGAAATCCAGAAAGGATGAGGTGGTGATCAAGATGGGAAAAATCACTGGATTTTTAGAATATGAAAGGGAGGATAGTTCCGCCCTGTCCCCTCTGGGACGCATTGAGAATTTCAACGAATTTCATCCTCCTCTGGGGGAAGAGGAGCGCAGATGCCAAGGCGCCCGCTGCATGAACTGCGGAGTGCCTTTCTGCCAGTCGATCATCCGCCTGGGGAACATGGCCGCCGGATGCCCTCTCCACAATCTCATCCCCGAATGGAACGACGAGGTCTTTAACGGCAACTACCAGCATGCATTGTCCCGTCTGCTCAAGACCAGCACCTTCCCGGAGTTTACTGGACGGGTTTGTCCGGCACTGTGTGAGAAATCCTGTTTGTGCGGGGTAAACGGCGATCCTGTCACCATCCGGGAAAATGAACTGTTCATCATTGAGAAGGGCTTTGAGGAGGGGAACATGATCCCGCATCCGCCGCAGGTACGCACCGATAAAAAAGTGGCGGTGGTGGGCAGCGGCCCAGCGGGATTAGCGGTGGCCGACCGTCTCAACCGCAGGGGGCATAACGTCACCGTTTTTGAGAAGGCCGACCGAATCGGCGGGCTGTTGATGTACGGTATTCCCAATATGAAATTGGAAAAGCACATTGTAGACCGCCGCGTGAGGCTCATGGAACAGGAAGGCATCACCTTTGTCACAGGCGCTGACGTGGGCGGGGAACTCCCTGCCCAGGATATTCTCAATCAGTACGATGCAGTGGTGCTGTGCTGTGGGGCAAAACAGCCCAGGTCTCTCCAGATGGAAGGCGGCCCGGCAGAAGGGGTGCACTATGCGGTGGATTTTCTGACTTCCACCACCCGGAGCCTGCTGGAACATGGGCTCCGGGAAGGCACCTATCTCTCCGCCAAGGGGAAACGTGTCGTGGTGGTGGGAGGCGGCGACACCGGCAACGATTGTATCGGAACCTGTATCCGCCACGGATGCAAATCGATTATCCAGCTGGAGATGATGCCCCAACCTCCCGAGCAGCGCGCAGCATCCAATCCCTGGCCGGAGTGGCCCAAGACACTTAAGACCGATTACGGCCAAGAGGAAGCCATCGCCGTCTTTGGGGAGGATCCCAGGCAGTATGAAACCACAGTCAAACAGCTTCTTTCCCAAGATGGAAAGCTCACTGGGGTCAAGACGGTCAAAGTCCACTTCCAGGACGGGAAACTTCAGGAAGTGCCGGACAGTGAACAGGTACTGGATGCCGATCTGCTTCTCATCGCTGCCGGATTCGTGGGATGTGAACCGTACGTCCCCAAAGCATTTGGCGTGGAACTGACGGCCAGAAATACGGTAAACAGCGAGGAGGGAAACTACAAGACCAATGTGGATAAAGTATTTTCTGCAGGGGATATGCGCCGAGGACAATCGCTGGTGGTATGGGCCATTGCTGAGGGCAACCAGTGCGCGAGGCAGGTAGACGAATATCTGATGGGATATACCAACATGGAATGAGAAGAGGGGCATAAACGCTGTGAGTCGTCGCAGAGAACGTCCCGCTATCCAGCAAAAAGGCCGTGTCTATATGGATACGGCCTTTTTTGTATTATTCTCAACAATAGTAAATGTGACCTATTTGATGCTGGAAAAATTATATAGACGATCTTGCATATCTATGGTATATTCATCTGTGACTGGCGATAAAAGACAGGATTTACCTATTGTTATAAAGAGGATCTCCAATAGAATGCCGTGCCGCTAGGCTGCTGCAGATCTGGAGACAATAATCGCATTGTCAGGGAAAATATTGGACATGATATTATATGGAGCTGTGAAGCAGTCCGACATATCCTGGGAGGAGAAGTGAGGGATGAAGAGAAGAAAACGGGGATCCAAACCGCATAGAATGATTTTAGCAAACGCGATGCTTGTGCTCATGTGTCTTTTGACGGCCTGTTCCAGCGGCGACAAGGGGGAGAGTAGTAAAACTACAGCATCTTCGGAAGCTGCCGTACAGTCGGAGCAAGGTAGTTCGTCCGGGCAGGTGGAATACACTCTCAAAGGGACGGTGGAGGATTCCACCATGAGTACCTTAACAGTGGCCGCAGAGAACGGTCAAAGTTATGTGTTCCAAAAAGAGGGCATTGAGATTAAGACAGGACAAAGCGGGATTCTCATCGGGAACCCAGTTGCAGTGACCTATTGCGGGGATCTGGACGAAGGAAAGACCCAGCAGGACGTCCGGATCATCACTATCGAGGTAGAGGACGCTGCAGTTTCTTCACAGGAGGCCACTTCCCAATCGTCGTCTGATCCGGATAAAACCATCCAGAACATCCTGGATAAGATGACGTTAGAAGAAAAGGTAGGACAGATGTTTATTGCAAGATGTCCAGAGAAAGGCGCCGTACAGAAGGTAAAGGAGTATCATCTGGGCGGATATATTTTGTTTGCCCGGGACTTTGAGGATAACACAAAAGAACAAGTAAAAGAAACCATTCAAAGCTATCAGAAGCAGTCGGATATCCCCATGTTGATCGGCGTGGATGAAGAAGGTGGTACAGTCAACCGCATTAGCCGGTATCCGGCATTTCGGGCGGAGCCTTTTTCGTCGCCTCAGGAGCTTTATAAGGCAGGGGGATTTGAGGCCATTGAGAAAGACACGGTGGAAAAATGTACTTTGCTCCATGAACTTGGCGTTAATCTGAATTTTGCCCCTGTATGCGATGTGTCAAAGGATCCGGAAGATTTTATTTACAATAGATCCTTTGGCAAAGATGCGAGTCAGACGGCTCAATATGTAACAACCGTTGTGGACGTTATGAAGAAACAAAAGATGGGTTCCGTGCTCAAGCATTTTCCTGGCTATGGAGACAATGAGGATACCCATACCGGCATCGCCTATGACAATCGGTCTTACGACGACTTTGTCCAATCGGATTTTATTCCTTTTGAAGCCGGCATCGATTCAGGAGCCGATGTGGTATTGGTCTCCCACAACATTGTCAAAAGCATGGATGACCAGCGGCCTGCATCGCTTTCCCCGCGTGTACATGAGATTCTCCGGGAGGAATTGGGATTTTCCGGGGTTATTGTCACAGACGACCTGTACATGGACGGTGTGAGGGACTTTGCAGACGACGAGCAGGTGGCGGTAATGGCCGTGGAAGCAGGGAACGATTTGCTTTGCTGTACTGATTTTACAGTACAGATCCCGGCCGTCGTGGATGCTGTAAAATCAGGGGAAATCCCGGAACACCGCATCGATCAGTCGGTAATCCGGATTTTAGAGATGAAGCGAAATTGGGGATTGCTGTAATACAAAAAGCCTGGAGCAACGATGATCTCCAGGCTTTTTGTGCAAAGAAAAAATCCGAACCTTTTCCCACTGGAATAAGGTTCGGATTATGCTGGTTTGGTGGACGCAAACGGACTCGAACCGCTGACCTCCTGCGTGTGAAGCAGGCGCTCTAACCAGCTGAGCTATGCGTCCATAAAACCGTGGATGCAAAAGAGCACCCACGGTATAGGAATGGTGACGCGTAGGGGAATCGAACCCCTGTTACAGCCGTGAAAGGGCCGTGTCTTAACCGCTTGACCAACGCGCCAAAGATGAGGCTCAAATAGGAGCCATGGTAGCGGCAGTCGGATTTGAACCAACGACACTGCGGGTATGAACCGCATGCTCTAGCCAACTGAGCTATGCCGCCATATCTTCTGGAACCAGAAGCGAACAACAAGTATTATAACGCATGCAACCATACTTTGTCAACACTTTTTTGCATTTCCCCTGGAGATTCTTGCAAAAAGGAGGAGATATTTGCCTAAAGGAAAATATGATTTCCTGCTGTTTTCCAAAAGTGATCTTCAGGCAGTTTGCAAAAGGAGCCGTTTGGGACAGTGCTTGACCTGGAGATCTCTAACTAAAACAGGAGTCAAACTGCTGTTTTTAAGGCGTTTAAAAAATCCATTGACTTTTTAGGAGAAGTTTGGTAAAATATTAGAGTTCTTATGCAGGTTGCTCTGGAAGGTAACCCGCTGTTTTATGTGGAGCGGTATCGAAGTGGTCATAACGGGACTGACTCGAAATCAGTTGAGCCTCACGGCTCCGTGGGTTCGAATCCCACCCGCTCCGCCACACCTGCGGTGAGCCATGTCGCGCACCGCAGGTTTTTTATACTTCCCGGACTGAACCTGGACGCAATGTGCGTTCCAGGTTTTTTGTTGTTTTTTGTGGCAATATAGCTATGAGAAGACAGTGTAAATATAGGCAAAAGGAGGTTTTACAAATGACCATTTCATTGCCGAAAGGCGCACTGTATCTTATCCATAAGCTGGAACAAAAGGGAGAGGCTTATGTAGTGGGAGGATGTGTACGGGATGCACTGCGGGGAGTGGTTCCTCATGATTGGGATTTGTGTACCTCAGAGACGCCCCAACAAATGCTGGAGCTGTTCCAAGATGAGAGGGTATTGAAGACCGGGCTCAAGCATGGGACAGTCACCGTCCTGCTCCCGGACGGGGCCTATGAAGTTACCACCTATCGTGTAGACGGAGCTTATTCCGACGGCCGTCACCCTGATCACGTCACATTTACAGGATGTATTACCGAAGACTTAGCCCGTCGGGATTTTACCATCAATGCCATGGCGTATCATCCCCATCGGGGGCTGTTGGACCCATTTGGAGGAGCTCAGGATTTACAGGATAGACAAATCCGAGCGGTAGGGGATGCCGACAAACGGTTTGAAGAGGATAGCCTACGCATCCTCCGCGGTCTCCGGTTTGCTTCGACGCTGAGGTTCACGATATCACCCGACTGTTCTGCCAGTGTTCATCGGAATAAGGAGTTATTAAACAGAGTTTCCAAGGAAAGAATTCAGGTGGAACTGAGCAAGATGCTTCTTGGGGACGGTGTGAAAGAAATCCTCCTGGCTTATCCCGATGTTCTGACTCAAATCATTCCATCCATTGAACCTATGATAGGATTTGAACAGCGCAGTGCATATCATTGCTTTGATGTGTGGGAACATACGGCTCATGCCGTTGCCTGTGCCGCAAAGGATCCTATTGTCCGTTGGACTATGTTGTTTCACGATATGGGGAAACCAGCGTGCTTCTCGGAGGCAGAAGGGGTGGGGCATTTTTACGGCCACCCAGCCAAAAGCGCCGCCATGGCTCATGATGCCCTTCGAGATCTCCGCATGGATCACGACACCATCCGGAAAGTAGTCCAGTTGGTAGAACTCCATGATCTTCCATTGCCTCAAACCGAAAGAGACGTCAAACGCTTACTCAATCGTTTGGGGGAAAGTCAGTTTTACCGTTTGATAGAGGTGCGACGGGCGGACATTTTAGCGCAAACATCGTCTTATCGTCAGGAGAGGATTGCGCAGGCTGATCGTGCATTAAGCCGGATGCAAAAGGTGATCGAGGAGGGGCAATGTTTTTCTGTTGGGGATCTGGCTGTAAATGGAAGAGATATTTTGGCTGCCGGCATCCCGGCAGGACCAGAGGTAGGGAATATGCTTCATTACCTGTTGGAATTGGTGATGGATCAGGCCGTAAGCAACGATCGTCAATGCCTGTTGGAAGAAGTCCAAAGGAAGATGAGGAGGATCAAACGATGAAAATGCGATGTACATTATTGGCGGTAACGGATCTTGAGGCATCCAAACGGTTTTATTGTGATCTGCTGGGGATGGAGGTCACAGCGGATTTTGGAGCCAATGTGACCCTTTCGGATTGTCTGGCCCTTCAGACGGTGGGCACTTGGACGCAATTTATCCACAAAAGGGAACAGGATATCCAGTTTGGAAACCAGGCCTGTGAACTCTACTTTGAGGCCGACGATATGGAGAAGTTTCTCGAACGTCTGGATACAATACGGGATCTCTCATTTGTGCATCCCCTGAAAGAACACGCTTGGGGACAAAGGGTGATACGTATTTATGATCCCGACCGGCATATCATTGAGATTGGGGAATCCATGTCCAAAGTGGCACGGCGTTTTCTGGAAAGCGGTATGGACATCCCGCAGATTGCAAAACGTATGGATATCCAGGAGGAATACGTCCAGATGTATTTAGACCAGAGTCCGGATATCGAATAGCCCATTGCCTTATGCTGTACAGCTGGATGACATTTTTCATCCAGCTGTATTTTTATGGTGTGAAGAAAGCAAAAAATCGTATTCTTTGAACTTTTATTCTAGATATTTTTAGGCGATTGTGTTAAAATATTTTTATCATTTTTATGAAAAGACGGTGAGAGGGGCTGGACGTTTTATGAAGCTGGATCAGAAGTCAAAGGGCAATGGTTGGGCATTTTTGCCTTTGCTGGTGTTTGTGTTTTCGTATTTGATTGTGGGAATTGTGCTGGAATCCCAGGGAGTGGATCAGGCATTTTATCAGTTCCCCACCCCTGTAGCCGCTATGTTGGGGATTATTGTGGCCTTCTTTTTGTTCAAGGGAAGCGTTTCGGAAAAGGTGGATACCTTTGTCAAGGGATGCGGGGACGATAACATCATTATAATGTGCCTGATTTACCTGTTGGCAGGGGCATTCTCCACTGTGGCCAAAGCCATGGGCGGCGTGGATGCCACCGTCAATTTAGGGCTTTCGGTACTGCCGCCATCGGTCATCACTGCTGGCCTCTTTGTGATTGCCGCTTTTTTAGGTACATCCACCGGCTCCGCTATGGGGACGGTAGGAGCTCTAGCTCCTGTGGCAGTGGGATTTGCCGACAAGGCAGGCATCCCGCTTCCCCTTATGCTGGCAGCCGTGGTAGGGGGAGGCATGTTTGGAGACAACCTGTCTATTGTATCCGATACTACCATCGCCGCCACCCGTACCCAAGGGGTGGAGATGAAGGATAAATTCCGTTTAAACCTCTTAATTGCTTTGCCGCCGGCCGTCATTACAGTGATCCTGTTGCTGTTTTTTGGATCGTCTTCCGATGCCGTCGCACTGGAGGGCCTCACCTTCAATGTTGTGAAGGTCATTCCCTATCTGCTTGTTTTAGTGCTGGCTCTGGTGGGTGTGAACGTTTTGGTGGTGCTGACGTCCGGCATCGTCGTAGCCGGCATTATCGGTATCGTCTATGGAGACCTGACTCCTTTATCTTTCTCCCAGAATATCTTTGAAGGCTTTGGCGGGATGCTGGAGATCTTTTTACTCTCCATGTTCATCGGCGGCCTGACCAAGATGGTGTCAAAGGCGGGGGGGATGGATTTCCTGCTGCGGATTTTCCGGAAGTTTGTGCGCGGACCTAAATCAGCACAGCTCAGCATCGGAGCCCTGACACTGGCTACAGATGCCGCAACTGCCAACAATACTGTGGCCATCCTTATCGACGGCCCGATTGCCAAACAGATCTCTCAGGAATACAAGTTGGATCCGCGCAAAACCGCCTCAATCCTAGATATTTTCTCCTGTGTCATGCAGGGCCTAATCCCTTATGGTGCACAAATCCTATTGGCTGGCAGCCTTAGTGAAGGGGCAGTCAGCCCCTTCTCCATCGTTCCCTTTATGTGGTACCCTATGTTGCTGTTGGGATTTACTGTTTTGTCGATCTTCGTCCCTTATGCCGACCGTATCCTGTGCAAACGTCCTTGGAATTGGGAAAAGGGAAAGGCGGAATAAAGAACGCTTCAATGCATAAAAAAGAGGATGCCTTCTAAAAGGCATCCTCTTTTGATTTGTAGGGGATCAGCTTACTTTTGAGAAGCAGCTTCTCTCTTTTCAATGGCTTTGTTGCGGAAGTAAAGGCAGATATCGGTGGCAACCATAATGAGGTTGGGCCAATAGAACCAGAAAGCCAGGTTAAAGGTACCGGTCATGAACTTAGCGATAAGGCCGCAGATATAGCCAAACTCAATAAAGATCATGAACAACAAGCTCTTGCCCTGGGTGGAACGGGAGCGCACCGAACGGACGATGGAAAGGGGCCATGAAATGCCGAACGAAATAATCATAATGGTCTCAAATAGACTAGCCAATTCCATGTTTCACATTTCTCCTTCTATGCATTCAAGTCAAGTGTAGTGTGACGATCTAGAGAGCTTTTACTTCTTATGAGTATAGCGAGGGAGCAGCTTGGGAGAGACCATATCGGTGACGATACCGGCATCGGCCATTTCCTTGGCAAACTTCTCAACATGATCCAGAGTCAGCTGACCAAGTTCCACGTCTTTGGATTTAGCGGAGGCATTGCGGCCGGCGTTGCGGCCAAAGACGATGATATCCAGCAGAGAGTTGCCCATGAGACGGTTACGGCCGTGGATCCCGCCGACGGCTTCACCGGCTACATACAGGTTTTCAATATTGGTCATACCCTCGGCAGTGATGTCTAAACCGCCGTTCTGATAGTGGAGTGTGGGATAGACCAGGATGGGTTCCTTGCGGATATCGATGCCGTATTTGCCGAACATACGCAACATAGCAGGGATGCGCTTTTCAATGGTGCCTTCGCCGTTTTTGAGCTCGATCATAGGGGTGTCCAGCCATACGCCTACGCCGTCGGCAGTGTGGACGCCCTTCTGACGATCAGAACACTCCCGAATGATGGAAGCGGCAGATACGTCGCGGGTCTCAAGGGGATGCATAAAGGCTTCGCCGTCTACATTGATGAGCTTGGCACCCAGGGAGCGGACCTTCTCAGTGACCAAAGCGCCGAAGATCTGTTCCGGATAAGCGGCGCCTGTAGGATGATACTGAAGGGTATCGGCGTACAGGAGCTTTGCACCCGCACGGTAACCCAGAACCAGGCCGTCAGCAGTAGCGCCGTAGTGGTTGGAGGTGGGGAATCCCTGGTAGTGGAGACGTCCTGCACCGCCGGTGGCAATGATGACCGTCTTAGCCCGGGCGATAAGGATTTCCTTGGTCTCCATGTTCATCAGGACAGCGCCGGCAGCTTTGCCGTCGTCGTCCAGGATGAGCTCGATAGCGGCGGTGAAATCCACCACCGGGATGTTACGGTTGAGAACTTCATCGCGGAGAGTACGCATGATCTCAGCGCCGGAATAGTCCTTGGCAGCGTGCATTCTCTTGCGGGAGGTACCGCCGCCGTGGGTGGTAATCATGGTGCCGTCCTTGTCCTTATCAAACTCCACACCCAGCTCGTTGAGCCACAGGATGGCTTCCGGAGCTTCATTGACCAGTTTGTAGAGCAGTTCCGGCTTAGCGGCAAAATGGCCGCCGCCGAAAGCGTCCAGGTAATGGATGGCGGGGGAATCATTAGGCTTGTCGGCGGCCTGGATGCCGCCCTCAGCCATCATGGTGTTGGCGTCGCCGATGCGCAGCTTGGTGACGATCATGGTAGAAGCACCGCCGTTATCGGCCTCGATGGCGGCCGAAGCGCCTGCGCCGCCGCCGCCGATGATGAGGACGTCCACATCGTAGTCGGGGTTTGACAGATCGATGTCGGCGGGATTCACGCGGCTGTTGGCTTGCAGAAGGGCGGCCAGCTCGGTGGGCACCTTCTCGCCCTTGTTGGGACCGATTTTCAGGACGTCGAATTCGCCCTGTTTATAATCGGGATGGTAGGTGGCCAGGAGAGTGTCCTTTTCTTCGGCGGTCATTCTTCTGGGCTCCAGAGCGGCATTGGCTTCTCTGGCGGCCTCCACCTTTTTCATGGACTCAAGCATTTCATTGGTATACATGTCGGCACCCTCCTTATTGTTCAATTTCTCTGTTGTTGTAGAGTTCCTGCATTTCTTCCACAGGTTTCTGCATCAGGGCCTCCAGCAGCTCGCGGAAGCTGCCGTCTTTGATCTCCTTGACGCGATTCTCCAGATGTTCCGACTTGGGAGCCAGGTACTTGCCGTTGAGACGGCGGGCAAGCAGCGCTACCTGGGGATGGGAGATGCCGGCCGGGCAGCGGGAGGAGCATACGCCGCACATGACGCAGTCGAAGGACTCCTCAGCGCACTTTTCGTATTCACCGCGCTGGGCGTAGGCGATGTACTGCATGACGTTGAGGCCCTGGGTACAGCTCTTGGTGCAGGCGTTGCAGCCGATGCAGCTGTAGATTTCCGGATAAAGCTGCATCATGATCTGCTCGGTGGGTTTCACATTGTTGATGTTGTAGTTTTCCTTGACAATGGGGAAGAAGGGCAGCATGGCAATGTACATGTTGTCCTCTACCTGGGTCTGGCAGGCGAGGCAAGCCTTCAGCTCCCGGTCGCCCTTGATGCGGTAGATGGTGGCGCAGGCGCCGCAGAAACCGTTGCGGCAGCCGCAGCCGCGGATGAGCTGATAGCCAGCGTACTCAATGGCGCCCATGATGGTCAGGTTGGAGGGCACTTCGTATTGTTTTCCCATGAGGAAAATGTGAACCATATTTTCCATATCAGCACTACTCTCCTTATTAATATTCATTGGGAAGCTCGTCAAGCTGGTCGAAACGGAAAACCGGGCCGTCCTTGCAGACGTACTTATTGCCGATGTTGCAACGGCCGCATTTTCCCACGCCGCACTTCATACGAAGCTCCATGGTAGTATAAACCTGATCCTCGGTGAAGCCCAGATCCTTGAGTCCCGCCAAGGTAAACTTGATCATAATGGGGGGGCCGCACACCAGCACGGTCTTATTCAGGTCGGGATTCAGCTCCTTGACGTAGTTGGGGACAAATCCCACATGGCCGTCCCAGCCCTCTTGTTCGCGGTCGATGGTCAAATTGACCTCCACGCCGTCGTCCTGCATCCACTCGTCGATGATCTCCTGATAGTCCACCAGGTCGTCCTTGGAGCGGGAGCCGTACACAATCTGGATGCTGCCGTAATTCTCCCGTTTGTCCCGGACGTAGTTGATGACCGAGCGGAGGGGGGCCAGGCCGATACCGCCGGCGATAAACAGCAGATCCTTGCCCTTGAGGGCCGATTCCACCGGGAAACCGTTGCCGTAGGGGCCGCGGACGGTGACCTGCTGGTCCACATCCATCTGATGGAGCCAATCGGTGAGGCAGCCGCACTTCTTGATACTGAATTCCATGAATTCTTCGTTGGTGGGAGAGGAGGTGATGGAAAACATGGCTTCGCCAACGCCGGGGATGGAAACCATAGCGCATTGGCCGGGGATATGCTCAAACAGCTTTTTGCCGTCCAGTCCCACAACCCGGAATGTTTTCACATCGGGGGTGTCGATCCGGATATCGGTGACGACACCAACTTTGGGAATTAAAGTCTCTTGTTGCATTATTGTTCAACCCCCAATGTCTTGATAACTTTAACAATGTTCATGTGGATGGGGCATTTGGCCAGACAACGGCCGCAGCCGACGCAGCCGTATTCGCCGTCGTTGTTGGAGGGGAAGTAGACCAGCTTGTGCATAAAGCGCTGGCGGAACCGCTCCAGCTGGGTCAGACGGGGATTGCCGTGGGCCATACGGGTGAAGTCGGAATACATGCAGCTGTCCCAGCAGCGGAAGCGCTTGATGCCGTGGCCGGTATCGAAGTCGCGGATATCGTAGCACTGGCAGGTGGGGCACACAAAGGTACAGGTGCCGCAGCCCAGGCAGGCTTCCGAAAGACCGGCCCATTTGGGGGAATCAAAGAGTTCCAGAAGGTTCTCGCCCTTGAATTCATCCATCTTGAGCTTGCCGAAGGGAAGTCTTTCCAGAATCTTCTTGGTCTCGGCCTTCTGGGATTCCACAGCCGAATCATCGCTGTCACCCAGCAGACCCTTCATGGAATCCAGAAGGGCGGTGCCCTTTTCGGTGACGGCCTCAAAGTAGACCCGATCATTGGTCATCCAGGAGCGGATATCCCCTTCCGGATTGGTGGCGTCGATGTCAAACAGGGTGCAGAAGCAGGTTTCCTCCGGCTTGGTGCAGGCCATGGTGATGATGGTGCCGTGTTCCCGGCGGGACTTATAATAACTGTCCACCGGATCGGCCAAAAAGACCTTGTCCAGGATGGTAAAGCTGCGGGCGTCGCAGGCGCGCACGCCGAACACCACAAAATCCTCCGATTCGCTGCGGGGATCGATGACCTCAATTTTTTTACCTTCCACCTTGAAGTCCACAAGGTTCTCGGTCTGGGGGAAGAAGAAGTCTTTGGCGCTGCGGACGGTGTTGAGGGCTTCGCTGAGGGTATCGCCCTCGGCCCACTTCTTATATTGAGCCTGGCCGGCATCGTTGTCCACCGGCAGGTAAAGGGTTTCTCTGGCAGCCAGGGCGGCGAAGAAATCGTTTAGTTTTGCGATGGCAAGCGATAACATCAGTTGTTACCCCCTTTTTGATACACAATGCTGGGTTCCACGTCCCCAGTGGTGTAGGCCTGGAGCGGAGGTCTGGTGGTGGTATCCTCACCGGCCTGGTATTCGCCGTAGAATTCGTTGATGTCCTTGATAAACTTGCGGTTGAGCAGGTGTAACGGGATGTTCTGGGGGCAGACGCGGGAACATTCACCGCAGTCGGTGCAGCGGCTGGCCACGTGGAAGGCGCGGATGATGTGGAACATATTCTCCTCAAAGGAGTCGGCCGCCGCCTTCTGGGCGATGCCCGAAGCGTCGTTGTCAAACACGCACTTTTCGCAGGTGCAGGCCGGGCAGACGTTGCGGCAGGCGTTGCAGCGGATGCAGCGGGACAGTTCCCCGCGCCAGAAGTTGAAGCGTTCCTCCGAGGACATGGCTTCGATCTTCTCCACCATATCGAACCGATGGGAATCCAAAACCTCGCCTTCGTCGCCCATGAGCTCGTCGTAGGCCACGTGTTTTTTGCTCTTGCAGTTGAGGCAGCGGTCGGACATGGCGTCGGCTTTGTCGAACTTTTCCTCGCCGTAGAGGGTCTGAGCGGTGACGGTCTGACCGTCGCACTGCATGCTCAGGATACCCTGGAGGCCCTTCTGCTTGACGGTATCCACATCCACCTTGCCGTCGCAGGGCACGCCGATGACATAGACGTTGTCCCGCCAGATGCGGTGTTCTTTGATGAGCTGATTAAAGCTATAGGTGTCGCAGGGCTTGAGGAAAGCTAAGATCTTGCCCTCTTTGCGGGATTCCTTGATGAGGTATTTGGAGACGTTTGCCTGACAGAAATCGTTGTAAAGGAAGCCGTCGTCCAGCTGTTCGGGGCAGGTGAATACAGCGGGGGTGATGTCGTAATCGAACTCGCCCGCTTTCCAGCCGATGACCCGGTTGACGGTGCCGTCACTGAGAAGCTCTTTGGCCCGGCGGATCATTTCACTTTGCATCGCAAATCCCCCAATCTTTTGTTTTCACCCAGCTTGGTGACGGCCTCCACGAAGCTGTTCATGGTTTCGGCGAACTTGGCGCCCTCAGCGGCCGATACCCATTCCACACGGGTGCGTTCCTTCTCGATGCCCAGGTAGTCCAGCATGGAGAACAGCAGAGCCATACGGCGGCGGGTGAAGTAGTTGCCGGTGGTATAGTGGCAGTCGCCGGGATGGCAGCCGCACAGGATGACGCCGTCGGCGCCCCGCTGGAAGGCACGCAGGATAAACATGGGGTTGACGCGGCAGGAGCAGGGCACGCGGATGATTTTAACGTCGGCGGGATAATTAAGACGGTTGGTACCCGCCAAGTCGGCGCCGGCATAGGAGCACCAGTTGCAGCAGAATGCAACAATTTTCGGTTTGAACTCTTTGGTCTCGGTTACTTGCATATTGCATCCACCTCCGCCATAATCTGACTGTTGGAAAATCCTTTGAGGTCCATCGCGCCCGACGGGCAGGCAACGGTACAAGCGCCGCAGCCTTGGCAGACGGCCTCATTAACCGACGCGACGCGGCGGATGGCCACAGTGCGGTCGGGCATTTTAAATTCTTTGTCCATGTACGTGATGGCGCCGTAGGGGCAGACCTTTTCACAGGCTGAACAGCCGTTGCACATGAGCTCGTTGGACTGGGCCACACAGGGGTTGCCGGTCAGCTGATCCTTGACCAGCAGGCCGATGACCTTGGAAGCGGCGGCGCCGGCCTGAGCCACCGTCTCGGGGATGTCCTTGGGGCCTTGACAGGCGCCCGACAGGAAGACGCCGGCGGTGGGGCTTTCCACAGGACGGAGTTTGGGATGGGCCTCGGTGAAGAAGTCGTTGGTGTCCATGCTGGCGGTCAGCATGGTGCCCAGAGAACGGGCGCTCTTGTCCGGCTCGATGGCGGTGGCCAGGACCACCATGTCGGCATCGATGTGGAGCTGCTCGTTGGAGATCAGGTCGGAGGCCTGAACCTTCAAGGTGCCGTCGGCTTGGGGAGCCACTTTGCCCACCATGCCTTTGATGTAATGGACGCCGTACTGTTCCACAGCGCGGCGGTAGAACTCATCGAAATTCTTGCCGGGGGTACGGACGTCGATGTAAAACACATAAACGTCGGTGTCCGGATATTTCTCACGGGTCAGCATGGCATGCTTGGCCGTGTACATGCAGCAGATCTTGGAGCAGTAGGGTTTGCCGCAGCCGGAGGTATCGCGGCTGCCCACACACTGGACGAATACAATGGTGTGGGGATGCTTGCCGTCGGAAGGACGGAGCAAGGTGCCGGCGGTAGGACCAGCGGCGTTTGTGAGACGCTCAAACTCCAGAGAAGTGACCACATCAGGGCTCTGGGAGTAGGCAAATTCATCGAAGTTATCCAGCTTGATGGGATTGAAACCAGTGGCTATGACGATGGCGCCGTACTTCTCTTCAATCAGTTGATCCTGCTGCTTATAATCGATGGCGCCGGCGCCGCACACCCGTGCGCACAGTCCGCACTTGCCGTTTTTGATCATGTTGCAGTAGTCAGGATCAATGGTAGCCACCTTGGGGACAGCCTGTGCAAAAGGAATGTAAATGGCGCGGCGGGTATCCAGCCCCAGGTTGAACTCGTTGGGAACCTTCTTCATGGGGCACTTTTCAGTACAGTCGCCGCAGCCGGTGCACTTGGTCTCGTCTACGTAACGGGCCTTCTTTTTGATGGTAACGGTGAAGTTGCCCACAAAGCCTTTGACGTCGGTGACTTCACTGTAAGAATAAATTTTGATTTTATCGTTCTGCGCACAGTCCACCATCTTGGGGGTAAGGATACAAGCCGCACAGTCCAAGGTGGGGAAGGTTTTGTCGATCTGGGTCATCTTGCCGCCGATGGTGGGATTCTTTTCCACGATGTCCACTTCAAAACCGGCGTCTGCGATGTCCAAAGCGGTCTGGATGCCGGCGATACCGCCGCCGATGACCAGAGCGCGCTTGGTAACTGGGCTTGTTCCAGCGGTCAGAGGAGCGTTGAGATGCACCTTGGCGATGGCGGCCTTGCCCAGGATAATGGCCTTTTCGGTACCGGTCTGCTTGTCCTTGTGGATCCAGGAGCACTGCTCACGGATGTTGGCGATTTCCACCATATAGGGATTGAGTCCTACAGAAGCAGCGGCTTTGCGGAAGGTACCCTCGTGCATACGGGGCGAACAGGAGCAGATGACCACGCCTGTCAATTTATGTTCCTTGATGGCGTCCTTGACGATGTTTTGGCCTGCCTCGGAGCACATATACTGATAATCGATGGAGAAGACCACGCCGGGCTCCATCTTGAGGGCTTCCGCCACAGCATGGACATCAACCGTACCGGCAATGTTTGTGCCACAATGGCAGACAAATACGCCTATTCTCTGCATTGACTTTTCTCCTCCTTATTTACTATACTTGCGGAACGCGCTGACAATGGCCTGCTGTGGCAGGTTTTCATCCAGCAGTTCGGGGATGCTTTCGGGTTTGAGATGGTTCTCACCCTGCCCACGGATGACAGCCAAACGGATGGCCTCCACCAATTTGGCGGGTTCTACATCGCGGGGGCAACGCTCCACGCAGGCAAAGCACGAAAGGCATGTGTAAATCGATTTGGATTTCATCAGCGGTTCGATCTGGCCCTTTTCCACCATGTAGACGAACTCATGGGGATGGTATTCCATCTCGTCGTAGGAGGGGCAGGTGCCGGAGCATTTGCCGCACCGCATGCATTTGAGCACGTCGACGCCGCTGATTCGGAGGATGGTTTCCTTCATGTTGTTATCCTGCATCCTAATTCCTCCTTAGTCCTTGACGCCGAGGGCTTCGGCGAGCAATTCGGTAAAGTAGTAGACCGGGACGTCATGGCCGTCCTTGTTTTGGTTGAGGTTATAGAGGCACAGCGGGCAGGCGGTGATCATCATTTCCACACCCTGGTCCTCCGCACTGGAGAGGACCGCGCCGCTCTTTTTGTTGGCAAGATCCTTATTCTCCATGGTGACGTAGCCGCCGCAGCACTCGTTGCGCATGGGATAGATCACCGGGGTGGCGCCGATGGCACGGATGAAATCCTCCATAATCTTGGGATTTTCCGGGTTGTCCATCTGGAGCACCTTGCCGGGACGGAGAAGCAGACAGCCGTAATAGGCGCCGATCTTCTTGCCTTTGAGGGGATTTGTCACCTTTTTTTTGATCTCGTCAAATCCCACTACGTCCCGCAGCAGTTCCAAGAAGTGGATGACCTTGGTTTCACCGTGGTATTCCTCTTCCAGCTGCATATAATTGTTGGCCTTCAAAGCGATGTTTTCGTCATTGGCCATATCGTTGTTGACTTGTTTCAGTACGTTGTGACAAGCCGAGCACAGGGTTACAAGATCCTGTCCGGCATCCCGGGCCGAGGCCAGAGCGCGTACCGACGATAATTTCGTGGCGATTTCGTCCTTGGCCATAGGGTAAACGCCGCCGCAGCACTGCCAATCCGGAAGTTCGCTGAGGGTGATGCCCAGGGCTTCAGCCGACCGACGGGCATACCGATCCAGTTCCTTGGCCTTGGTTTTCAGCGTGCAGCCAGGATAATAACTAAAAATCATGGTCGTCGTATCCTTTCTCAAACCTTGCGGGGCATTCAATGGCCCCACAGCACCTTTGATTATACCATTTGTTCGGGGTGGAAGACCTCGTCAAATTTTTCCTCGGTCAAGAAGCCCAGCGAGATGCAGGCTTCTTTCAGCGAGATGCCGTCTTTATAAGCCTTTTTGGCGGTCTTGGCGGCGTTTTCGTAACCAATGTAAGGATTGAGCGCCGTCACCAGCATAAGGGAATTGTGGAGGTTGTGATGCATCTTTTCCTTGTTGGCCTTGATGCCCACCGCACAGTTGCGGTTAAAGGAAAGGATGGCTTCAGCCAGCAGACGGGCCGACTGGAGGAAGTTATAAATGCACACCGGCATAAAGACGTTGAGTTCGAAATTACCTTGGCTGGCGGCCATGCCGACAGCCACATCGTTGCCCATCACCTGGACAGCCACCATGGTGACGGCTTCACACTGGGTGGGATTGACCTTGCCGGGCATGATGGAAGAGCCGGGCTCGTTTTCCGGGATGAAGATCTCACCCAGGCCGTCGCGGGGACCGCTGGCCAGCCAACGGACGTCGTTGGCAATCTTCATCATATCGGCAGCCAGGGCCTTGAGAGCGCCGTGGGCGAATACCAATTCATCCTTGCTGGTGAGGGCATGGAATTTATTAGGAGCGGTGACAAACTGCTTGCCGGTGATCTGGGACACAGCTTCGGCCACCTTGACGTCAAATCCTTTGGGGGTATTGAGGCCGGTGCCCACAGCGGTGCCGCCCAGAGCCAGTTCTTTGAGTTCCGGAAGGGCGATTTCCAGCATCTTGCGATCCTTTTCCAGGGAGGAGCGCCAGCCGCTGATCTCCTGGGAGAAGGTGATGGGGGTGGCGTCCTGGAGATGGGTGCGGCCGCTCTTGACGATGCCCTCATTTTCCGCTTCCAGACGCTTGAAGGTCTCCACCAATGTATCGATGGCCGGGAAGAGCTTATCTTCAATGGCCAGCACTGCAGAGATGTGCATGGCCGTAGGGAAGGTATCGTTGGACGACTGGCTCATGTTGATGTCGTCGTTGGGATGCAAAAGCTTTTTGCCGGCGATTTCATTGCCGCGGTTGGCGATGACTTCGTTGGCGTTCATATTGGACTGGGTACCGCTGCCGGTCTGCCAGACCACCAGGGGGAAATGATCGTTTAAAGAACCGCTGATGACTTCATCGCAGGCAGCTTCGATGGCGCTGAGTTTTTCATCGGTCATTTTCTCCGGTTTGAGGGCGTGGTTTGCCATGGCGGCGGCCTTTTTCAGGATGCCGAAAGCATGGGTGATTTCCCGGGGCATGGTCTCGATGCCGACGCCGATGAGGAAATTCTCATGGCTGCGTTCGGTCTGTGCCGCCCAATACTTGTCAGCAGGAACCTTGACTTCGCCCATGGAATCATGTTCGATGCGATATTCCATATTGGTATCTCCTTTGTCTATGTAAATTGTGAAGAAAAATCTCTGTCACGGCTGGACAAAAAGGCACCCATTGGGGGACACTGCTCGCACAGACCCAACGATGCCTTTTGATCGGCACCCCGCAGTGCGGCAGACGCCCTTTGTCCAAAATGAGAAATTAGAATTGGAGGTTGTTGATGACCTCGTGGAGGCTGTCGGCACTCTTGCGCAGGAGGCCCTGTTCTTCGTCGGTGAGGGGAGCCATCAGCTTGCCTTTGATGCCATCGCGTCCCACAACGGTCAGCACGCTGAGGCAGACGTCGTCGATGCCGTATTCGCCGTGCAGCAGGGAGGAGACGGTCATGGTAGTATCGGAACCGCTCAAAACGCATTTGCAGATGTGGCAGACCGAAGCCGAAACAGCGTAGAAGGTAGCGCCCTTGCGGGAGATGATCTTGCCGCCGGATTTGCGGATGTAATTCTCCACATCCTCATAGACCAGTGCCGGGCTGACAGTGCCGGTTTCAGTGAGGCAGTCGCCGTACTTGGCGATCGGGATGTTGGAGATGTTGCCCAGGGACCACGGCACAAAGGAAGTGTCGCCGTGTTCGCCGAATACGTAAGCGTGGACGTTCTGCTGGCTGATGTTGTAATACTCAGCCAAACGGGCGCGCAGACGGGCGGTATCCAAGATGGTACCCGAACCGATGATGCGGTGTTCCGGCAGGCCGGAGGTCTTGCAGAACTGGTAGGTCAAGATATCGACCGGGTTGCTGACGACGATATAAATGGCGTCAGGGGCGTATTTGACAAGCTCAGGAATGATCTGTTTGGTGATATTTACATTGGTCTGGGCCAGATCCAGACGGGACTGTCCCGGTTTTCTGGCCACGCCGGATGTCAAAATCACAATGTCGGAATCTTTGGCGTCTTGATAGCTGCCGGCATAAATGGAAACAGGGGAGCAGAAGGGGGTACCTTGGCGGATGTCCAAAGCCTCGCCCAAGGACTTGTCTCGATTGATGTCGATCATGACAATTTCGGAAGCAGTTCCCTCAACCATCAGAGTGTAGGCAATTGTGGAACCAACGCTTCCAGTTCCAATAATTGTAATTTTGCTGCTCATAAATCTCTTCCTTTCGCTTGTTCTCACTTGTTAAATTTTCCAGCGGATGACTTCACACATCGTGAGAGATGGTGATCCATGTGGGGCGTCGTCCCACCGACGCAAAATAGCCAACTTCGACACAAAATTGCAACCACATCACTATACCACAAGATTGTTAAAATATAAACACAAGAAACCAATTTCATGATTTTGATCGGATTTAGACCAAAAGGACTAAGGTTCCTGTAGCCATTGCTCAAAGCCAGATGTGGTTTCTTTTCCTGCAGAAAATAGTTAGCGGTAGCTAACGACCCTAAAACGCAATTGACCGCCGAAAAAGGCAGCCAAAAGGCGGCCTTTCCCGGCGTGTCAATCAAAAAGCGAGAGGGTCTCTATTTAGGATTTTGTGTCGAAATCTAATCCATTTCATTATATACCAAAACAAAAAAAAATGCATGTGAAATCGGACATTTTACAAGAAAAAATAAAAAAAATTTGATTTTTCATCCCAAAAAATCCATTTATTTCAAGTCAAACCAGATACTAGATTCTGATTTCCAGAACAAATTGTCAGTGCTGGATAGAAGATGCAAATATTCTCCATCCCCAAAGGAAAAAATAGGACGACAATCCGCAATTTATGGTATACTAGTCCTATGAGCAGGGAGGCGATGTACATGACCTTAGAGGAATACTTGCCCTTTTGGAAGCAGCTGACTTCCGCCCAACAGAATCTTTTGGGACAAGCGGCGTCGATGCGCACGGCCAAAGCGGGAGAACCCATCCACAGAGGGTCAGAGGACTGTGTAGGACTTCTCATTGTGGTAAAGGGGCGGCTGAGGGCCTACACCGTCTCGGACGAGGGGCGGGAATTGACCCTTTATCGTCTGTTGGAGCGGGATTTATGTTTGTTTTCCGCCTCCTGTATGTTTCAAAGCATCCAGTTTGACGTCATGGTAGAGGCTGAGGTGGAGACCCGGATGATCCATATCCCGGCGTCAATTTATCGGCAGGTGATGCAGCAGTCGGCGGCGGCCGCCAATTACACCAATGAATTGTTGGCATCCCATTTTTCCGACGTCATGTGGCTGATGGATCAGGTGCTGTTTAAACGGATGGATTCCCGCCTGGCCGCCTTTTTGCTGGAAGAGAGCGGGTTGGAACAAAGTGAAAACCTCAAAATCACTCACGAGACCATTGCGCGGCATTTGGGAAGCGCCCGGGAGGTGGTGACAAGAATGCTCAAGTACTTCCAGGAGGAGGGACTGGTGACCTTGTCTAGAGGGACGGTGTCCATTCGAGACGAAAAAGGGCTGCGGGATGTGGCGAGGGAAAGCCTTCGGTAACAAAACTATTTTCTTAAACGAAACATATAACGGCGGCAGAAAGAGGTTAATCTCTCTGCCGCCGTTTATTTAATCATCATCTTTGTCGTTGGACCAACCGGATATTATGTGCAATTCCCCTGAATGCATATCTATCGCCATGGTATCGTTTATTCTCATCAATAAATCTCCATCAGAATCGATTGCCATATGATCCGAAACAGTGTGTGCAAAGTCACCGTCTTCCTAATCAAAAAAACGTTTACTCATAAAGCTCCTCAATTTTTGTCAGTACTCATTTCTTCCAATGCTTTCTGGCCTCATATACGTTATTTACAGCTTCCATATAGCATATAAATGACGGATGATGGTGGTCGTTGCTCTGTAAATATCTGTTTTTCAGCTCTAGATATTGCTCTCTGACAAGCGCCCATTTACCATGGGATTTTATACACTTTGCTTTGCATTGTATTCCTTTAGAACAGGGGGCCATATTCCAATAGTATTTATCGCCAACAGTCCACCCCGTTTTTTCGTGAATGAGCCTATAACAGTGATCCTCTTCATCTTTCTTTGTGATGCATATATCAATAGAAAAGTCTATCTGGTTGCAGCTGCAGAAATACCTTTGCTTTTTTGATGTAAGCGAAGATGTTGAATCCTCACAATCAGGCCGCCCTTGTTTTTGTAAAGCTTTGTTAAAAGATTTTCTTACACATTCTTTTAAATGACGGCAATTTTCAAAATCTTCACATCTAACAATTTCTAAATTATAATCCAGATCTACCGGCTCTTTGGCATTTTGCAGGATAAGTTTTTTTGCGCCGCTGCCAACCAAGTAGAAATTGGCCCCTATGTCATAGTCCTCTTTCAGAAAATGGCATAAAGACTGCATGATTTCCCCTGAAGACCTTCGCATTTTATGCAGCAATTCCTTGTCGTCAAAATAGTGGTACATATCTTTTCTCCTTTCGTCCCCCAAACCACCCATTTAGACTTGCAATCCAAATCGTTATATTATATAGCTGTTTTAAAAAAAGTCAATGCTTTTTCGGATCCTTTATAATTCAAATGAATTTTAAGATACTTTTCTTATGGAAGATATTTTAACAGGGGCTGTCTTTTTTACCCGCCTTTTATAAGAGTGTATATTTTCCTTTGGGCTAAGCACACTAAGGAGGTATCAAACCAATGGAAAGGCTGGATTTCTATGACTGCAACAACCCTTGTATCGGAAACCCCTGTTTGGACTGCTATAAATTCCGTTCCCACGCAATACCCCTGGCTGGATCAAGATGAAACCTGTGAGGTGGCCGTCATCGGCGCTGGGATCACAGGTGCTCTGTGCGCTCTGCGTTTGGCGCAGGCCGGTGTGAATACCGTCCTGTTGGCAGCCAACGCCGTAGGCTACGGCAGTACTGGAGTCTCTCCGGGGCTCATGGACTACGATGGAGCTGGGACATTAACCCATCTGTCCAAGCAGGTGGGGATGGACAAAGCCGTGCGGGCCTTTGAATTGTGTTCCCATGCCCTGGACGAAATGCAGAGCTTAGTGGAAAGCCTGCCGGAAGATGTGGGCTTTGCCCGCAAGGACAGCCTGCTTTATACCGACAATCCTCAAATTGCCAACATTCTCCGCCAGGAATACGCCCTGCGTCTGCACACCGGATTCCCTGTGGAATTGGTGGAACAGCCCTCGGCCAGAGAACAGTATTCCTTCCCACTGGAGGCGGGAATCCTCACCAAAGGGATGTCGGCTCAGGCGGACCCTTATCGTCTGTGCCACGCCTTGGTGAATGCCGCACAGGAATCGGGGGCAAGGGTGTATGAAAACACCTGTGTGGAGAGCATCACCACGGAAGAGGAATCGGTGCAGTGTCTCCACACCTGTACCCGTCACTGCGTCCGGGCCAAGAAGGTCATTATGGCGTCCGGACACGACTGCGCCCAGTTTACCGGTGGACTTCTGCCGGTCCGTAAGGCTTACGCCATCGCCACCAAGCCGGTCGATGAGTTTGCCGGATGGCCGAATCAAATCAACATCCGTGAGGAAAGCGCCCAATCCATCTATCTGCGCACTACGCCGGATGGCCGCCTGCTGGTGGGGGATATCCCGGCAGCCAGCCGATTGGGTGGACTGGTTATCCTGCCAAAGACAGCCGACAGAAGATACGCCGATCTGGAATGCCGTCTCAAGGATATGTTCCCCGGCATCCGCGGCATCGAGGTGGAGTACCGGTTTGCCGGCTCCATGGCTGGGACAACCGATGGACTTCCCATCATCGGCGGCATGGCGCAGCATGAGGAATGGTATTTTGCCCTCTGTCCCGGAGTAGGCGGGATGCTGTGGGCGGAGGTGGCGTCCCGGCTGCTCACCGCTTTGTACAAAGGGGAGACCTGTGAAGAGCTGGCTCTCTTTGCCCCATCCCGCAAATGATGCCTGATCTAAAAGCAAAAGAAAAGGATGCATGGAACTACCATGCATCCTTTTTTATTCCACTCCGCTGGGAAGGAAAACGGTGCCTGTCTGGGTGCCTTCAAAGAGATGATAAAGCCTGTGGGGCTTCTCGCCTAGTACAATGGCGCAGGGAATCCCGGCGTCCATGGCGATCTGGGCGGCGGCGATTTTGGTCACCATGCCGCCTGTCCCGCGGGAGGAACCCCTCCCCTTGGCCAATTTGCGGACGGAATCGTCGATGGTATGCACCACATCGATGCGCTGGGCCTGAGGATTCTTATGGGGATCGTCGGTGTAAAGGCCATCGATGTCGGTCAGCAGGACCAGAGCATCGGCATCCACAATTTTCGCCACGATGGCCGACAGGGTATCGTTGTCGCCAAAATTGTTGCCCACCAATTCGTCGATGGCTACGGTATCGTTTTCGTTGACGATGGGCAGTGCACCCAGATCGAGCAAACGGGAGAAGGTGTTGATGACGTTGTGTTTGCGTTCAGCGTTGTCTACATCGAACCGCGTGAGCAGCACCTGTGCCACCACATGGCCGTATTCGCTGAACAGTTTGTCATACATAAACATCAGCTCGCATTGTCCGACAGCCGCCAAAGCCTGACGTCCGGCCGGGTCGCTGGGACGGCGTACAAGGCCCATCTTGCCAACGCCTACGCCGATGGCGCCCGACGACACTAAAATAATTTCCCGTCCCTCATTTTTGAGGTCGGATAAAACCCGTACCAATCCCTCGATACGGCGGATATGAAGCTTGCCCGTATCATGGGTCAAGGTGGAGGTGCCTACCTTGACCACGATGCGCTGGGCATCCTGAAACAGTTCCAAAGACATGGATGATCTTCCCCTCTAGCCGAAAATACAAAAATGATAAGAACCGCGCCCGCTAAAGCAACCTGAGTTTTCCACATATCATAAAAAACAGGTTCTCAGTACCTATCCAAGATAACGCGCGGCACTGTTTTTCTATGATACCCCAATTGTCATCCCCTTGCAATGGGGTTTTCTAAAAAACGATATGGTCATACCACCGCAAGGGAGCCCTTTTATTTCCCGGGAATACCGGTTAGGCTCTTAGGCTTTGATAGAAGGCCTGGGATTTCAGACGTCCGGCCGCGGCTACCGCCATGCGGTCAAAACAGAGGGATTGCTGCGCTTTCTGCATGAGCTCGTCCAGAGTGACCGCATCCACCCTTTGGATGAGCATGTCCTCGGTGTAGATCCGGTTTTCCAGAAGACAGCTGCGCGCAGCGCTGCCTGCCCGGGAAGAGATGCCCTCCATCCCCATGACCAGCCCCGCCTTGAGCTGTTCTTTTGCCCGTGTCAGCTCCTCCTGTGTGACCGATTGCCTGAGCCTTTTTAGGACTTTCATAGTTTCCTCCAGAGCTTTTTCCTCCAGATCCGGCGTGACCGTCAACCCAACCGCCATGAGCCCGGCTCCCTTGTGACAAATGCAGTAGGAGGACACCGAATACACAAGGCCCAATTCTTCCCGAAGCCGCTGGAAAAGGCGGGAAGAGGCATTGCCACCGGCGATGTTGCTGAAGATCGAGAGGGCGATGCGGTTTTCATCCTCCAGGGGGAGGCCGGGGAATCCCAGTAAAATGGCCGACTGCTCAAAGTCCTTTTCCTTGAGGCGGATGGAGGTCGTAAAGGCCGGGATGTCTTCCACATGACGTCCCTTTCTGGGGACAAGAGTTCCTAAGTACCGGTTGCAGATGTCCAGCATGGTCTCCCGGTCAAAGGAGCCGCACACCGAAACCAAGATCCGATCGGGGGTATAGTGTCCGTCCAGATAACGGCGAAGATCCTGGGCGGTAAAGGAAGAGACCGTATCGGCCGTACCCAAAATGGGACGTCCCAAAGAATGCCCGGCCCATACGCCGTCGTACAGCAGGTCGGCGGCCACGTCCTCCGCGCTGTCCTCATACATGGCGATTTCGTCCAGGATAACGCCCCGTTCCAGCTCCACATCCTCCTTGTCCATCCGCGGGCCGGTGAGCATGTCGCACAGCATCTCAAAGGCCGTAGTGGCATGGTCGGACAATGTATGGGCGTAATAACAAGTGTACTCTTTGGAGGTATAAGCATTGAGCTGGCCGCCGAACAGATCGCTTTGGATGGCGATATCCAGCGCCGAACGGGAAGCGGTGCCTTTAAACATCATGTGTTCTAGAAAGTGGGAAGCGCCGCCCTCCTCAGGCCTTTCATGCCGGGACCCATTTAATACCCAGATGCCGAAAGAAGCCGTTTTAAAAAAGGGGATGTTCTCCAGCAAAATGCGAACGCCGTTTGACAGCGTAATTTGTTCCATCTGATCCACTCCTGTGCTGCCCATCTAATCCATAGGAATAGCCGGGATTACAATTACTTCCCCGCCATTATACCATGGGAAGCCCAGGATAGATACAGAAAAAAACAGGAACCCAGCCTGCCAAAAATGAGGAGAAGGCTGGATTCCCGATCAATCGGCGCATGGGATAGACAATGGTTGTTACAAAAGGATATAGGCCAGAGCCATCAAGAGTGTCTGATCGGCGTCGTTTTTCCAGAGTACATAGAGCAGCAGGAGGATCAAAAGGGAATCGTCTTCCAAACCCAGCCCGTCCAGCAGCCCCGTAAGCCCTTTGCGTCTTTCCGGCGGTTGATTCACAGGCGGCTCCTGAGAGGACTCCGGCGGCGACGGATGCACTTTTGGAGGCGGAATGGGATGGTTTGTCCCCTCGCTTTGTGCGGGGATGGGACGGCGTCCGTTTCCCAGCTCCCCGATGTCCGGGGCCGAAGAGGACCTCCATCCCGTCCCATACGCTCCGGCTTGCGGCGGACGATACGACACGTCGTCCTGTGACGGCGGCATCCCACGCATCATCTGGTTGCTCTGCGCCACACTGCGTGTGGCGCGTTTTTGCATCTCCCGGACGCGGCGGATGGCGTCCTGTTGCATGGATAACATATCCTCCCGGGATTCCGGTGGTTTCATACCGTTGTCACCTCCCGTCAGAAAAGGCCTTGCTGCCGGATAATGGGCAGCAATTTGACCAACTGCATCAGTTTGGCGGCCTCATCCAGCCTCTTTTGACGGTCGGTATGCAAATGAGGACGCAGGGCCTTGAGCAATTTGGTGTTGTCGTCCTCCTGGTTAAACTGAGTCAACAGCGGCATAAGCTTGGTGATCATGTTGAGATCAATGCCGCCGAGAGGGGAATCCCCCTGGCTGTCGGCTTCAGAATTTTCAGGGACAGACGGAAGCGCCGACGCTTCATCCGACGATTCTGTCCCTTGTTGGCCTTCCTCTCCCAACAGGGAGGACGCCAGACTCTTGAGCCTCTCCATGGATTCGGGAGAACTCAAAATGCTGCTTAGTGCATCGCTTAAATCATCCATAATGAGCCTCCCTTCCGGTTGGATTAACCTTTTTTATCTTGGGTCAGATTGCGGAGAAGCTGTTGTGCCTGAGGGGAATTGAGCGCCTGTTCGGCGGCTTGACGGTCGTTCATGAGACGGGTCAGACGTTTTTGCTGCTGCGGGCTTAAGCTGGAAAATAGTTTTTCCAGTTCGCCGTTCTGAGCGGCCTGGCGAAGGCGCTGTGGATTGGTATTGAGCTTTTGGGAGGCCATGTTAAGTAGTTCATTGAGTTTCTCTGGGGAGATGTTCGGGTTGTTCAATGGTATCACCTCTGGTATAATACTATGAGAGTCTGTTCTTTTCTATACTATGCCGATGAAGGGCGGAAAGGTTCCAAAAAATCAAAAAGGAGAGGGTCAGATGCGTATTTTAGTGGTGTCCGATACCCACGGCGATATTTATTCCCTACAACAAGCCGTATTACAACAGCCGAAAGCCGAGGTGATCATCCATCTGGGGGATGGCGCCAGTGAAGCGTCGGATCTTAAATTCCAATATCCGAATAAAGCGGTGCTGCAAGTGCGGGGCAATTGTGACTGGGGCAGCAGCCTGCCGATTTTCGGTACTCAGACCATAGAGGGAAAACGGTTCTTTTTTACCCACGGCCATGCTTATCATGCAAAGTCGGGGATGCTGTCCCTTGTGATGGCGGCGCGAGAAAACCATGCGGATGTTCTGTTGTTTGGACATACCCACTTGGCTGTTACAGACTATGAGAATGGCCTCTATATTATGAATCCCGGAACGCTTTCCGGATCAGGATGTGGGAGAAAGACCTATGGAATTGTGGATATCACGCCGGCCGGGATCGTCACTAATATTATGAATCTACGGTAGGGTCGATGGTTTGGAAGTAGCTTTTAAGTGGAGATAGGGACAAAGCGAAAAAAATGCAAAAAAATGAAATTTAGGGCTTGCAATCTCCAAAACGATATGATATACTATAACACGTCGCTTGAGAGAGCACAGAGTTGGGGGTATAGCTCAGCTGGGAGAGCGCTTGAATGGCATTCAAGAGGTCAGCGGTTCGATCCCGCTTATCTCCACCAACAGAGGCGGATGAAGTTTATGCTTCATCCGCCTTGACTTTTGTTTTCAAGTGTAGTATCCTAAAGGCAGAAAAGGGCGTTGCCGCAAGACGGTTAGCCCAAAAGCTTTAGTAAAGATTTAACCGCTACATTTGGACGATGGGGCGGTTATTTCTTTTTGCTCAGAATAAGAGCAATGATATTGACGATCACCAAACAGAAGGCAAAAAGCCCTTCGTATGTAACCATCAGCACCACCCCCTTCCATTGGGGAGTGGCTAACCGCCTTTTCGTTTGCGACAACGCTGTCCATACTATAGCATATTTTTCATAGCAATACAACAAAGCCGCTTTCCTGTGGAGTCAGGAAGAGCGGCTTTGTTATGGAAAAAATACTTTTTAATTTTTAAGAATATGCTTAAAATAAATACGATTCTGCTGTACGGAGGGATCATCGGGCTTTATGAGAGCGGCCTTCTCGTTGTACTGGTTGGCTGTTTGATGTTGCCCCAACCGGTCGTAGCATACGCAGAGCTGGAGATAGGGGATATAATCGTAACAGTCGGGCAATACAAATCCCCCCATTTGATCGTTGCGCACGCATCGTGTAGCCGCCTCATACCAATAGATGGCTTGTTGGTATTGTTCTTCTTCCATAAAGTGATGCCCGATGGCACAACATAGTTCGGCTCTGGGACAGTCGAATTGAAAACTGCGGAACAAGGCTTCCAATGATTTCTGAGGCTTGTGCAGGGCGTTGTAGCACAAAGACAGTTGCTGGCAGGCTTCGATGTTATTTTCCATCCACCCCAGCCCCTCCGAGAGGAACTGATCCAGCACTTGGACAGCTTCCTGATAGCGCTGATGATAATAGAGCTCCCGGCCATAGTAAAATTGCTGGCGGGGATCCAACAATTGTCCCTTCTCCAGCAACTTTTCAAAGATGCGTACATTGCGGTCGGGATCGCTTGGATGTACCTTCTGATGGGTGATTGCCACGTCGCTGTAAAGGATGCGTCCCATGGGCGGAATGACCTCATGAACGGCTCCTTGCCACTGAGGGTGAAGTGCGGTCTTCAGAAGCCGTTCTCGGTAATAGGATAGGGTGGGATTTCCCTGCCCGTCGGTACCGGAGACATATTTCATCATGACGGTATCCACATCCGAGGACATCCCTAGAATCAGACGGAGAAAATCACCCCGGTCGGGGGCGAGAATTACATCGTCGGCATCCAGCCACATGGTATAATCCATTCGGGCCTTGGAGAAGGCAAAATTGCGGGCGGCGGCAAAATCATCGATCCAGGGGAAGTCATAAACACGGCTGGTATAACAATAGGCGATCTCTTTGGTTCGGTCCTTGGAACCGGTATCCACAATAACAATTTCATTCACCAGTCCCTTGACACTGTCGAGACATCGGGCTAAGACATCCTCTTCATCGCGGACAATCATACACAGACTGATGGTCATAGGCATTCTCTCCCTAGTTTAAATTCTCTTTTTCATTTTATGATGGAGGAGAGACAATTTGTGCCTGTCTTTGAATTCAATAAAAAATAGCTGTTTCAGCTATTTTTTTATGAGTATCAGCCCGCTCCGCTAGACCGACGCTTAAAAAATCCCCAGCTCGATTTTACACTGAGCTGGGGATTTTTTTATGATGTTAAAACGAAGATACAGGACGTACCGGAATGCCCCGAGAGGCAAGATAATCCTTTAAGCCGGCAATGGTCATTTCCTTATAGTGGAATAAGGAAGCCGCCAGAACAGCATCCGCTCGCCCTTCGGTGAGGACATCGTAAAAATGCTCATAGGTACCGGCGCCGCCCGATGCTATGACCGGGATATCCACATTGGAAGAGACCGCCCGGGTCATGGGAATGTTGTAGCCCGCTTTGGTGCCGTCGGCATCCATCCCGGTGAGCAAGATCTCTCCGGCGCCCAGACGGTTGGCTTCCACCGCCCACTCCACTACATCGATACCGGTAGGAGTACGGCCGCCGCTGACGTAGACTTCCCAGCCCTTGCCGTCGGGACGCTGTTTGCCATCGATGGCCACCACCACACACTGGCTGCCGAACTTATCAGCCGCCTCCCGGATGAGCTGAGGACGAGCCACTGCTGAGGAATTGATGGAGATTTTATCAGCGCCTGCCCGAAGGAGATCCTTAAAATCGTCCACAGTCCGGATGCCCCCCCCCACAGTGAAGGGGATAAACACCGTTTCAGCCACTCGTTTGACCATATCCACCACCGTGCTGCGGGCTTCAGCCGTAGCGGAGATATCCAAAAATACCAGTTCATCGGCGCCTTCCATGTCATAGGCCGCGCCAGTTTCCACCGGATCACCGGCGTCCCGCAGGTTGACAAAATTGACCCCTTTGACCACTCGGCCATTGTGGACGTCTAAACAGGGTATGACTCGTTTGGCATGCATAGCTTTATTCCTCGTTCCATTCAGATTGAAACGCCTTATCCCATGAGTGACAACCAGGATAACCACGGTACATCTCTCTTCATGGAAAAGGATTTCTTATGCTTCTAAGGAAACGCCGTTCCACAAGATACGGAAGCCGTGTTGGTTACTGATTTTCCACTATATCCAGAAAATTTTGAAGGGTTCGAAGGCCTACTGC
The DNA here is from genome assembly GCF_015140235.1 of Solibaculum mannosilyticum. Lineage (GTDB taxonomy): Bacteria > Bacillota > Clostridia > Oscillospirales > Acutalibacteraceae > Solibaculum > Solibaculum mannosilyticum. The sequence goes on along the minus strand of NZ_AP023321.1, from coordinate 2,267,164 downwards.
ACCGCTTTTCTCCGGATGAAACTGGGTGGCAAATACATTGCGCCACCTTGCAGAGGCGTCGAAGGCCAGGCCGTATTCTGCCTGGGCGGCGCACTGGCTGGGATCTTCCAGGCTGCAATAATAGGAATGAACAAAATAATAATACGGCCATTCGCCTACTCCATCGAACAGGCCGGCATCGTTTTTTCGGACAATGGAATTAAACCCGATGTGAGGTACTTTCAGCCCCATGTCGGATGGAAAACGGCGTACTGTCCCCTTTAGGATATGGAGGCCTTCCACTCCGGGGCTCTCTTCACTGGAATCCAGGAGAAGCTGCATCCCCAAGCAAATGCCCAGGAAAGGCCTGCCGGATTCCACAAAGGCCCGAATAGCATCCGGGAATCCTCGGGAACACAGGGCTTCCATAGCGTCGCCAAAAGCGCCGACACCGGGCAAAATAAGGGCCTGAGCATCTTCCAGCTGATCTGGAGTGGATGCCACTATGGTATCGGCTCCCAATTTAAAAAACGCATTGCGCACACTTTGCAGGTTGCCTGCGCCGTAGTCTACGATGGAAATCATGAGTGAATGCCTCCTTCCCCTAGAGAAATATTTTAGTTGCGCATTGTAGTTACAATCACGCCATCCTATTGCCGCAAGAATCGAATGGGATTATCGCTTGGATTCCTGATGATCCACCGCCGCGCCGATGAAGCTGCGGAACAGCGGATGGGGGCGGTTGGGACGGGATTTAAACTCCGGATGGAACTGGCATCCGATAAACCACGGGTGGTCAGTGAGTTCCACCATTTCTACAATGCGGTTGTCCGGGGAAACGCCGCACAGAAGCACACCGGAATTGGTCAGCTCATCCCGATAGATGTTGTTGACTTCAAAACGATGGCGGTGACGCTCGTAGATGATGGACTGCTGATAAGCGTCGTACGCCTTGGAATTGGGGTTGAGACGGCAGGGATACTGTCCCAACCGCATGGTGCCGCCGATTTGGGAGACGTCCTTCTGTTCGGGCATCAGGTCGATGACCGGATGTGCAGTGCCGGGATCGATCTCAGCGCTGTTGGCATCCTCGTGGCCCAGGACGTTGCGGGCGTATTCGATGACCGCCACCTGCATCCCCAGGCAGATGCCGAAGTAGGGGAGGCCGTTGCGGCGGGCGTAGGAGGCGGCGCAGATCTTGCCTTCCACACCGCGTGTACCGAAGCCGCCGGGGATGAGGACGCCGTCCACATCGCCTAAGATATCGGCTACGTTTTCCTCGGTGATGTTCTCAGAATCCACCCATTTGATGTCAATGTCGGCGTTATTGCTGATTCCGCCGTGCTTGAGGGCCTCCACCACCGACAAATAAGCGTCGTGCAGCCCCACATACTTGCCAACCAATGCAATCTTGACCTTTTTTTCCAAGCTGCGGATAATATCCACCATCTTGGTCCATTCTTCCAGATCAGGCTGCGGATCCTCTAAGCTCAGATGGCGCAATACGATGCGGGGAAGACCCTCCGATTCCAGAGCCAGCGGCACTTCATACAGGAAGGGAAGATCCAGGTTCTCGATGACGCAGTCGTTGCGGACGTTGCAGAACAGGGCGATTTTATTGCGCAGCTCCCGGCTCACCGGCTGCTCCGAACGGCAGACAATGATATCCGGCTGGATGCCCAGACCCAACAATTCCTTGACGCTATGCTGGGTAGGCTTGGTTTTCTGCTCATGGGAGGCGGCCAGATAGGGGACCAGCGTAACGTGGATGAACACGCAATTTCCGCGGCCTACGTCAGAGGCAAACTGACGAATGGCCTCTAAGTAGGGCAGGCTCTCGATATCGCCTACCGTGCCGCCGATCTCGATGATGGCGATATCCACATTTTCCTTGCCCATGGCGATACGGCTCTTGATCTCGTTGGTGATGTGAGGAATCACCTGGACGGTGCCGCCGTTAAAATCGCCGTCCCGTTCCTTCTGGATGACCGACCAATAGATGCGGCCGGAGGTGACATTGGAATTGCGGGTCAGGCTCTCGTCGATGAAACGCTCGTAATGCCCCAGATCCAGATCGGTTTCAGCGCCATCGTCGGTGACGAACACTTCGCCGTGCTGATAGGGGTTCATAGTGCCGGGATCGAAGTTGAGATAAGGATCGAACTTCTGCATGGTGACACGGTACCCACGGGCTTTGAGCAGTCGGCCCAGGGAAGATGCGGTGATGCCTTTGCCCAGACCCGATACCACGCCGCCGGTTACGAAAATGTATTTGGTCGCCATATTCTTAGTACCTCCATAAATTTGCCCGCAAGCAAGTATTTCTGACGTTTCATATAGTAAAATCTCTACAGAATAGCTGCCTGAACCGTTCCGGTCCGGCGCTATCATCGTTCCAATTTGTTTGCTCTATAAAAGGGCAAGTCTCTGCAAAGGGCGAGGGGGAAATCCTGCTGCGCTTGTCATCCGTTTTACTCCCACTCGATGGTAGCCGGAGGCTTGCTTGTGATATCGTACACAATGCGGTTGATATGCCCCACCTCGTTGACGATGCGGTTGCTGACCCGGCCCAGTACCTCATAGGGGATCTTAGCCCAATCGGCCGTCATAAAGTCGGTGGTGGTGACGCCTCGAAGGGCGATGGTATAATCGTAAGTCCGCTCGTCCCCCATGACGCCTACACTGCGCATGTTGGTCAGGACGGCGAAATACTGGTGGATATCCCGATCCAAACCGGCCGCTGCGATTTCCTCGCGGAAGATGGCGTCGGCATCCTGCAAGACCCTGATTTTGTCGGCCGTAACGTCGCCGATGATGCGGATGGCGAGACCCGGGCCGGGGAAGGGCTGACGCCAAACGAGATGAGCTGGAATTCCCATCTCCAGGCCGGAACGCCGCACCTCATCCTTGAACAAGTCACGGAGAGGCTCGATGAGACCTTTAAAACCGATATCCTCCGGCAGTCCGCCCACATTGTGATGGGACTTGATGACGGCGGCATCACCGGCGCCGCTTTCGATGACGTCCGGATAGATCGTACCCTGCACCAGATACTCCACCTTGCCGAGCTTTTTGGCCTCGTCCTCAAAGACGCGGATAAACTCCTCACCAATGATTTTACGCTTTTGTTCCGGTTCGCTTACGCCTTTGAGCCTTGTGAGGAAACGCTCGCGGGCGTCCACGCGGATGAGATCGATGTCAAACTGATGGCGGAAAATCTCCTCCACCTCGTCGGCCTCGTTTTTGCGGAGCAGGCCGTGATCCACGAAGATGCAGGTCAGCTGTTTGCCAACCGCCTTGTGCACCATGACAGCGGCCACCGACGAATCCACGCCGCCGGACAAAGCGCACAACACTCGGTTGTTTCCCACTTTTTCGCGGATAGCCGTCACCGAACGATCGATAAAGGAGGACATCTGCCAGTCGCCTACGCAGCCGCAGACATCAAAAAGAAACCCTCTCAGTATATCTTGTCCCTGAGGGGTGTGCTGTACTTCCGGGTGGAATTGGACGGCATACAACTTCCGTTCCCGATCCTCCATAGCGGCTACAGGGCAGGAACTGGTATGGGCCGTAATGGCAAAACCAGCTGGAGGGACGGCGATAAAATCAGTATGGCTCATCCAGCAGGAGGTTGTCTGAGGTACCTTGACAAAGAGGGCGCTTCCCTGATCAGTAACCATATCGGTCGAACCGTATTCCCGAGTTTCGGCATGCTGTACCGTGCCGCCCAGCAGATGGGCCATCACCTGGGCGCCGTAGCAGATCCCCAGTATCGGAATACCCAGCTCAAAGATATCCGCCGAACAGATAGGGGAGTTCTCTTCAAACACACTGTTTGGCCCCCCGGTGAAGATAATACCGCAGTACCCGGCCGAACGGATCTCCTCCAAAGAGGTGGTGTAAGGCCGGACCTCGGAATACACACCCAAGTCACGCACCCGTCGGGCGATCAATTGATTGTACTGTCCTCCAAAATCCAACACCAGAATCTTTTGATTTTCCACTGCATAACCCCCGTTTCACTTGGTCCAAAAGGGACAATTCCATTCTCAAGCATTCAAAGAAATCATTTAATCATTGTATTCCACCTGGGCATCCGTGTTGCCAAACAATTCGCTGGCTTCCCAGGTTCCGTCCTTGGTTTCTACCTTAATTTTCGTAACAAACATGTAACGGGTCATGGTGGCTGTACCGGAATCGTTGGAATAGACCTTTTGCCAGGAAAGCAGCCGGGGACCAGCTTCCCATTTTTCCACATCTTCCACCCCAATGATCAGGAACTCAATGTCCTTGGCAAGCTGAGGATGGTCGTGACCCACGGCGTACCGGGAGGCATCGCCTGTCTCCGTGATGACCTCGTTGGTCGTAGCGTCTACGTCATACTCGGTGTAAGCCGAATAGAAGTTGGTGGTTTTGACCCCGATGAGCACTGCCAATACCGCAACTCCCATCAGGATAGAGCGCCAAAGCCAGCGTTTTTTCCCTTTGAAAAGGCCCGCACCCAAGAGCAACGCCAGCAGCAAAGCGCCGCCTGCGCAGATCCACACTAGATTGTGGAGAAAGAAATCGATGAGGCCTACAAAGTCGATGGACTTTAGGAGCGACTGCAAAAAATCTGACACAATTCCACCTCACGTCTATGATTCACCAGGTGCCGGGACAAAAAGAACATTTCATCTTTTCGCCTCCAACAGCAAGAGTACCGGTTGCAAAGCACACAACCAGCACCTCCGAAATTACAAATATGTATTTAATTATACACGTTTCGCGAGGCGATTGTCAATGCTGGCGCGGTTTTTCGACTGGATAAGCAAAGGGGATCCTCAAGGAGTCCTGTGTATTGGTCAATGCGCAAAAAATACCTGGCAGCCAAATCGATCTGACTGCCAGGTATCTAAAATATTTTCTTTATTCCACGGTGACGCTCTTTGCCAGGTTGCGGGGCTTATCGATGTCGCATCCCTTCATCAGCGCCATATAATAACTGAAAATTTGCAGAGGGATAACCGCCAAGGAAGGCAATAACAGATCCAGTGTCTCGGGGATATAAAACACAAAGTCACAGGACTGCTCGATCTTTCGATTGTTTTCGGTGGTTAGGCCCAGGACGTAAGCGCCGCGGGCTTTGACCTCCTTCACATTGGACATGGTTTTGTCAAATAACCGGTCCAATGTGGCCACCGCCACCACCAATGTGCCGTCCTCGATGAGAGAAATGGTACCGTGTTTCAGTTCACCGGCGGCGTAGGCTTCGGAGTGGATGTAGGAAATCTCCTTGAGCTTGAGGGAACCCTCCAGCGTAAGGGCATAATCCACGTTACGGCCGATAAAGAAGACGTCTTTGGCGCCGAAATTGCGGGAGGCAAAATACTGGATATCCTCTTTGTGCTCCAGAATGCTCTGGATTTTATCCGGCAGGATTAAAAGCTCCGCCACATAATCCCGGTATACATCGGCCGGGATGGTACCCAGCAGATCGCCGATGTATAAGGCCAGCAGGTACAAGACGCCCAGTTGGCAGGAATAGGCTTTGGTGGTGGCCACAGCGATCTCCGGGCCGGCCCAGGTATAAAGTACATCATCCGATTGGTTGGCGATGGAGCTTCCCACCACATTGACGATGGAAAGCGTCCTGGCGCCCTGGGTCTTTGCATAGCGCAGAGCGGCCAAGGTATCGGCCGTCTCGCCCGACTGGCTGATGATAATAACCAATGTATGCTGGTCCAGGATGGGGGAACGGTACCGGAACTCCGATGCCAAATCCACCTCCACAGGTTTGCGGGTCAGTTCCTCAATGACGTATTTGCCCACCACGCCGGTGTGATAGGCCGAACCGCATGCTACAATGTCGATCTTATGGATATCTTTGAGATCTTCCGCCGTCAATTTGATGTCGTCCAACACCACCCGGCCGTCCTGGATACGGGGTTTTAAGGTATCGGCCAGGGCTTTGGGCTGCTCCATAATTTCCTTGATCATGAAGTGTTCATACCCGCCCTTTTCCGCAGCGGATACATCCCAATCCACGTGGAAGACCTTTTTGTTTACCGGTTCGCCGTCCATGTTGTAGATGGACACACCGTCCTGACGCAGGATGACAATCTCTTTTTCATCCAGATGGTAGATGTCCCGGGTATAGTTGAGCAGGGCGGGGATATCGGATGCAATAAAATTGCCCTCGTCCGAAAGGCCCACGATCAGAGGACTATCCTTGCGCACCGCCACAATCTCGTCCGGCTTGTCGGCCCGGATGATGCCCAGGGCATAGGAACCCTCCATCGCGTTCAGGAGGCTGCGCATGGTGTCCATAATATCGCCCTTGTAGTAGTACTCTACCAAATGGGCGATGACTTCGGTATCGGTTTCCGAAACAAAGTGGAACCCTTTTTCAATCAATCTATTTTTTAAAACCAGGTAATTCTCAATAATACCGTTGTGCACCACGGCAAAACGGCCGTCCCCGCTCATGTGGGGATGGGAGTTGACATCCGACGGCTCGCCGTGGGTAGCCCAACGGGTATGACCGATTCCCACCGTACCGGGCAGATTTTTGCCGCCGTCCAGCATATCGCTGAGAACCTTGAGACGTCCCTTGGTTTTGACAACTTCAATATGATCGTCACTGTACACAGCGACGCCGGCCGAGTCATAGCCGCGGTACTCCAGCTTTGACAGGCCGTCCAGTAAAATGGGGGCGGCTTGGCTCTTGCCCACATATCCTACAATACCACACATAAATACAGAAACCTCCTAGCGAATGGCGAGTGACAAACTGATGGTGCCCATCCGAATAGAGCCTTATTCATTGACAATCAGGATGTCATCGCGGCCGGGACCGTTGGATACCATGGTGATAGGGGTATCGATGGCTCTTTCGATAAACTTAACATAGGTTTTTGCATTCTCCGGCAGGTCTTCAAAGCGTTTGACGCCTCGGATATCCTCATGCCAGCCGGGAAGGACTTCCAACACAGGCTTTGCTTTTTCCAGCATGGGGGTGGTGGGGAATTCCTTGGTGACCTTGCCGTCGATCTCGTAGGCGACGCACAACGGGATTTCCTCTAAATAACTGAGAGCATCCAGCACAGTCAGTACAGCCTGGGTGGTACCCTGAACTTTGCAGCCGTAACGGGAGGCTACACAGTCGAACCATCCCATGCGGCGGGGACGTCCGGTAGTGGCGCCGTATTCGCCGCCGTCGCCGCCGTGATTGCGCAGCTTATCGGCCTCGTCGCCGAAGATTTCACTGACAAAGGCGCCGCCGCCTACAGCGCTGGAATAGGCCTTGACCACGGTGCAGATGTCGGTGATGGCGTAGGGCGGGATGCCGGCGCCTACAGCGCCGTAACCGGCGATGGAGTTGGAGGAGGTCACCATGGGATAAATCCCCCAGTCGGGATCCTTGAGGGCGCCCAGCTGGCCCTCCAACAGGATGTTTTTATTTTCCTTCAGAGCTTTCTGCATAAACTCGTGCAGATTGCCCACATAAGGGGCGACCATGTCGCGGTACTGCATCAATTGATCGAACAGCTCATCCACATCCAGCAGGGGTTTGTGATACAAATGTTCCAGCAGGATGTTCTTGGGTACGATCACCCGCTCTAATTTTTCACGAAGGGCCTTCTCATCGAACAATTCACACACCTGGAAACCAACCTTGGCGTATTTGTCCGAGTAAAACGGGGCAATCCCCGATTTAGTGGAACCAAAGCTGTGGGAGGAAAGGCGTTCTTCCTCATACTGGTCGAATAGCACGTGATAAGGCATGATGATCTGAGCCCGGTCGGAGACCAGCAGTTTGGGGGCGGGTACGCCGCGGTCGATGATTTCCTGCATCTCTTTGAAGAGAGCGGGGATATTGAGGGCTACGCCGTTGCCGATGACGTTGGTGATATGGGAGTGGAAGGAACCGGAGGGCAGCAGGTGCAGAGCAAATTTGCCGTAGTGGTTGATGATGGTGTGGCCGGCATTGGCGCCTCCTTGGAAGCGGACCACTACATCCGACTGAGCGGCAAACATATCGGTGATTTTACCTTTTCCCTCGTCGCCCCAGTTGGCGCCGACGATTGCTTTTACCATAATGGTGACACTCCTTGTTTGTTATTCAGTGATTTTAAGAAACGGGAAACAATCCAGTGCCGTCAAAAGCCCTTTGACACTAGGATATGAAGAAATGCGGTATTTGATCCACTTTAGCAGCGGACTTCAGCATGAACCTGCTGCAAATCCTTGTATTTTTCCAAAATGGGAGCCACATCCTCCTGAAGGAACTCGGTGACCTGGCGGGGGGAACGGCCCACATACTGTTCCGGCTTGAGAAGGGCCTGCAGTTCCGGCAGCGTCATGCCGAAGATGGGGTCGGAGGCGATGAGTTCCAACAGGTTATTTTCGCCGCCTTCCTGCTTGACCACACGTCCGGCCTCCATGGAATGGACGCGGATGTGTTCATGCAGTTCCTGACGGTCGCCGCCGCGTTTGACGGCATCCATCATAATATTTTCCGTGGCCATAAAGGGAAGCTCACGGTTGAGACGTTGGGCGATGACCTTGGGATACACCACCAGACCGTCGGCCACGTTGATGTACAGGCTCAGGATAGCGTCCACCGCCAGGAAGGCCTCCGGCACGCTGATGCGCTTGTTGGCCGAATCGTCCAAGGTGCGCTCGAACCACTGGGTAGCGGCCGTCATAGCGGGATTGAGGGCGTCGGCCATGACGTAACGGGCCAAAGAGGCGATGCGTTCGCTGCGCATGGGGTTGCGTTTGTAAGCCATGGCGGACGAGCCGATCTGATGTTTTTCAAAAGGCTCCTCCACCTCTTTGAGGTGCTGGAGGAGGCGGATATCGTTGCTGAACTTGCAGGCCGACTGGGCGATGCCGGACAGCATGTTGAGGTAACGGCTGTCCACCTTGCGGGAATAGGTCTGGCCGGATACCGGATAAACACCCTGATATCCCATTTTTTCGGCGATTTTGCGGTCCAGTGCCCGGACTTTTTCATGATCGCCTTCAAAGAGTTCCAGGAAAGACGCCTGGGTGCCGGTGGTCCCCTTGGAACCAAGCAGCTTTACTGTGCCCAGGACATGCTCGACTTCTTCCAGATCAAGCAGCAGCTCCTGCATCCACAATGTGGCGCGCTTACCCACAGTAGTAGGCTGAGCCGGCTGGAAATGGGTAAAGGCAAGAGTGGGAAGATCCTTATATTGATCGGCAAACTTGGCCAGTACGCCGATGAGGGTAACCAGCTTTTGCAGGATGATCTGAGTGGCCTCGTGCATGAGGATCAGATCGGTGTTGTCTCCCACATAGCAGGAGGTAGCGCCCAAGTGGATGATGGGACGGGCATGGGGGCACTGCTGGCCGTAGGCATATACATGGGACATGACGTCGTGACGCACTTCCCGTTCTCTTGCCTCAGCCACTTCATAGTTGATATCGTCCTGGTGCGCTTTGAGCTCGTCGATTTGCTCCTGGGTTACCGGCAGGCCAAGCTCATGTTCGGCTTCGGCCAGGGCAATCCACAGCTTGCGCCAGGTCCGGAATTTTTTATCAGGGGAAAAGAGATACAGCATCTCTTCACTTGCATACCTCGATCCAAGAGGGCTTTCGTAACGATTTTTCACAAAAATCAAACCTCCTGCGGCAGACCCAAACAACCGCAAAAAAAGGCTGCTTGGATATTTTTCCATACAGATTTTAATTATAGGGCCAAACCCCATATTTGTAAAGCAAAAAACCAAAAGAAGCCGGTGAATTAGACCAAAAGTCCTATTTCACCGGCCTCTGTGACGGCCTATTTACTTGACGAATTGATCTATGCTAGCCTCCGATTTGGGAGGGGCTACCGGATAATTGCCGGAGAAACAGGCGTCGCAGTAGTCGATCTCGCGGCCGCACAGCATCTCGTGCAGTGAATCCAGTTCCAGATAACCCAGGGAATCGGCGCCCAGGCTGCGGCAGATCTCATCCAGAGAGTTGCGGACGGCCGAAAGCTGGCTGCGTTCCGGGACGTCCGTGCCAAAATAACAGGGCCACAGGAAGGGGGGGGAACTGATACGGACATGGACTTCAGTGGCGCCGGCATTCTTCAGCATGTGGACCAGCCGCGCCGAAGTGGTGCCTCGGACGATGGAGTCGTCCAGCATGACCACCCGCTTGCCGCGGACGGTGTTACCCAGCACGTTGAGCTTCAGGCGGACGGCGTTTTCACGCTGTTTCTGCTGGGGCTTGATGAAGGTACGTCCCACGTAGTTGTTCTTGACAAAGCCTTTGCCGTAGGGGATGCCGGAAGCCTGGCTGTAGCCGATGGCGGCGTCAATGCCCGATTCGGGTACGCCGATGACCAGATCGGCCTCCACCGGATGCTGACGGGCTAAAATACGGCCCGATTCCTGACGGGCTTCATAAACGCTCAAGCCGTTGATTTGGCTGTCCGGCCGGGCGAAATAGATGTATTCAAAGATGCAGAGAGAAGTCTTTTCAGGCGTCTCAGTTTTGATGGAGGTGAGGCCGCGCTCGTCGGCGACGACGATTTCACCCGGCTCCACATCCCGGACATATACAGCCCCCACTACATCCAGAGCACAGGTTTCCGAAGCAAATACCCAGGCGTTTTCCAACTGGCCGATTACCAGGGGGCGGAAACCATGGGGATCACGGGCGGCAATGAGCTTGCGAGGGCTCATGACCAGCAGGGAATAAGCACCTTGAATGCGCGGCATGATACGGCGGACAGCTTCTTCCACAGAACCGCAGTTGACCCGTTCCCGGGCGATTAGATAAGACATTACTTCCGAATCGGTAGTGGTCTGGAAGATAGCACCAGTGCGTTCCAATTCATCCCGCAGTTCGGCCGTATTGGTCAGGTTTCCGTTGTGGGCAATGGACAGGGTGCCCTTGATGTACTTGAGCACCAAAGGCTGTGTATTTTCCCGCATGGAGCAGCCGGTAGTGGAGTAGCGCACATGGCCGATTCCCATCTGACCGGGCAGCTTCTCCAAAATATCCTTGTTAAAGACGTCGCTAACCAGCCCCATATCTTTATGGGATGAAACTACGCCATTGTTATTGACAGCCATACCGCAGCTCTCCTGGCCGCGGTGCTGGAGGGCAAAAAGACCACTGTAAATATTATAAGCGGTTTCCTGATCGTCGCAGCCGAAGACGCCGAAAATGCCGCACTCTTCGTGCAGCTTATTGTCAAAGGGCAAAGAACCCTGAAGATCAGACATCACGTTATATAAACCTCCTGTTCGTGACAAAACAATGGGAAAGACAGAAGCCGCGGCACGGCGATGCTGTCTTTCCCAGTTGGTGCCGCTGTGCCGTAGGATAATTTGCTGGTCCGTGTTAGTTGAGACCGATGCGCTTCATGACTTCCAGATAGGCCTCTTCTACGCCGCCCAGATCGCGACGGAAACGGTCTTTATCCAGCTTCTCATGGGTCTTGCTGTCCCAGAGGCGGCAGGTATCGGGGGAGATTTCGTCGGCGAGGATGATGGTACCGTCATCCAGCTTGCCGAATTCCAGTTTAAAGTCCACCAGCTCGATGCCGATGGAGAGGAAAAATTCCTTCATGATCTTATTGATCTGGAAGGTGTAGGCTGAAATGACATCCAACTCATTCTGCGTAGCCAGATCCAGCGCCAGGATGTGATAGCCATTGATCATGGGATCATGGAGATCGTCGTCCTTGAGGCAGAACTCCAAAGTAGGGCATTTTAAAACCGTACCCTCTTCTACGCCGAAGCGTTTGGAGAAGCTGCCGGCGGCCACATTGCGGACAATAACCTCCAGCGGAACGATCTTCACACGTTTGACCAGTGTTTCGCGGTCGGACAATTCCTCCACAAAGTGGGTGGGGACGCCGGCCTTCTGGAGCATCTGGCACATCAGGTTGGACATACGGTTGTTGACCACACCTTTGCCGGAGATGCTGCCTTTTTTCAGGCCGTCGAATGCAGTGGCATCGTCCTTATAATCTACGATGTAGAGATCCGGATCGTCGGTTCGATAGACTTTTTTGGCTTTTCCCTCATACAAAAGCTCTTTTTTTTCCATCTGAATGATTCCCTCCCGGCCGAAACGGCCATTGTTATCAAGCCCTTTCCCGAGAGGGGGATAGGGCTTTCCAGTTCCATTCACAACGATAATATTTTATCGTATTGGCGCTCCATTTGCAAGAACCAGAAGAAAAATGCCTGAAAAGTGGGTTATTTGCACGGGAACACAAAAGATTACGGCATAAAAATAGATAATCTGCCGCAAAAAGAAACAACCGCCTTTTGGTTGGCGATTGTTTTAATACAGTAAGCAATTAAAATGTGTATTATAAAATCGATATTATACTAACAGTAATTTAAAATTTTACTTGTCATGCCTGCTACGAGGGTAGGGATGCTTTTGGTCTGTAAGACCGGCCAGATAATCCATGCTGGTATCCAAAGCCAAAGCGATGCGCTTGCACTGCTCGAAGGTAAAATAGCGCCTGCCGTTCTCGATTTTAGAATAGTCACTTTGATCGATACCTGTCAACAACTGCATTTTGATTTGGGTGTAGCCTCGTTCTAACCGCAGTTCTTTGAGTCGATTCATAAATATCACCGGTTGCTAAATAGCAATGAATTCATTAAAAAATAGAGAGCATCTCTATTCTTAGAGATGCTCTCCTTTCAGAAATCACCTTTAAATCTGAGCGATGTCGATAACCGAACGGTCGCCTTCGCTTGCATGCTCCAGACTGGTGAGAAGAGCGGTGGCAGTGTCAAGCGATGTGATGCAGGGAGTACCGGTTTCCACCGCATTGCGGCGGATGAGGAAACCGTCCCGATTCTGTTTGCTGACATGGGTGGGGGTGTTGATGACCAGATCGGCCTGACCCTCCAGAATCATATCCAGGATATTGGGAGTACCCTGTTCGATTTTATGGACCGGAGTGGCTTTTACACCATGCTCATTTAAGAATTGGCAGGTGCCCGAGGTGGAATAGATCTCATAGCCCAAGGCGATGAACCGACGGGCGATGTCCACCAATTCAGGTTTATCGGCATCCTTGACGGTGGCGATGATCTTATGGTTTTTGGGCAGATTGTAGCCGCCGCCGATGAAGGCTTTGTGGAGGGCTTCCGAAAATCCTTCAGCCAGACCCAGCACTTCGCCGGTAGACTTCATTTCCGGACCGAGGCTGATTTCAGCGCCGTACAGTTTCTCAAAGGAGAAGACCGGCAGCTTGACCGCCACATGGTTCTTGGCCGGGATGAGGCCGTATTCATATCCCTGTTCCGGGATGCTCTTGCCGAAGATGGCGTTGGTAGCCAAAGCCACAATAGGTACGCCGGTAATTTTGCTGATGTAGGGTACGGTACGGGAAGACCTGGGATTGACTTCGATGATATAAACCTCGTCGTCGTAGATGATGAACTGGATGTTGATCATGCCCTTGACGTGGAGGGCTTTGGCCAGACGGCGGGTATAATCCACGATGGTATCCTGATGTTTCTGGGCAATGGACTGAGGCGGATACACCGAGATGGAGTCGCCCGAATGGACGCCGGCCCGTTCCAGATGCTCCATAATACCGGGGATGAGCACGTCCACACCGTCGCATACGGCGTCGACTTCCAGCTCTTTGCCCATGAGGTACTTGTCCACCAAAATCGGATGTTCCTGAACCGTCATATTGATGATGGCCATAAACTGGGCGATTTCCTGATCTGAGAAGGCGATCTGCATGCCCTGGCCTCCCAGAACATAGGAGGGACGGACCAAGACAGGATATCCCAGCTGATTGGCAGCGGCGATGGCTTCTTCGGTGGTGAATACCGTGGCGCCGGCGGGACGGGGAATATCGCATTTTTCCAGGATAGCGTCGAACTTTTTGCGGTCCTCAGCAGCGTCCACGTCCTCAGCCGAGGTGCCCAGCACAGGGACGTTCATATCACGCAGGGCCTGGGACAGCTTAATAGCCGTCTGGCCGCCGAACTGGACTACAGCTCCGTAAGGTTTCTCCAATTCCACGATATTGGCCACATCTTCGGGGGTAAGAGGTTCGAAATAGAGTTTATCGGCCACGTCGAAGTCGGTGGAAACCGTTTCGGGATTGTTGTTGATGATGATGGTCTCATACCCGCATTTCTTGAGGGCCCACACGCAGTGAACCGAGCAGTAGTCGAATTCGATGCCCTGGCCGATGCGGATGGGGCCGGATCCCAGTACCAAAATCTTCTTTTTATCCGATCTGGTATCCACTTCATTTTCGCTCTCGTAGCAGGAGTAGTAGTAAGGGGTGGCGGCTTCAAATTCAGCGGCGCAGGTATCCACCATTTTATAGGCAGCTACAATGCCGTTTTCCATGCGGATGCGCTTGATCTGGGCGGGGGTGACGCCGGCCAGTTTGGCGATATCGGCATCGATAAAGCCCATGTATTTGGCTTTGCTGAGAATCTCCGGATCAGTACCGCGTTTGCGCAGGAGATCTTCCATCTCCACCAGAGCCTGAATGCGGTCCAGGAACCACATGTCGATCTTCGTGATGTCGTTGATTTCCTGGAGCTCGACGCCGCGCCGGATGGCCTCGGCAATGACAAACAGACGGCGGTCGTCGATGTTGTGAAGGCGTTTTTTAATGTCCTCGTCGCTGAGGCCGGACAGCATGGGCAGCATCAGGCTGGTGCAGTTCTGTTCCAGCGAGCGGATGGACTTCATCAATGCGCCCTCAAAGGAGGGGGAGATGCTCATGACTTCGCCGGTGGCCTTCATCTGGGTGCCCAAGGTGCGTTTGGCGGTGACGAACTTGTCAAAGGGCCACTTGGGGAACTTGACCACGCAGTAGTCGAGGGTGGGTTCAAAACTGGCGTAGGTTTTGCCTGTGATGGCATTTTTGATCTCATCCAGGCCAAAGCCCAGAGCTACCTTGGAAGCCACCTTGGCGATGGGATAACCGGTGGCCTTGGAAGCCAGGGCCGAGGAACGGCTGACGCGGGGATTGACTTCGATGACCACGTATTCAAAGGAGGTGGGATGCAGGGCAAACTGGACGTTGCATCCGCCTTCGATCTTCAGCTCGCTGATGATGTTGAGGGCGGCGGTGCGAAGCATCTGATGTTCCTTGTCGCCCAGGGTCTGACAGGGGGCTACTACCACAGAGTCGCCGGTGTGGACGCCTACCGGGTCGATGTTTTCCATATTACAAATAGTGACGGCATTGCCCTTGCTGTCCCGCATGACCTCATATTCGATCTCTTTCCAGCCGCCGATGTACCGTTCCACCAGCACCTCGGTGACGCGGCTGAGACGCAGGCCATTGTGGGTGATGGCCCTGAGTTCCTCCTGGTTGTAAGCGATGCCGCCGCCGGTGCCGCCCAGGGTATAGGCCGGACGGATGACCACCGGATAACCGATGGATTCGGTAAACTCCACGGCGTCCTCCACCGTATTTACCACCTTAGAGGTGGCGTAGGGCTCGCCGATGCGGTCCAGCGTATCCTTAAAGGCTTGACGGTCCTCGGCATTGCGGATGGCTTCGGCCGAAGTGCCCAGCATGCGGACATGATGTTCATCCAGGAACCCGGATTCCTTCAGCTCCATGGCCAGATTCAAAGCGTTCTGGCCGCCCAGGGTGGGCAGGATAGAATCGGGTTTTTCCTTCTCAATGACCTTGCGGACGGTCTCGGCATTGAGGGGTTCGATATAAACCTTATCGGCAATGTCCTTGTCGGTCATGATGGTGGCGGGATTGGAGTTAATCAGGATGACTTCGATGCCCTCTTCCTGAAGGGCGCGGCAGGCCTGAGTGCCTGCGTAGTCAAACTCGGCCGCCTGGCCGATGATGATGGGGCCGGAGCCCAAAACCACAACGCGATGGATATCCGGATTCTTAGGCATTCTTGCCACCTCCCATTTGAGCAGTAAAGCGGTCGAAAAGGAACTGTGTATCGTGCGGGCCGGCGGAGGCCTCGGGATGGAACTGGACGGTATAAACCGGCAGAGAGTCAAACTCCAAGCCTTCCACCGTGCCGTCGTTTACATTTTCAAATGCCACATGGACGCCTTGAGGCAGCCTGTCGTTGTCCACCACATAGCCGTGATTCTGAGCCGAGATGTAAGTACGGCCGGTAGAAGTATCGCGCACAGGGTGGTTGGAACCCCGATGGCCGTAGGGCAGTTTATGGGTGCTGCCGCCGGAGGCCAACGCCACCAGCTGATGGCCCAGGCAGATGGCAAACAGCGGGATCCCGGAGCGGACGAGTTTGCCCACTTCGTCGATGATGGGGCCGCAGGCCTTGGGGTCGCCAGGGCCGTTGGACAGCATAATACCATCGGGCTTGTCCGCTAAAATAGCCTCAGCCGGGGTATCGCAAGGATATACCGTCACCTTGCAGCCGCGCCGCACCAGGCACTGGACGATGCTGCTCTTGCCGCCAAGATCCAGCAGCGCCACCTTTTTAGAGCCGCCCTCACCGTAATGCTCCACCGCTTTGCAGGAGGTGCGCTGTACCAGCCCCTGATGCTTATAAGCGGCGATGCGTTCCAGGGCTTCCTCCCGGTTGAAGTTTTCATCTGTGGTGAGCAGCCCGTTCATTGTGCCCTTGTCCCGCAGCAATTTGGTCAATGCCCGGGTATCGATGCCCTGCAGGCCGGGGATATCGGCTTCTTTCAGATAATCCCCCAAGCTCCCCTGGGAACGGAAATTACTAGGGATGCGGGATAATTCGCGCATAAGAAAAGCCGAAACCCAGGGCCGTCTTGACTCCTGATCCTCAAAGCAAACACCGTAGTTGCCGATGAGGGGATAAGTCATAACGACGCCTTGTCCGGCATAAGAAGGATCTGTCAGCAGTTCGACATATCCAGTCATGGAGGTATTAAATACGATTTCGCAAATAACCTCCCTTTGGGAACCGATGCTCTGACCGGTAAAAAGGTGTCCATCTTCCAGTAAAAGATAACCCTTCAAAACGCCTCCACCTTTCTTTTTTGACACAATGAAATGAACCCAAACAACTACCTATCCAGCGCCGCAAAACGCCAAATGGTTAAATCTTCAGTATTATATCACCATTGCCTCCAGGATGCAAGGAATTTCGACAAAAAAGATACGAGAAGCCTACCGTGTGCTATTGTGCTATAGATACAACAGTATAGGAATGCCGAATTTCAATCAAATCAGTTTTGTTTTCAAGTAAGTGACCACTTGCATCAAAAACGTGGTGGCTTTATCATGGAAAAATTTATTAAGTGTAAAAAGATAGAATGTTTTTACACTTAATAAATTTGTTTAAAGAAGCGGTTTGTGAAAGAATACTATCTATCTTGTATAATTTATCAAAACATGTCTTGTGTAGTTTTTGAATTGCTATGAAAATTAACGGAAGAGATGGTAAGTGAATCTAAAAATATTACGGTAAATTTAAAAAAAGTACAGGACATTTTACGCCTGTTTTTGTTATGATGAATGTAGCCTTCGATATCTTTTGTGCTTTTGGTGGAACGAATGCAATTCATCTTCTGTAAAAAATGGTTTTTCCATAGTGCCTGTTTTTAACAGGAAAAGAGAGAAGAAAAGGTTCGTTTTTGGAAAAGGATGTACAAAAGAATCGGGAAGGAAAATTTTTTGTAGTAGGAGGTAACGCAATGAAGCTAAAAAGAATTTTAGCTGTGGTGCTGAGCACCACGATGGCACTGTCCACAGCTGCTGTTGCACTTCCGGCGGCAGCACGGGAGCCTGGGGTAGGCGGGACATTCTCTTCTTCGTTTGAAGAGAACGATGCCAGCCCTCTTGAGAATACTGTTGAGTATTCGGCTGAGGGAGAGGCTATGACAGAGAACGTCAGCAAAAAGGGTGCTGGCGAAGGACTGGTAGGCAGACAGAAAGCAAAGTCCGTCACTGCCCCTGCGGCCTACAATGATCATGAGATCGCAGACAACCTGCTGGATGACAATGCCGGCAGTAAATACCTGACCACATCGAATCGTCCCTTCAATATCGATTTTGAGATGAAGGAGCCTACTACCATCCGCGTTTACTCTATCACTTCGGCCAACGACGCTCCGGAACGCGATCCGAAGAGCTGGACGCTGTATGGTTCGACAAATGGTTCGGACTGGGTTCAGCTGGACAAGCAGGAGAATGTGACTTTTGCAGACCGCTATACCCGCAACACTTATGAGATTGAAAACGAGACTGCATATACTTACTATCGTGTGACCGTTGAAGCCAATGGCAGCGGTAATATGACCCAGATCGGCGACATCACCTTCGGAACCAATGATCCCGATGACGATGTAGCAGCATCTCTCGGTATGGGTGCAGAAGTGCTGGGCGGCCCCGGTTCCACTTGGAACAGCACCACCGGCAAAGGTTTCACCGGCTCCAAGACCTATACTGTCAGCGGTACCCACGAGGGTTCCGGCAGAGCTTACAGCCACAATGTCGTGTACGATGATCTGGATATCCCGGTTTCGGCCAATACCCAGCTCTCTTATAAAGTGTTCCCGCAGTTTGACGGTGACTACGATTATGAGTACACCAGCACTTACGTAGCAGTGGACGTCCAGTTTGAAGACGGTACTTACCTGAGCGATCTGGCTGCTGTTGACCAGTACGGCAACAAGATGGACGCTCAATCCCAAGGTGATTCCAAGTTCCTGCTTATGCGTCAGTGGAACCATGTGTATTCCAACATCGGCGAAGTGGCAGCCGGCAAGACCATTAAGAAGATCCTCATCAATTACGATAAGGCTTCGAATGCCACCACTACCACCAACGAAGAGGGGGAAGAGGTTCCGGCCAACGCCACCTTTGAAGCCCTGTTTGACGACATTGAAATCGAAGATGTAGCTCCTGTGGAGCACGAGCGTAAATCCGATTATGTCAGCATTCTGCGCGGTACCCAGTCTTCGGGATCCTTCTCCCGCGGCCTGAACGGCGCACTTGTAACGGTTCCTCATGCATTTAACTTCTGGGCTCCCACTACCAATAGTGGACAGGCTTCGATGTACACCTATCAGCCCGGCAACACCTTTAAGCACATTTCCGTCAGCCACGTGGCCAGCCACTGGATCGGTGACCGCGGCAACTATACCTTCATGGTCAACACATCCATCGATGCTTCCAGCAGCAATTCTGTAGGCGTCGATGAGAGAGCTTCTTCCTTCTCCCATGATAATGAAGAAGCAAAAGCCCATTACTATAAGGTATCCTTCGACGAAGGCTCGGCAGCATCCGGTGCCACCATGGAATTGGCTCCCACCAACCATGCGGCTATGATGCGCTTCACCTTTGATGAAGATGTTGCCAACCGCAATGTCATTTTGGATTGCGTGACCCGTGACGCTGAACTGACATTCTCGGAAGACGGAAAAACCTTTACCGCCGCCGTTAAAGAAAACAGCAATGGTATGGGCACGATGTATGTCTACGGTGAATTCAGTGTGGCTCCCGAATTGGACAAGATTACCAATGCTAAGAGCGGCCAGGGCGTTGTATCCTTCGCCGACGGCACCAATGAGGTCACTTTGAAAGTGGCCACTTCCTTTATCAGCGCTGACCAGGCCAAACACAATATGGATCTGGAAATCGCTAAGGAAGATACCTTTGATGATATCAAAGAAATGGCTCAGTCCCAGTGGGATGACAAGCTGGATATCATTGATGTAGAGGGCGCAACAGAGAATCAGCTGACCACCCTTTACTCCAATATGTACCGTTTGTTTGCCTACCCCAACCTGCTCAGTGAAAACGTGGGCACCAATGAGGAGCCGGACTATCAGTATAGAAGCCCCTACAATGACAAAGGCGTTGTGGACGGAACTTTCTATTACAACAACGGTTTCTGGGATACCTACCGTACCACATGGGCAGCCTACGCTTTGCTGACCCCGAGCATGAACACCGAACTGCTCAACGGTTTGGTGCAGCATTACAACGATGAAGGCTGGTTGCCGCGCTGGATTGCTCCGGCAGGCGTCAACTCCATGGTTGGTACCAGCTCCGACGTTATCTTTGGCGACGCCTTGCTGCGCGGCCAAGAGTTCGACTATGAGACCGCCTATGATTCGGCTCTGCGCAACGGTTCAGCCGTCAGCAGCAAATCTCAGAACGGACGTCAGAATATCAACCAGTCCATTTTCTACGGCTACACCGGCGCCAATAACGGTGAAGGTATGTCCTGGGGCCTGGAAGGCTTCATCAACGATGCCGGTATCGCCAACATGGCGAAGGCTATGATGGACAAGATAGAAGACAAAGACAGTGAAGAGTACCAGAAACTCAACGATGAGTACATCTACTTCACAAACCGCGCCACCAACTATGTCAACTACTTCAAGTACAATGACAATGGCGACGGCGATGGCTGGTTCAAGGGCAAGAACTACAACGGCACTTGGCAGACCAGCGACGACAGCTTTGATCCCAAATCTTGGGGCGGCCAATACACTGAGACCAATGCTTGGAACATGGCATTCCATGTAGTCCAGGATGGCCAGGGTCTGGCTAACCTGTACGGCGGCCGCGAAGGCCTGGCTGAGAAGCTGGATGAGTTCTTCAACGAAGATACCACGTATATCCCCGGCGGTTACGGCGGCGAGATCCATGAGATGCGTGAAGCTCGTCAGGTAAGAATGGGTCAGTATGGCCACAGCAACCAGCCGTCCCACCACATCCCCTATATGTATAACTATGCCGGCCAGCCCTATAAGACCCAGGAGAAGGTCCGTGAGATCATGGATCGTCTGTATAGTGGTTACACCATCGGCCAGGGCTACTGCGGCGACGAAGACAATGGTGAAATGTCTGCTTGGTACATCCTGTCCAGCCTGGGCCTGTATCCGGTCAACATGGGCAGCGGTGAATTCGCCATTGGTTCCCCGTTGTTTGAGAAAGCTACCGTCCATCTGGAGAATGGCAAAGACCTGGTCATCAATGCTGAAAACAACAGCAGAGAGAATGTCTATGTCCAGAGCCTGAAGGTGGAAGGCGAAGACTACAACAAGACCTATTTTGATCAAGTTGACTTGGTCAATGGCGACAAAGATGGCGACGGCGAGATCACTCTCGACTTCGTTATGGGCAACACCCCGTCCGACTGGGGTACTGCTGAAGATTCCGTACCTCCCTCCATCACCACTGGTGACGAGGTCGCAGAGCCGATGAAGGATTTGACCTCCGAGACAGCTGCTGTAGCAGAGATTGCCAACCAGCTGACCGGCGTCACCCCCGGCATCTATGTGGAAGGCCTGGCAGAGGGCGCAAAAGCGGCCAACCTGCTTGACAACAATTCCAACAATGCCACTGCTTTTGCAGGCAACACCGGTTCCGTGACCTACTTCTTCGGTGACGGCAACGGCAAGTTCATCGACATGTACACCATCACCTGTAAAGCTACCGATGCAGCTCCCACTTCCTGGACTGTTTACGGTTCCAACGACGGCAAGGAATGGACTGAGATCGACTCCAGATCCAACCAGACCTTCCAGTGGGAGAACTACACTCGTCCCTTCGCAGTTGATGAAGAAAAGAGTGCGAAGTACACTTACATCAAGATTGATTTCACCGGGGCCAATGCTATGAACCTGGGCGAAATCGAACTGATGGGCGTTGAATCCAAGTCCATGGATAAGGAATCCCTGGAATCCCTGATTGCTCAGGTCAAGGCCATGGATGGTTCTCAATATGCCACCGCCACCTATGAGGCCCTGATGGATGCTGTCAAAGCTGGCGAAGAAGTACTGAACAATCCGGAATCCGTCCAGGATGATTATGTCTCCGCTATTAAGGCCATCCAGACTGCTATCAGCAATCTGAAGGAAATCCGCGATGCCTATGCGAAGATCGAGGCTGAGTCGTTTGACAATGCTTCCTCCGGCATCAAGGGCGAAACCACAGAAGGCACCAACATCGGTACTGTGGGCAACATCGGCGGCACCGCTCCCGGCGCATATGTCGCTTATAAGTACGTTGACTTCGGCAATATTGGGGCTGAGAAGGTTTCCGTCAACTACGCCGGCGTTATTGCCGACTGCCCGAACGCCCATATGGAAGTCCGTCTGGACTCTGTGGACGGCGAACTGATCGCTGATATCCAGACCCCTCCCTCGGCAGGCGCTTGGAAGAACTACATGATTGCCACTGCCGATCTGACCAGAAAGGTTACCGGCCAGCATGATGTTTACGTTATCATGCAGAGCACTGGTAAGCATGTCGCTAACGTCGACTACTTCCAGTTCACTGAGGCCGAAGATCCGGATGCTCCTACCGAAGAGAGCATTGCCGCTTTGGAAGCCGCAGTGAAAGCCGCCGAAGCTCTGAAGGCTGAGGATTATACTGAAGATTCGTTTGCAGCTTTGACCGAAGCTTTGAAGAATGCAAAAGCTGTTCAGAACAATCCGGAAGCTACCAACACCATGTACGTAGAGGCGACTGAGAGCATCAACACCGCCATCGAGAACTTGGTTGAGGCTGAGCCCGAGCCGACCGGTGATATCATCTCCGCGAAACTCGACCGTGATCCTGCTTCCTATGGCGTCAACGAAGAAATCACGATGACAGTTGTGACAAAGGATACTGTTACCGACGTCAGCATGAAGAACGAAAATGACAAGTGGATCGGCAGAACTTGGCTCAAATCGGTGAATAACGGCGATGGAACCAAGACTTGGACCATTAAGTTCTCGGTTGGTACTGCTGGTGAAGACCGTATCTTGAACCTTTACAGCCGCACCATGGGTTCCGCTTATGAGGATTCCGGCGTAACGGTCAGCATGACCATTAAGAATCCGGAATACAATGGTATGGTACTGGGCGTTGAGAACGCTGCTTCCGCTAAGGTTAACGAAGTGTTTGATGTTACCATTACCACTACCGAGGACGTAGAGAATATCCGTATTCTCAACGAACGCGGCAATGCTATTACTCTGTTGAGCAAGGAAGTTACCGTTGGCGACGGTGTCAAGACTTGGAATGTGACACTGTCCGTCGGAAGCACTGGCAACAACCGTATCTTCAGCGTAGTCAGCGTTGATCCTTACACCAATAAGAGTGTGGACAACGGCATGACCATGCAGATCAGCATTACAAAATGAGATAGGTTAAACGCCTAATTCATAAGCAGGAAGGGCCCTCTGGTTTGAAACCGGGGGCCTTTTCTTGACGCCTGACCTGAGAGGAAAAATAAGAAAAAGCTTTGATTGATTTTTCGGTAGAAAATATGGAATGACCCCTTGAAAAATAGTAGAGAGTGTGGTACACTACTACCATATTCAAAACCGTTGATTCAGATTGGCAGTGCAGTAATCTGATGGCAGAGAGCCGGCGATGGTGGAAGACCGGTATTGGAGCTGTGCAGTTGCCGTTGGGCTGATGAGGGCGGGGCGAACGCTATCTTAAGATATATAGATGGTCAGTAGATCCCGACGTTTCTCCTACGTTACAAGGGTGAGGGTGTGATTGCACCTGCAAAGTGGGTATTTTGGATACCAATAAAGGTGGTACCGCAGGCTATTAATGCAGCTTGTCCTTTTGATAAGGGCAAGCTGTTTTTATTTTGCTTCAAAATCCCCATCCCCGATGACAAGACATGATGTCAACGGAATTTTTGGGAGGTAATGACAATGATCAAATCCGCAATTCAGAAACTGGTGGTAAAGCAAGACCTGACAAAAGAGGAAGCCATGCAGGCCATGGATATGGTGCTGGACAACGGTGCAACCTATGCCCAAATCAGCGCATTTCTGACGAGTCTCCGCATGAAAGGGGAAACCATTGACGAAATCACCGGCTGTGCCTTGACCATGAAGCACAAGGCCGCCCACATTCATCCCACTGTTTCGGGATACATCGATCTGGTCGGCACCGGTGGAGACGGCATCAATACCTTTAATATCTCCACGACCTCAGCCTTTGTCGTGGCGGCAGCAGGCGTGCCGGTGGCTAAACACGGCAACCGTGCCATTTCGAGCCGCAGCGGCAGCGTGGACCTGCTGGAAGCGTTGGGAGTCAACGTCATGCTGGAGCCGGAGCAGGTCGAACAATGCGTGGAAGCCATCGGCTTAGGGTTTATGTTTGCAAAAACCTTCCACAAATCCATGAAGCACGCCGCACTGGTGCGCAGTGAATTGGGGATCCGTACTATTTTTAATATCCTTGGTCCGATTTCCAATCCGTCGGACGCAAAGACCCAGGTAATCGGTGTTTTTGATAAAGCTCTCACCAATCCTCTGGCCCACGCCATGATGAATATGGGTGTGGAACGGGGATTTGTCATGAACTGTGAAGGCATCGATGAATTTGCCACGGTAGGCGCTAACCAGGTGTCCGAGATCAAGGACGGCTTGGTGATGGATTATGTACTGCCGCCGGAACACTTTGGCTTTGAACGGGCTTCTGTAGAGGATATCCGAGGCGGCACAGCGGTGGAAAACGCCCAGATTACCCGGGATATCTTAGGAGGAGCCAAGGGGCCCAAACGGGATACCGTACTGCTCAATGCCGGCGCATCCATTTATGCCGGACGCAGGGCCGATACCATTGCCCAAGGCATCGAGATGGCGAGGGAGGCCATCGATTCCGGCGCTGCTCTGAAGAAATTAGAGCAGGTGATCGAAATGAGCAACAGCATTGGATAAAGGAGGGACCGGGATGATTTTGGATGACATTGTTGCGAAAAAAGAAGTCCGCCTGCATGAGAGAATGGAGAGGATCCCGCTTCTCCAACTGCAGAGACAGGCGGAGGATCGCCCGAGGATGCCCTTGGATTTCGCAGGCAGCTTGAAGCTTGCGGAGAAAATGTCTATCATTGCCGAAGTCAAAAAGGCGTCCCCTTCCAAAGGCGTAATCCGATCTGTATTTAATCCAACTGATATTGCAAATAGTTATTTAAGATCCGACGTTCAAGCCATGTCGATCCTCACCGAAGAGGACTATTTCCAGGGAAATGATGCTTATTTGCAGTCCATCCGTGCGATTTCCCCCATCCCGCTGCTGCGCAAGGATTTTATCATATCCGAATATCAGATTTACGAGGCTTATCTCCTGGGGGCCGATGCAATCCTGCTGATCGCCGCTATTTTGGATCAAAGACAGCTTGTTCAGTTCCAGCATGTGGCGGACAGCTTGGGGCTTTCCTGTCTGGTGGAGGTTCACGACAAAGAGGAGCTGGAACGTGTGCTGGATACCGAGGCCCCGGTGGTGGGAATCAACAACCGCAATTTACGCACCTTTGAGGTAACTCTTCGCACCTGTGAAAGCCTGATCCCTCACATTCCCAAAGAGCGGTGCATTGTAGCGGAAAGCGGCATCGGAACGGCTCAGGATGTACGACTTTTGCGATCCATGGGCGCCGATGCCATCTTAGTGGGGGAGACCTTTATGCGGTC
The DNA here is from genome assembly GCF_015140235.1 of Solibaculum mannosilyticum. Lineage (GTDB taxonomy): Bacteria > Bacillota > Clostridia > Oscillospirales > Acutalibacteraceae > Solibaculum > Solibaculum mannosilyticum. The sequence continues at coordinate 2,241,808 of NZ_AP023321.1, read as the reverse complement.
GGACGATATTCCAAAAGCGGTGCAAATGTTGCGGGGGGAGATCCATTGATTTCGATCAAGGTGTGCGGATTGACCCGTCCAGAGGATATCCAGGCCGTCAACCGATTTGCGCCGGATTACGTTGGCTTTGTATTTGCCCCCAGTCGGCGGCATGTTTCCCCTGAAACGGCAAAGAATTTAGTGCGCGGTTTAGCGGAGGGGATACTCCCGGTGGGTGTGTTTGTCAATGAGGTGCCGCAACGGGTGGCCTTTATCGCAGCCATGTGTGGCCTCAAGGTCATCCAACTCCACGGCAATGAGGATAGCGCTTACCAAGAAGAGATCAAGCGTCTAACGGGGCGGGAAGTGTGGAAGGCCGTCCGGGTAAAGGATAAGGAATCCCTGAGAGAGGTAATGGAAGGCTGTGCCGACCGGTATCTGCTGGACGCTTATCATCCAAGCCAACAGGGAGGATGCGGTCAAACATTCGACTGGTCGCTGCTGGAAGGCATCCTATCCCAAAAGATCATGCTGGCCGGGGGACTCATGCCGGAAAACGTGGCGCAGGCGGTACAGCTTGTACGTCCCTATGGGGTGGACGTCAGCAGCGGTGTGGAAACCGATGGATACAAGGATCCGGAAAAGATAAAGGAATTTATACGAATTGTGAGAGGAGAATCGCAATGAACCGAATTGATTGCACATTTCAGAGGCTCAAGGAGCAAAAGAAAAAGGCGTTTATTACCTTTGTAGCGGCGGGAGATCCGGATCTGGACACCACAAAACGTCTGATCCTGGAGATGGAGAAAAACGGCGCCGATATGGTGGAATTAGGCGTTCCCTTTACCGATCCCATGGCCGAAGGCATCGTCATCCAAAAGGCCAACATCCGCGCCCTGGAACATGACATCTGTCTGGAAAGCATCATGGATATGGTCAAGGAGCTGCGCAAAGAGACGCAGATTCCACTGATCTACCTGCTGTATTACAACAGCGTCCTCAGCTTTGGAGTGGAAAAATTCTTCGATCAGTGCAAAGAGGTGGGCATTGACGCCGTCATCATCCCCGATTTACCCATTGAGGAAAGCGATGAAATCGCCCCCTATGCGGAGAAAACAGGGGTGTATCATATCAGCATGGTGGCCCCTACATCGGAGGAACGGCTCCAGATGGTCACCAAGAACGCCAAGGGATTTGTGTACTGTGTATCCTCGATGGGGGTTACCGGCATGCGGGAACACATCACAACCAATCTGGAACGATATTTTGAGCCCATCGACCGCATCTGCCATCTGCCCAAATGCCTGGGATTTGGAATTTCCACCCCGGAGCAGGCCAGTCTTGTCAAGCAGTATTGCGACGGGCTGATCGTGGGCAGCGCCATCGTCAATCAGATAGGGATTCACGATACCCCTGACGAGAAGGTCAAGGCGGTAGGGGAATTGGTCCATAGCCTGCGGGAGGCCATCTGAGCGGATGAGATACCCGGATGTAATCAAAGCCACCTTTCTGTCCAGGCCCAATCGGTTTGTGGCCCAGGTGGAGGTGGAAGGAAAAGTCACAGTGGCACATGTGAAAAATACCGGCCGCTGTCGGGAGCTGTTGGTTCCCGGCGCGGCCGTCTTTTTGCAGCAGCATCACAATCCCTCTCGGAAGACCCCATTTTCTCTCATCGCCGTACAGAAAGGGGAGCTTCTCATCAATATGGACAGCCAGGCCCCCAATCAAGTGTGGGATGAAGCATTGGCCGATGGACTGTATATTCCGGAGCTTGGGGTGGCCGATACGATCCATCGGGAGGTGACGTGGGGACATTCCCGCCTGGACTTCTTGGTAGAATGCGGAAAAAGAAGCGCTTATATGGAGGTAAAAGGGGTCACGCTGGAGGAAAACAGAGTGGTACGTTTCCCAGACGCACCGACCGAACGAGGGGTCAAGCATCTTCACACCTTGATGGAGATCAATCAGTCAGGCGGTATGGCTTATGTAGTTTTTATCGTCCAGATGGAGGGCGCACAATACTTTACCCCGAATGCCGACATGCATCCCGCCTTTGCGCAGACATTACGGGAAGCGTCTGAACAAGGGGTAAAAATACTGGCCTATGAATGCCATGTCGAACCGGACGGCTTAAAAGTGACAAAGCCGGTGCCCATCCGTCTTTTGGAGAAAAACAACATCTAGAGGCTGATTTTAGATCATCTACCAAAAAGCGGGAAGAAATAGAATAAACTGTAAAAACAGCAATAATAAACGAATGTTATTTATTTTTATGTGTGAAATAGTGTAAAATAGTAGTGACAAACCCGCCAAGATTGTGTATAATTGAACTGTCAATAAAATACAAAGGCTTTTGGAGGTGTTGTAATTTGGCAGGAAAAGCGTTATGTTACGGTGAGCTTTTGTGGGACATCATCGATGGAAAACCCTATATCGGAGGAGCTCCCTTTAATCTAGCCGGTCATGCGGCCAAAATGGGCTGCAATACCTGGATGCTTTCCCGCGTAGGCAAAGATGACCTGGGTCGGGATACCCTCCAAAAGGTGGGGGAAATCGGTGTCCATGCCGATTTTTTGCAGATTGATGAACAGCGTCCGACGGGCACGGCCATCGTCTCCCTGGATGAGAACAAGGTGCCGGTATACGAGTTCCCGGATAATGTGGCGTATCAGTACATTGATGTGGATGACAGTGTGATTGAGAAAATCAGGGGTCAGGGCATTGATCTTTTTTATTTTGGCACTTTGATCCAACGCAATCCAGTGGCCCGCCGTTCGGTAGAGCGTATTCTGGAGGAATGTAGTTTCCCTCATGTGTTTTTGGATGTCAATATCCGTTTCAATTTTTGCGATGCTGAGGTACTAAAAAATTCCTTTGCACACGCAACCATTGTCAAGCTGAACGACGATGAGGTCAAGCTGGTAGGGGACAAGTTGTACGGATGCCCGGACGAAATCCCGCTGATCCAGTCATTGTTTGATGATTATGGCATTCAGATTATTCTGGTGACAAAGGGCAAGGATGGATGCACAGTTTACACCAGAGACCGTCATGAGGATATCAATGAATGCGTGTCCAAGGCAGTGGATACAGTGGGCGCAGGCGACTCCTTCAGCGCAGGTTTTATCAGCGCTTATTTGAATGGGGACGAAGTGTTCAAAGCGGCGCGCAAAGGAAATATTCTGAGCGATTTTGTGGCATCAAGCCATGGGGCGATTCCAGAATATACCGAGCGCCTGTACAATCGGCTGGAGGCCATCCGGTAGTGGGCTGGAGACCTTAGCCATTTAAGTGAGTTGTTGACGATAATAGCTGGTAGTTATTTTTGCCTGTTGACAAATAGCGCTCAAGCGTGTACAATCCAACCATCGTCTTTTTGTGAGAAAGCAGTGTTTTGCGTTTCAGATTTCGCCATTTTTTGGATGAGGTGATGGAAAATAATCGAATCACTTCGAAAGCCGACGAAAAATGGACGAAATGCAGGATAGGAAAAACGCTGTTTTATAGAAGAAATAGATTCTGGGGATTGGTTTTGTACTGGCGATAAAGGGTACAAAGAAGATGCGACGGAGTGCATTTGGGAAGTTTGAGCAGATGGGGTATGACGTCTTATTTTCCAGTTTTTAGTCGAATATGCCCTTTTGACTTAAAAAAAGTACAGGATATCAAAAAAAATTACGAGTTATTATGTGAACAAAATGTGATATCATTATAATACAACGAGGTAAGAATGGTGGTGATTGAATGGGTGAAGTTCTGGCGGAGCTTAGAAATGTCTCCAAGTCTTTCCCTGGCGTAAAGGCGTTGGATAACGTCAGCTTCGACATCCGTGCCGGTGAAGTGCATGCCCTTCTTGGTGAAAATGGTGCTGGTAAGTCCACACTGATGAAGATTCTTTCTGGTGTTTACATCAAGGATGAGGGACAACTTTTCGTTGGCGGGAAAGAAGTTGAGTTTTCCAAACCGAAGGACGCTCAGCTAGCAGGTATTGGCATAGTCCATCAGGAACTCAACCTATGTAGGCATTTGACCGTTGCAGAGAATATCTCTTTGGGCCGTGAGCCCAGTCATGGAGGTTTGCTCTCGACAAGGGTCATCAAACAAACGGCGCGTGACGTATTAAAACGTCTGGATCTGGATTTGGATCCGGATACAGTGGTAGGTCATTTGCCGGTGTCCAAGCAGCAGATGGTCGAAATCGCAAAGGTTTTGGCTACTGATGCAAAAGTTATCATTATGGATGAGCCGACTTCGGCTTTGACAGACAAGGAAATTGAAGAATTATTCCGTATTATCAATCTGTTGAAGTCCCAGGGGCACGGTATCATCTACATATCCCATCGACTGGAAGAACTGCAGTATATCACTGACCGTATCACCATTATGCGTGATGGTCAGTATATCACAACCATGAACTTCAAGGATACTAACCTGGAAGAAATCATTGGTAAGATGGTAGGCCGTTCTCTGGAAGAGAAATTCCCGCATGTGGAATGTAAAAAGGGCGACGAAGTCTTGAAGGTTAAGCACATTTGCTCCGAACAAGACGTTCCTGTTAAAGATGTTTCCTTTACAGCTTATCGCGGAGAGATCATCGGCTTTGCAGGCCTGATGGGCGCCGGACGTACAGAGCTGATGAGAGCTATCTTTGGCGCGGAAAAGAAAACGGGTCAAATCTTTGTCAATGGCAAGGAAGTAAAGGTTCATTCTCCTCGAGATGCTATCGAGGCTGGTATCGTTATGGCGCCGGAAGACCGTAAAAAAGACGGCCTGTGCCTGAAAATGACGGTAAAAGAAAATATGACCCTGCCCAATTTGCCGGTTGTCAACAAAGGTGTCCTGTTGCAGGATGCTAAAGAACGCAAAGTTACTGAAGACATGGTTAAGAGCCTGAGAATTAAGACTCCGACCATCCAGCAGAAGGTTATTAACCTGAGCGGCGGTAACCAGCAGAAGATCGTTGTTGGTAAGTGGCTTGTGCGGGATGCCCAGGTCGTTATCTTCGATGAACCGACTCGTGGTATCGACGTCGGCGCTAAGGTTGAAATCTACAACCTGATGAATGAATTGAAGAAACAGGGAATTGGTGTTATCTTTGTATCTTCCGAATTGCCCGAAGTTTTGGGCATGGCAGACCGCGTCTTGGTCATGAGCGAAGGCGTTTTGACTGCAGACTTGAGAAAAGAAGACACCGATCAAGAAGAAATTATGAAGTACGCTAGTTCCACAAAGGTTTCCGACACTGTGAAACCAGTTGATTAATAGAACGGAGGAAGGACGCCCCATGAGTAAAGGTGTAAACACCGCTGCTTCGGAGGAGAACAGCCCTCTGAAGAAACGTTCCGGTTTAAGCCCCATTGTAAAGCAGTTGCTTACGACGATTGCTGCATTTGTCGTAATCTGTATTGCATTTACAATTCTGAATCCTAACTTTATTAGCATTTCCAACATTTTGAATGTTTGTAACCAGGTAGCACCTGTTGCTATCATTTCCATCGGTCAGACTTACGTTCTGATCACCGGCGGTATCGACTTGTCCATCGGTTCTAATATCGCTATCGGCGGTGTTCTTTGCTGCCAAGCCATCGTCGCAGGTATGCCTGTTATCGTTGGTATCTTGATTGGCTTGCTTGCTGGTACCGTTGTCGGTATCATCAATGGTGTGTTGGTCGTTTATGGTAAACTGCCTCCCTTCATTGCTACCTTGGGTACCATGATGGCAATCCGTGGTTTGGCCTTGACCATCACCAATGGTATTCCTGTCACAGGTTTGCCCAAGAGCTTCAGCTTCATCGGCACTGATTCCTGGCTGGGCATCCCGATTTCCGTTTACATCATGGCTGTTTGCGCTGTGGTCTTTGGTATTATCTTGGCAAAGACCAAGTCTGGCCGCTACACCTATGCAGTGGGCAGCAACTATGATGCTACCCGTCTTTCCGGTATCAACGTTAATGCTGCCATCATCCGAGTATACGCCATCAGTGGTTTCCTCTCGGCTCTGGCTGGTATCATTATGGCCGCCAAGATTTCCTCTGCTCCCCCTTCAGCTGGTGACAGCTACGAGCTGAATGCAGTTGCATCTTCCGTTATCGGCGGCGCCAGCACCATGGGCGGTGAAGGTTTCATCGCCGGTACTATCGTCGGTGCCTTCGTCTTCATGACCTTGAGCAACGGCTTGAACTTGGCTGGTATTTCTTCCTTCCTGCAGAAGGTTGTTATCGGTATTGTCATCATCGCAGCAGTCCTGTGGGATAAGCTGCGCAGCAGAAAGTGATTAGCGTCTTTTTAAGATGCACAAAGCTTTCATCCTATTACTTTTGCTATTTGCCGCATACGGCGGTAAAAGAATAAACACACACAATTTAGGAGGTACTTAAGCATGAAAAAGTCCATTAAAGTCATGTCTTTCATCATGGCTGCTGCTATGGTCATGGTAGGCTTCTCCGCCTGCGGCAGTGACGAGGGTTCCAGCTCCAAGGCTGCTGATGAATCCAAAGCTTCTTCCGCCGCTTCCGCTGCTTCTACTGCAGACGGTTCCAAGGCTGCTTCTGGCGAGCAGATCAAGATTTCCTGCATCACCATGGACTCCCTGGATGAGCATTGGCTGAAGCTGCAGGCTGGCGCAAAGGCCGCTGCTGAAAAGGCTGGTAACGTTGACATTCGTTTCGATGCTCCTTCCAATAAGATCGACTCCACCCAGCAGGCTTCTCTGGTTGAGAACGCCATCAACGATAAGGTAGACGGCATCATGCTGGCTGCTTTGGATTCGACCGCTTTGTCCAACGTTGTTGATAAGGCTCACGAAGCCGGCATCAAAGTTGTTCTGGTTGACTCCGGTGTTGACACTGAAAACTGGGATGCTTTCTATTCCACCGACAATGCTAAGGCTGCTCAGACCGCTGCTGATACTATGGCTGAGCTGGTTGGCAGCAAGGGCAAGATCGGTATTGTTAACGCCCAGGCTGGTGCTGGTACTACCCAGATCCGTGAGCAGTCCTTCATTCAGCAGATCAAAGACAAGTATCCGGAAATGGAAACTCTGTCTCCTGTGTATTCCGATGGCGACAAGCAGAAGGCTCTGGCCGCTGCTAACGACTACATGAATGGTAACAGCGATCTGGCTGGTATCTATGGCTGTAACGAAGGCGCTACCGTTGGTGTCGGCCAGGCTGTCGAGCAGGCTAAGAAGGCTGACTCCATTATGGTTGTTGGTTTCGACTTCTCCAAAGACGTTGAAGCTATGATCGAGAGCGGCGCTATCAAAGCTACCATGGTTCAGAACCCGAAGGTCATGGGCCAGAAGGGCGTTGAAGCTATCGTTAAGCTGATGAACGGCGAGACCCTCTCGAGTAAGGAAGAGGATACCGGCGTAACCGTTGCTACTAAGGACAATCTGGAGCAGGTTGTTGCTGACCAGTCTTATTAATCAGCGATAGGCTAAAACCTATTTCGTTTAATAAACTGATGCGGAGGCATTCCAATATTGGAATGCCTCCGTTTTTACTTTATATTTTTGATAAAGTAAATAGGTTATAGGTTAAAATAAAAAGAGGAGTCCTCTATAAAATAGAGGACTCCTCTTTTTATTATTGTTCATCAAGAAACTTGTGAAAGGGAATACGAATTGTGACGATCGTACCTTTTGCTAATTGACTACGAATAGAAAGACCATATTTCTCACCAAAGTAAAGCATAATACGTTCATTTATATTGGTGAGCCCATAACCATGTTGTCTAGAAGTATCTTCTTCATTCAGAAGCGTATCTAAAATATCGGGGGGGATTCCTACACCGTCATCAGCAACTGTAATAAGAAGGTCTTCACCAGAAAGTTTAGCATTGATATTAATCGTACCGTGAGGATCGTCTTTTTCCATAATACCATGGAGAACAGCATTTTCTACGATAGGTTGCAACGTAATTTTTAAAATACCACATTGCTGTAAATGTTCGGGAACACGGATATCCAGATGAACAGAGTTTTGTAATCGCATATTTTGAATTTGTATATAAAGGGAAACATGTTTTAATTCGTCCTGTAAAGAAACGAGAGTACGTCCTTTGTTAAGACTGAGCTTATAAAAACGGGAAAGGGAGCGCAAAGTAGTGCGTATTTCCTCGCCTTTGTCTTCTTCATAAGACATCCAATTGATCATATCCAAAGTATTGTAGAGAAAATGGGGATTTATCTGAGATTGCAGTGCCATTAATTCCGCAGAACGAAGGCGCTGACTTGCAATTTTTTCTTCCGCCATCAGGGTCTGAATACGGTCTATCATATAATTGAAGTTTTGAATAAGAATACCGATTTCATCTTTGGCGTTGGAATAGACAATAGCTTTGGAAAAATTACCTTGTTGTGCAGCATTCATTTTAGAGGCCAGTAAATCAATCCGCTTTGTTAAACTTAAAGTCACAAAAACAGCGCCTAAATAAGCGATTCCAATCAGGAAAAGCATGAAAAGCACCATTGTATTTTGGATCAGATGAGTATCTCGGAAGATACCAGATTCAGGAATAATGGTTACAATCGACCAATTTGTTGAAGGAATCGCTTTTACTTTAGCAAAAACATCCTCATTTCCCACTTTGAGGAAAGCCCAGTCTGAATATCCAGAAACAAGTTCCATTTGGGAAGGGGTAAGAAAAAATTCATCTTGGTTTCCGTCATCGGTGCTGCTGATTAATTCGTACTGATCGTTGCAGATATAAGTAAGGCTACCTCCGATAGAATTGGCTTTGCTAATCATATCCCGAAAGATCTTTTCCGGGAATTCCGCCATTACATATCCTTTTATATCCTGGTAGTTATCAAAAGAAGTAATGGCTCGCACAGCGGAAAGGGTCTGATCGCCATTACGGTCGGATCCCATGGAGGGATACAGCATTACTTGAGATCCGCTCAGAGATTGATACCACGGAAAATCTTTGGCCGATTCTAATCCCAGAATATCTCCATCTTCATCTGAATGGATCATTTGATCATCTAGAAATAACCGGACAGTTACGATATCAATCTCATTCTCATAGGAAGTTAGAAAGTGGCGGATTTTTTGAAGATTCTCAAATTGTTCTTCCAAGGGATAGTTATTAGGATCTCGTTCAGCCACCGAATGGACCAACTGATCATTTGCAATCAGATTGGTTGCGCGGATAATGTTGTCGATACGATAAGACACAAAATCAGAGACCTGATTAAAGGATTGGGTGGCGGAGAACATCGCATTTTTTTCAATGATATATTTCGTCAGGTAGGTGGAAAGCAACGTTAAAGTGACGATGGGAAGGATAATAAAAACGGAAAAGGCCAAAAGCAATTTGTTGCGTAGCTTTAGGTTGACAAAGAAACGCCGAATCCTTTTCATCAGAATTTCTCCCTATACTCGGAAGGCGAGTAACCAGTAATTTTCTTAAAGTTACGGGAGAAATAATCGCCATCATTGTATCCAACCATCGCAGCAATATCGGAATTTTTTAGGTTTGGTTTCTTAAGGAGGGCTTTGGCCTTCTCCATACGGTACTCTGTGATATAGGTGTTGATGGTCTTACCAGTTTCCTGGCGGAACAAAACGCAAATATAAGCGACCGACAATCCGACGCTTTGACTGATCTGGGAGATGGAAAAAGTAGGTTCAGCATAATGCTGGTGGATCTGATGAAGAATGGTGGAGACCGTCAAACTGGTCTTACTGCGGTTCTCATACTGATGGATAAAGGAATCCAGCTTTTCCAAGGCAAAATTCTCCAGGTCATTCAACGTATTGATGCGGGAGATCACATCCCAGAGAAATTGATCGTCGTCAGACTTGCGGGATGTAATGCCGTCCAGATCGGTCTGATCCATAATCAGGGACAGAAGACGGAAATAAATATTTTTTACTACGTTGACTTGGGTATCAGTCATATTACGGATATCCGCCGTAAGATTGCGGATCATGAGTTCCAACCCGGAGCCATCCCGATTCTGCAGTTTTTCTTCAAACGATTTGAGCAGGCTATCCTCCATCCGATAAACCATAGAACCTTGGGAACGCCGGTAAGTGGTGATGGGGATGGTCGCGCAATAAAAAACCTTTTGAAGCGCCAGGGCGGCCTGTGTATAGGATTCATAGACCTTATCGATATTTTTTACAGCATTTCCGATCCCGATGGAAACGTTGCACCGCTTTTTTAAAGGGGTATATAATTTGCGGCAAAGCTCAGATATTTTGCGTTCTGAAATCAAATGAGGGTTATCCGACGTCGTAAAGAAATGGATGATAATCGTATTGATATCCTTAAAAGCCCAGATATACTCAATATGATACCGAGGACACAGAGAATCCAATTGGTTGTCAATAATCTGTTTCATGGCATCCTGTTGATCCGGAACCAGGGCTTCAGGGGAATGAAGGGCAATAGTGACCGTTAAGAAATGGCCGTCCAGCGGGATGAAATCCTTCAAATACTTCAGGCTTTCCTGGATTTGTTCAGAAGAGTTGGGACGAGTCAACTGAATGGTAAAATGCGCCTTAATTGTGTCGGCATTGGCCTGCTGCATTTTCTGCAACGTCTTAGAGTACTGGTGAATTTTAATGCGTTCCAAACGGGTGGTAATGGCATTTTTAATAGCGGTTTCCAGTTCGGAGAGATCAATGGGTTTCTCGATAAAGCTGACTACCTTGAGCTGGATAGCCGCCTTGTAGTACTCTTTGTCCGTATAGGCGCTCATGAAGATAATGCTGCAATCAGGATCCAGATCCTTAACACTTTGAATAAACTCAATTCCATTCATCTTGGCCATACGGATGTCAGAAAGAATGATATCCGGCTGAAAATCACGGCAGATTTCCAAAGCCTGGAGACCGTTTTCAGCCTGTTCAATCTCCCCGATGCCCAATTTGTTCCAATTTAGATGCTTGATAATTCCTTCACGTGTCAACCGTTCATCGTCCACAATTAGCAATTTAAACATACGATATCTTCGTCTCCTCTAAAAAGCGGAAGGATTGTCCATGCGTTTGCAGTAATCCACAGCCTGATCATTGACCACTTGAATATAAGTTTCTACCACAGCCATTCTAGATTTTTCCCGATAGTGGTCTAGATAACCTTTCGGATCATCATAAGCTCCTAGTTGAAGGGGAAAGAGATATTTGATGTTGAGAAGCTCCATATCGGAAACAATGGAATACCGTTCGCCTGGATAAGGGCGAAAACAGTTGATCGTGCTGTTTTGCACGACGTTTTCTTTCCACTGGTTACGGATTGAAGTGTATTCCTCTGGAGGGGATTCTGGTTCACGGTCCAGGCTGGAGCCAAAGGCGTATTTGGCATATAAATTAGTGGGATAATCTGAGAAAGAGGATCCAGCCGTCCAAGAAGAATTGCCGGATGCAACCCAATGCTCATTTTGAATACCGTACAGTAGGAGATCATGGAGCTGCCGGTCATTGCGCAGGAGATCAATGACCTGGAGCGCTAATCCCACATGCTGTGAGCCGTTGCGGATCGCAATGCCGGCCGGCGCATGAGGAAAGGCCCCTGTGGGCTGGTCGGCCGAGAGATCAATGATCGAGGCCTCCCAAGGAGCTTCATTGAGCCGATAACGATTGTCTTGTTCCACCAGCATCTGAGCGAGAAGGGCGCTGTCCAGATCGCCGATATAAAGGGCGGAATCACCTTGCCGGAAGGCATCGTAAGTGACTGTCCTGCGGGCGGCGGCATTGCTCGGAATTAATCCAAGCTGCTTCCAACTGTAAATGCGCTGCAGATAATCCAGATAAGGGGCATAATCGGTCAAGGAAATCAGGGAGTCCCCCAATCCTTCAGTCTGGGCCGCCAGGAGAGCGTTCTGATCTACTAGGGTCAATCCCCTGGGCTGGAGAAAAGCCGCTTGTAAAAGCTCTAAGCCTGTCTCACCTACCTGATAAGGGATCATCCCTTCCTCGTTGGAAGCCACCAATTTTAAATATTGTTCCAGCTCATCCAGAGAGGTAGGAGTATCAAGTCCATATTTGTCCAGAAGATCCTTTCGGATCAGAAAGACCATCCGATCGGAATAATCCGAGGAAGAAGGGATCATATAAACTTTATCGTTGGCTTTGACTTGTTCCCACAACTGGTCAGGAATGGTTTCCAGCAAAGCTGGAGCATTGTCCTTCAGAAGATCCTGTGTGATCTCCAGATAATAATGATTGGCTACACGTTGCATATAATTGGCGTCGGATGAGACATAGACCAGGTCAAAATCAGTGCCATTGGTAAAAAGGGTGGGGTATTGCCGAAGCATCTTGGAAGGGGAGATAAAAGAAATATCCAAAGTAGCGCCGATCCGGCTGGATAAGATAGCATTGATCTGATCCAGGACTTTGGAAAAGGATTTGCTTTCCTCTCCAGGGAGATACATTTTTAATGTCACAGAGGAGGAAAGTCCAGAAGTTATTTGTTTGTTTTGATCCGTAGATCTGGCGCAAGATGAACATAAAAATAAGACAGCTGTCAGCACTGCCCAAAAAGAAAAGAAACTTTTCGAAACGGCTCGAATCATTGCAACACACTTTCCTGAAAACCGAGGTGGAGGTTCTCCCTCAAAAAGCGAAACTTCTGAAAGGAACACAAAAAATCAAGGCGTTTTGTAATTGATAAAATGACAGAAAACCGCTGTAAAGACGACTCCATACAATTACTATTATTATAGCACAAAAGGGAGATAAAATAAAAGGGTTTCTTTTTTCCCTATGTCGTAAGTGCCAAGAAAGGCAGGAAAAGGCCCCAGAGCCTTTCCAAACGAATTTGGATTTACTCTAGGGCCTTTTTTGCTATAACATGAAAGGAAGGTTGTAAAATTTACTTTGTAACGATCAAAGCCTGAGATACAGCATTTTCAGTCCAAGATTCAATATTGGTTCTTGTGCCGCTGTATCCTTTGACGGTCAAGTTACGGAAACCAGCCGAACCGACAGAGAAGTCAAATGTCCAGGTACGGACATCCTTATTATCGGTGTACTCCACGTTACTGATGGTGATACCCTTATCTCTCTCGTTGCGCAGGACGATGCCGTCGACCGAAGTGGTTGTGGTGACAGTGGCTTGGACAGTTTCATTGACACCGACAACACTCTTATCGAAATCGAGGGAGAGAACCTGGAGAGGAGTGGGATCCTCAGGCTCAACCGGTTTAGGATCGCCAACCTGGAAGTTGACGGTAATACCAGTCTCAACCCATCCGTCTGTCAAGGTGTTGGCCAGGACATTCAAAGCACGTGTTCCGTTGGAACCTACCGAGAAGGTAACAGTCCAGATCTTCTTATCGCCGCTGATGCGGGAAGAGATACTGGTCAGGCCGATAGCCTTATCTCTCTCATTGCGCAGACTCAGACCACGGGCATCCTTAGAAGTGATGATGGTAGCGGTAATGGTCTCGTTGACTTCATACCGATCCTTGTCGGTGGTAGCATAGAACTCAGGCTGTTTTTCCAAAGCGGCAACAGCGTTGTTCAGGTCTTCAATCGCAATAGTTACATCATCGGGAGAAGCATGAGCGTTATCCAGAACCTTCTGGCCCTTGGCAATGGCTTTGTCCAAGATAGCGAGGGATTCTTCTGTGTAGAGGGTTCTATCAATAGCGTTAACTTCTTCCATGAGAGCGATCAAGGGAGATTTATCGGCGACCTTAGGAACCAGCTGATCCACAGCCTTTTGCAGTTTGTCATAGATGATACTGAACATCTGATTGGTAGTGGTTTCGTCAGCAAGAGCAGATTCGGCTCTCTCCATGACCTCATCTACATTTACGAAGCCATTTTCGTAGTAATCTTCACGATTGAGGGAATTGACTTCGTCTACCAGCGACTGGAGGTCTTCTCTGGTCTTATCGATGCCAATGAAGATATCGTCAATGCAAACATCAATTTCGCCTTGGCCTTCCGGATTGTCGTAAACAAACCAGAGGCTAGTGACCTTGGTGCCGGGCTTAAAGTATTTGCCAATGTCACAGCGGATCCTGGTCCATTCGCCGACCTCGCCGCGGGCGTTCTTGGGATGCATCTGGGTACCGTTTTGGTCGACACACTTGGCGTTGTCGCGCATAGTAGCGTTATACGAGGCGTCGTAATCGTCAGTGCCGATATCAAGGCCAGCGTGACGGGAGATTTCGTTGTTCGGCTTAATCCAGTACTCGATATACGTGCCGGGCTGGATTGTAAATCCGCTGGCGGGATAGAGGTCAAAGTAGACGTGGGAGATGCCTATACCGCTTTGGCTGACAGTATCGGTACCAGTCAGACGGACAACGTTGCTGCCGGAATGGGCGTTTTCATCGGCTACGACTTCACACTTAGCGTTATCAATCTTGACGCAGTTGCTAGTCTGGCTCTCGTAAGGAACCGGATCATCTTCTTCAAATCCCGAGTAGCCTTCAAATTGGCCGGTTGCTTCTTGCGTCTCGACATACTCTCTGGAATCGTACATCTCGGTGACGATCTCGCCGGGAGCCTGCTCATTCACTGCGGTAGCGGCAGTGATGAAGATGGTGTTATCTTCAGGCAGAACCACAGAGGTAGCGCCTTCGGGGATATCCAGTTCGTACTGGAACATGTAGGTATTGGCAGCAATCTGGTCACCGCCGTTGGAGTGACGGTGGGTAGCTACATAGGCGACGTCATCCTGTTTGATGTAGGCGTCGGTATTGACAGGATATACTTCCCATTCAGCAATATTTTCCGAATAATCGGCAATACTGATGGTCTGCACGGAGTCGCCAACTTTAAAGGTAGCGTTATGATCGCCATTGGTGGAGAAGGCCAACAGATGCAGTTTGTTGTAGCCTTCGGGAATCTCGATGGTCTGGCCGTTGGCAACAATTGCGTTATCAGCACCATCGGTCTTGTCGCCCATGACGAAGTCAACGCCCGCAGCGGTGATAACGCTGGGAACCAGTTCGCTGGGGAATGCTTCACGTTTTGCATTCATGTTGGAATCGGTCTTGTTGCTGTTGGAGGAATAAATGTCCTTGTTGTAGGGCAGAGCGATGGAAGCCGATTCATCGGCTGCAACGTCGATGCCGGAATCCTTCAGTTTGATGGCGAAGGAGCGGATGCCGTAGGGCTTCATGTCAAAGACAAGTTTGCCGTCCTTGAGCTCGTATGCTCCCTGCTCGGCAGAAACGTCTTCGGGCATGGTTTCTTCGGAGCCGTAAACTTCACGGACGCTTGCAATGCCGTTGCCGATGGAGAATTCAACATCGGAAGCCGCTTTGTTGGCGCCTTCGTTGAAGCGGACGATGATTTCGTCGCCCTGGTTCTCGAGGCCTTCACCCACTTCGCCGTTCTTGACAGCGCGGACGATGATGTCGTCGTTGCTGATGGAGGCGAAGGAGTAGTTGGAGCCGAGGGAACCATCGTGTTTGACGGTCTGGAAAGCGACCATAGGCTCGGTGAAGAGCTGGGCCTGCTGCTGGGTCTCGGCCTCGCCGTAGGTGTTGGCATGGCCGTAGATGGCGTAACCGAAGCGGTTCTCGCCCTGTTCCAGATTGCTCTGATGGCTCTCAGACAGGTAATCGCCGGTGGGGGTGTGGATGAGGGTCAGGCGCAGAGTATCGTCATAAGGTTTATCCCAGCCGTTTTTGCTGTCGCTCAGGATGGATACGCCGAACTCACCCGATTCGTCGGTCAAATCGGCCCACTTCTGGGCGGGGGACTCTGCCTGCCACTGGGTGTTGTTGGTACGCTCGATGGCGCCCAGGCCCAGGTCATAAGTGGCGGTCTCATTGGCGGCGTTCAGCTGGAAGGTGGCCTTCAGCATCGTGGATTTTTCGTGCCAGTCAATGACGTTCTGGACTTCCACAGCTTCGCCGCCGTTGTCCAAGCTGACGATCTGCTCGTAAGAAGAATTGCCGTATTCGCGGGTGATCTTCAAAGCCACGCGGGCCGGACCATTCTCCACGATCTCGATGTCGGAAGCCTTATCGGCCACATATTCACGGGCGTCTTTGTCAGCGTAATCGGAGAACTTCAGCTCCCAAGCGGGCCACTCGGTTTCGGTGTCGTTGAGCTGGCCCAGGCGGATGGGTTCAGCCAGCAGCTCTTTGTCCAAAGTCTTGTCATAGATGCTGCTGATGTCGCCGTTTTCATCGATGGTGACGTCGTACTTGTCGTTGGAAAGGGAATTGGCGGTGACGCTCATGCCGGTGTCGATATCACTGGCCGAATCGGCGGGGCGAACATCGAACACACGATAGCCCATGGAGGCGACCTCCGCGGTAAAGGCGATCTCGAAGACGTTGCCGTCCTTGCTGAGAATCTGGGAGGGAACTTCGTTGCCCTCGTCGTCATAGACGCGGATATATTCGCAGTCGCTGTCCATGGTGACGGTAGCTTCCACAACGTCGTTGCGGTCCAGAGCCACCGGATTGTTGACCACCAAAGCGGTGCCCTCTGCCATACTGGTGTCCATAGCCGAAGCTACGCCGCCCACAGCGTTTTCATATTCGTTGCCGAACTGGTTGAGGGACAGCATATAGTCGTTCCAGCTGCGGACATATTCGGTCGCATAGGAGGTACCGGTGATGTCATCGTGGAACTGATGGCCGATGACCCTTGTCCAAGCGGTGTTGAAGGCATCCATGGGATATTCTTCAGTGCCCAGCCAGGAAGCTGCAACAGCCGATTTCTCAGCGGCCACGCCTAAGAGCTCGTTGCGGGAGTTCCAGCGGTGGCCAAGAGCACGGGATGTCCAGGAACCGACGCCGTGCTCTTTCAGCAGCATCTCACCATCGTAGGTGGGAGCAGCGGCTTTCTGTTCCTCGGTCATCTCGCGGGCCCATTGGTCGGTGGTGGAGGAAATGACGTCGATGCCGTCGCTTTCTTCCGTGCCGTTGAGGGCGATATCGTTGTCGATGATATTAATGGAATCCTGGCCGATAGCACCGCCAGTGTCGCCCACGCCGTAGAAGAAGGTGGTGCCGTAGTAGCCCCAGGCCTTATTCTGGTTCAGTTTATTGAGAGTCCAGCTGTCTTCACGGCGGCTGCTGCTTACGCTGGAGGTGTAGCTGCCGTTGTTGATGGAGGCCATGACTGAATTGCCGTCCGGACCGATCCAGCGACCGATGTCAAAGGGTAGCTGTTCGTTGGGGAAGGCGTTGCCCCAGGTCAGCTTCTGGGTCATAAAGGAAATCAGGTTCATGTGGGTCATCCACGAAGGCATGGCGTAACCAAAGCCGAAACAGTCGGGCAGATAGATATCCTTGCTGCGTTTGTCGTTGCCGAAGGTGTCGGCGAAGTACTGGTTGCCGTAGAGGGCGTTACGGATGAGTGCCTCAGGGGAGGGGCCGTTTTGGTCGCCGTTCTCCCAGGAGCTGCCGGCGGTGTTCCAACGTCCCTCAGCCACATACTCCTTGACCTGCTCGAACTCTTCCGGATAATATTCTTCCATCAGAGCGTAGCGGCGTGCGCCTTCAAAGCTGATCTTGTAGTTGGGGCTGTTTTCAATGCGGTCGAAGTTTTCCCGCATGGTCTTGGGGATGTACTCGCCGATGGTGGTCTCGTAGGTCCAGTTCCAAATGGTGTCCAAATGGGAGGTGGCCACGGCGTAGATTTTACCGGTGCCTACTTCCGGGATTTCCGGGAAGTCGACCGGTCCCATGCCTTCAGGCAGATACAGGACGTCAGCTGGGACGACCGTCTTTTTCGCGCCGTCTTTGGACCAATAAAGGGTCAGACCAGCGCCGCCGGTAACCTGGGCATAATCCAGCTGGATCTCATATTTTTCCCCGGCTTCCAGATAGACAGATTTGGAGGGACGCTCAGCATAATAGTTTCCACCCCAGCCGCCTTGGATAATCTGATTGCCGTTGACCCACAGACGGACATAGTCATCGGCATCCGGATTAAAGACATAGTTGCCGCTTTCCTCGGGGATGATGTAGAAATGGAGACGGGCGCCATAATAAATATTGCGTCCGACCATTTCCAAACCAACCGAATTCATGTCGCCAAAGTTGATGGTTTGGACGAACCCGGTATTCTTCAGGTCGGAAGTAACCAGGTCATAGGGAGCGTTGGGTTCCACTTCGTAATACTCAACATAAACGCCGTGGTTGAGCGTGTCGCTGGCCGAGATGGACTGCTCAGCGCCCGCCGTCAGCGGCAAAGCAGCCGTGCAGAGCATGGACAGAGACAACGCAAGGGCAAGAATTTTGCGTGACTTCTTCATAGTACAACCTCCTTTTGTTTCTTTCTATAGGGTTGCCGCGCCTATGCGGCAAGAGATGCGGAAAATAAGAGGCTGCCGGGCCGGAGACCGACCCGGCAGACACATTATTAGTTGACTTATTTGGCAGTAATGGTCATGGAGCAGTTAACTCTTGTATCAAGCTGTTCCCCATCGGAGAAACCAACCAGATCAAACATACGGAAACCAGTGCTGCCGACCGACAGGTCAAAGTTCCAGGTGCGGACATTGCCGTTGTCGGAATAGGTCAGGTTGGAGAGGGTAACACCCTTGTCACGCTCATTGCGGATGGAGATCTTGTTGACGCCGGTAGTGGTGACGGCAGTGCCGTGGAAAACTTCATTCACAGCAGCCGAGTCAGCAGAGAAATTCAGACTCAAAACATGAGCGTCGCCGACCACAGGAGGCAGATCGGGTTTTGTGCTTCCGCCTCTGACGGTGATGTTGACGTTGACTTCCTTCTCCAGCCATTCGGAACCGGAACCAGCTTTGACAGTCAAAGTGCGGTCACCCGAGCTGCCCAAGGAGGTGCGCAGTTTCCAAATACGGACATAACCATCGTCATAGTAATCCTTGCTTGTGACACTGATGGCATTGCCCCTTTCATTGGTAAGCTGGAGACGGTCGATAGCAGTGGAAGTGACGGCGGTAATGGTAAAGGTCTCATCCACATCGACCTCGGATTTATTGACGGTAGCCATAGCGAAGGAGGGCTGGATATCCTCAATAGGAGCCGAATCGACCAGTAAGTCTAGGCTGGAGCCAGTATCTTTCCATTGTCCGTCTTCCTTCACGAACAGGTCGATGGAACGGTTGCCGGCAGAACCCATAGAGGTCTTGAGGCTCCAAACCTTGACGCCGTCGATCACTTTGTAGCTGATGCTGGAGATTCCCAGGAAGCTGCCGCGATCGTTCTTGATGCCGATGGTCTTGACATCTTCCGGAGTGGTGACGGTCAAGCTGATTTCCTCATTGACTGCGTAAGAGTCCTTATCGGAAATCATGGAGAAACGGTCGACCAAACCTTCGATAGCGGTGTAAATATCAGCAGTGGCCTGATCGATCTGCTCCTGGCTGTAAAGGCCTTCATAGATCTCCCGGCCGGTAGCGATGGCGGAGGCCAAAGTGTTGTAGGAATCGTCGGTGTAATAGAACGCATCGATTGCCTCAGCTTCTTCCAAGGCGGTCAACAGACCGGTCTTGTCGGCCTTGGCAGGATCCAGTTCCAAAGCGTTGTAAGCGGTGTTGAGATCCTCAACAGCTTTGTTGATTTCTTCCTGGGTAGCAGCGTCATTGTCGCGGACGACAATAGCGGCATCCAGGGCGGTGTTCAAGTTGGCAACCGAATCTGCCGTATACTTATCTTCGATGCTCTGGGCCAGTTCGATCAGGGATTTCAGCTGATCCTTATTGGGAGCAACTTCATCTTCACTGGTGCGGCCGATGCGCAGATCGTCGATGTAAGCGGTATGGGTGCCCTTGTGAGCGTTGGGGAAGTCAAAAGCGAACATGATGTCGTTGATGGTGTTGCCGGCAATCCATTTGCCAATGTCAATACGATAGTATTGCCATTTGCCAGTGGTGGCCTTTTCGGTTCCTTCCACAGTGGGATCATTGGCATGTTGAGCCGGATGGACCATAACGCCGCGTTGGTCGGTGACGCGAGGTCCGGAACCATCGTTGTTGACGTCACGCAGCGGCTGGCCGGAAGCCAACTTCATATCGATATTCATATGCAGGGCGTCTTCGTCCTCGGCGTACAGCCAGTACTCAATGTACATGTCTTCGGTGACTTCGATATTGGGGGAGTAGATGCTGGTGTAGTTGTAGGCAGAGCCGTCGCCGTTTACGTTGACGGTCAGCTTATGGGACTGGCTGCCAGTATGGGCCTGGGCGTCGGTAGGACCGGACTGGAAGGAGGAGTTCTTGGAACCGCCGTTCTGGCCGGAGGTGTTAACATTGGACGGAGGATCGTTGGCCTCAAAGCCGGAATAATCGGTGAACTTCTCAGTGGGATCCACAGGCTCATCTTCACGAGCTCTGGAATCGTACATCTCAGTGACGATTTCGCCGCCAGCGGTCTCGTTGACAGCAGTGGCCGACAGAATCACAATATCATTGTCTTCCGGCAGCTGGATCATAGTAGCGCCTTCCGGAATGTCCAGTTCATATTTGAACATGTAAACTTCAGAAGCGATCTGATCGGCACCGTTCTCATGGTGATGGGTAGCGACATAAGCGACATCGTCTTCCTTGACGTAACCACCATGCTGGGTCAGTTTATTGTGCATATCCCATTGTCCGACATGCTCCTGGTAATCAGCGATGCTGATGGTCTGGGTAGACAGGGTTTCTATACGGTCGCCAATATTGAAGGTGGCTTCCTTGTCGCCGTTCATGGAGAAGGCAAGCAGGTAGACCTTATTGTAGTCGCCGGAGGGCAAATTGACGTTCTGACCGTTGGATACAACCACGTTGTTGGCGCGGTCGGCCTTGTTGCCCATGAGGAAGCTGACGCCGCCGGCATCGATGACGCTGGGGATCAGTTCACTGGGTAAGCCGATGTTGGTTTCACCAAGGTTGGCGTCGGCTTTATCGGAGTTGTTGGAGAAACCGTCCTTGTTATAAGGCAGTGCCACAGACGAGGAATCTTCCTTAGCAACCTGGACATTGGCTTTGTTCAGCTTGATGGCGAAAGTACGGATGCCGTAGGCGTCCATATCAAAGACAAGTTTGCCGTCCTTGAGCTCGTAAGCGCCCTTCTTAGCAGATTCTTCTTCGGGCATGGACATTTCAGTGCCGTAAACTTCACGGACGCTTGCAATGCCGTTGCCGATGGAGAATTCAACATCGGAAGCCGCTTTGTTGGCGCCTTCGTTGAAGCGGACGATGATTTCGTCGCCCTGGTTCTCGAGGCCTTCACCCACTTCGCCGTTCTTGACAGCGCGGACGATGATATCGTCGTTGCTGATGGAGGCGAAGGAGTAGTTGGAGCCGAGGGAACCATCGTGTTTGACGGTCTGGAAAGCGACCATAGGCTCGGTGAAGAGCTGGGCCTGCTGCTGGGTCTCGGCCTCGCCGTAGGTGTTGGCATGGCCATAGATGGCGTAACCGAAGCGGTTTTCGCCCCAATCCATGTAGCTCTGCTGGCTTTCACCAAGATAGTCGCCGCTCGGCGTATGGATGAGGGTCAAGCGCAGCGTATTGCTGTAGGGTTTGTCCCAGCCGTTTTTGCTGTCGCTGAGGACAGATACGCCGTATTCACCGGAGTCATCGGTGATGTCAGCCCATTTCTGAGCGGGGGACTCTGCCTGCCACTGGGTGTTGTTGCCGCGCTCGATGGCGCCCAGGCCCAGGTCATAGGTAGCAGTGTCATTGGTAGCGGTAAAGGAGAAGTTGGCTTTGAGCATCGTGGATTTTTCTTGCCAGTCAATGACGTTCTGGACTTCCACAGCTTCGCCGCCGGCTTCCAAGCTGACAATCTGTTCATAGGAGGAATTGCCGTATTCGCGGGTGATCTTAATGGCCACGCGAGCCGGGCCGTTTTCCACAACCTCGAATTTAGAGGCTTTGTCAGCGGTGACGTATTCACGGGCGTCCTTGAAAGCATAGTCGTCAAACTTCAGCTCCCAAGCGGGCCACTCGGTTTCGGTATCGTTAAGCTGGCCGAGACGGATGGGATCAGCCAACAGTTCTTTGCCCAATTCTTTGTCGTAGATGCTGTGGATATCGCCGTTGGCATCGATGACGACATTGTATTTCTCATTGGAGAGGGTATCGCTGGTGACCGACAGGCCGGTGTCAATCTCGCAGGCGGTGTCGGAGGGACGTACGTCAAATACACGATAACCCATGGAAGATACTTCAGCCTTAAAGGCGATCTCAAAGACATTGCCGTCCTTGCTGAGGATCTGGGAGGCTACTTCGTTTCCTTGGTCGTCGTAGACGCGGACGGCTTCACAGTCGCTGTCCATTGTGACGGTGGCTTCCACCACATCGTTACGATCGATGGCAACAGGGTTGTTGACAACCAGAGCCGTACCTTCTGCAACGCTGGTATCCATAACCGAAGCTACGCCGCCCACAGCGTTCTCGTACTCATTGCCGAACTGGTTGAGGGACAGCATATAGTCATTCCAGCTGCGTTCATATTCGCTGGCAATGGAGGTAGCGGTGATATCATCGTGGAACTGATGGCCGATGACCCGTTTCCAGGCGGTGTTGAAGGCATCTATAGGATACTCTTCGGTACCCAGCCAGGAAGCGGCGGTGGCCGATTTCTCAGCTGCAACACCTAACAGTTCGTTGCGGGAGTTCCAGCGGTGGCCGATGGCACGGGCAGTCCAGGAACCGACGCCGTGTTCTTTCAGAAGCATTTCGCCTTCATACACAGGGGCGGCATCCTTCTGGGCTTGGGTCATGTCAAATACCCACTGGGTGCTGGAGGCGGAGATAACATCCACATCGCCACCGGCTTCGGTGCCGTTGAGGGCCATGTCTTTGTTCATGGCGGTGACGGAACCCTGTCCAGGCGAGCCGCCGGTATCACCGGTGCCGTGATAGACAGTGGTGCCGTAGAAGCCCCAGGCTTTGTTGGCGTCCAGTTTGCCCATAATCCAGTTGTTTTCACGCAAGCCGTTGGGAGCGATGTCCTGAAGCTTGGCGGTGTAGTTACCGGTATCTGTGGAGGCCATGACATAATTGCCGTCCGGGCCGACCCATTTGCCGATGTCAAAGGGGATCTCGCCGTTGACAAAGGCGTTGCCCCAGGTCAGTTTCTGGGTGGAGAAGGAGACCAGGTTACAGTGGGCCATCCAGGAAGGCATGGCGTAACCGAATCCAAAGCAGTCAGGGAGATAAATATCATAACTGCGTTTATCATTGCCGAATTCATCTGCAAAGTACTGGTTGCCGTACAGAGTGTTACGGATCAAAGCCTCAGGAGAGGGACCGTTCTGGTCGCCGTTTTCCCAGGCGCTGCCGGCGGTGTACCACCGACCGTCTGCGATATATTCCTTGACCTTCTCATATTCTTCCGGATAATACTCTTTCATCAGATCATAACGGCGGGCGCCTTCAAAGTTGAAGTTATAATTGGGGTTGTCTTCAAACAGTTGGAAGTTTTCCCGCATGGTCTTGGGAATGTACTCCCGGATAGTGGTCTCATACGACCAGTTCCAAATGGTATCCAGGTGGGCGGTAGCGATGGTGTAGATTTTACCTCTGCTCGCTTCGGGCATAGGCTCTTCGCCTTCCGGCAGGGTGAATGCCGAAGCGGGGACCAATTCGTTTTCGCCGCCGTCGATAGACCAGAATAGACGGTTATAAGACCCGCCAGAACCCTGCAGATAGTCCATCTGGAAGGAATAGGTGCCGGCCTTCAGCTGGACCTCAGGGCCGACTTTGTCTTGCCCGGTATTGGAAACCCACTGATCCAGAACCAACTGGCCGTCGATGTAAACGCGGGCACCGTCGTCGGTTTTGCCGGTAAACTTATAAGTGCCATCTTTGGGGATGGTGATATTACCGGTGTAACGAGCACCGGCCCAATTCATTTGGCCGGTTTGGGTTTTGAGAGTATACTTGAATTCACGGTTGTCGATCTGATCGACATAGCCGGAAGCTTTCAAGTTTCCAGGCTCCAAAGCCCAAGGCTCTTGGGGCAGGACGGTATAATAGTCCACCCGAAGGCCAGGATTACCAGCGGGAGCCTCTCCCGCCGCTGCCAAGGTGGGCAATGCAGCAGAACATGTCATTGCCAAACTCAGGGCAAACGCAAGAATCTTTCTTGACTTCTTCAATGATACAACCTCCTTCATAGATGAAAGTGAATATGTAAAGACATCCCGTCAATGTCTTTTACAACAAGGGGAACTATACAAAAATAGGTGTAAAAGTGCTTGATGTTGGAACGAATTGTGATTTGTTTTTATCCTTATTCACCGTTGAAAAAAATTCTACGGTGCATAATGACAAATTATCAATCAATATAACAAAAAATTCTGGACAAAAGCCCATGTGTATATCATAGTACAAATTTTGCCAATGTGAACCGTAAAATCTTTAGATTTCATGTACTTTCTTTTTATTTTTTCGGTTATTATAGTGCAATATACATAATAAATTTAATTAAATAAGTGAATTGGGTAGAAAATATGTCGAAATAGACATAAAAACATTTAGTTTAAGGGAAATATTAGTGCGCATAGATAGTGAAATGTTTTAAATTATTTCACCAATAAAATTGGGTCAAAAGATATAATTTTAATAGTTTCCAGTAGAATCCCTTATTCTGATCTGGTATGATTAAGGTATCCTAGAGATAAAAGTCTAAAATTGATGGTGATTGGCCCATAGGGTGAAATTTTGGAGGTGTTTTTGATTATGTCGGCAGAAAAGATCCTGGTGGTAGACGACGATAGTAATATCTGTGAATTGTTAAGATTGTACTTGGAAAAGGAGGGGTATACGGTATTCCTGGCCTCGGACGGCGGCAAAGCATTGGAGATGTTTGAAAAAGAGAATCCCAATCTTCTTCTTCTGGACATTATGCTGCCGGTTCTGGACGGATGGCAGGTATGCCGTGAGATCCGGAAGAAATCCCAGGTACCGATTATCATGCTGACTGCCAAGGGCGAGACGTTTGATAAAATCCTGGGCCTGGAGCTGGGGGCCGATGACTATGTGGTAAAACCGTTTGAAACAAAGGAAGTCATTGCCCGTGTAAAGGCGGTGCTGCGCCGTGCCGCTCCGCAGACTGCGGAGAAAGAGGGGAAAATCGTCACATACGACAAGCTCTCCATCAACATGACCAACTATGAGCTGAAGGTGGATGGCAAACAAGTGGATGCTCCTCCCAAGGAAATGGAGTTAATCTATCATTTGGCCAGCAATCCCAACCGGGTTTTCACCCGGGATCAGCTGTTGGACGAGGTTTGGGGATTCGACTATTACGGCGATTCCAGGACGGTGGATGTCCATGTCAAGCGCCTGAGGGAGAAACTGGAAGGCGTTTCGGACAAATGGACGTTAAAGACAGTATGGGGTGTCGGCTATAAGTTTGAGGTGAAGGAATAGTGTTCCGCAGTGTATTTACCAAGTACTTCGCCATGACCACAGCGGTTATTACCCTGTGTATGGTCATCCTGGGGGCGGTACTGCTGCAGTTTGCCTCGAATTACTGGAGCGATCAGGAGAGGGAACGCCTCTCTTTAACGGCACAGCAGGCATCTTCGCTTTTGAGCAATTATGAGCGCGTCCTGGATGAAGAGCTGGATGAAAACGGACAGGTTCAGTGGTGGCTGAAACTGGACGACGTTACCCGGGTATCCATCAAGGCGATCGCCCGGTCTCTGGGGGCTAACATCTACTTTGTCAATCTGGCCGGCAAGGTTCAGAATTTGGCGTTGGCCGATCGGAAGCTGGCGGCACAGGACGGGGTAGTGATGCCGGACAGCATCTTGAATAAGACCATCGAAACAGGCGAATTTTACGAGCTGGGCAATCTGGACGGGACCTTTCCACAGACTTGCTATACCGCCGCAGTGCCTGTGACGGTGCGCACATTTGGACTGGTCGGCATTGTATGCGTGTCCTCCTCGGCGGGCAACCTGTCCCAGTATGTGGTAGACATGCTGAAAATGTTTTTGTTGTCGGCCGTGGTAGTGATGATCATCTCCTTTATCCTGGTGTATGTCATCTCTTATCAGATGGTCAAACCCTTGCGTCAGATGGCCATAGCGGCTAAACGGTTTGGGGAAGGAGACTTTTCCTATCGGGTGCCGGTACGGGGGAAGGACGAGATTTCCGAACTCAGCAAAGCATTCAATCAGATGGCGGCTTCGCTTGCATCGGTAGAGGGGATGCGCCGTTCCTTTGTGGCCAACGTCTCCCACGAACTCCGCACGCCGATGACGACCATCGCAGGATTCATCGACGGTATCTTGGATGGGACCATCGAACCCGACCGGCGGCGCCAGTACTTACAGACGGTATCCGATGAGGTGAAACGCCTGTCCCGGCTGGTCAAGGAGATGCTGGATGTCTCCCGCATCGAGGCCGGGGAATTAAAACTCAACATCAGTAATTTTGATATTTGTGATATCATGTTGCGTATCCTCTTTTCCTTTGAACAGATTATTGATCAGAAGGGCATCGAGATCAGGGGGCTGGAGGAGACACACAGCATCATGGTAGAGGCCGATGCCGACCGCATCCATCAGGTCATCTATAATCTGGTGGACAACGCCATTAAGTTCACCAATCCCGGCGGAGCCATCACCCTTGGGGCACGGGTAGAGAGTGAGAGGGTGTATGTGACGGTTCACAACACCGGCAAAGGCATTGCCTTAAGTGATCTGCCTCATGTGTTTGACCGTTTCTATAAATCGGATAAATCCAGGAGCCTAGACCGAAAAGGGGTTGGATTGGGCCTGTTTATTGTGCGGATGCTTATCCAAGCCCACGGCGGAGAGATTGTGGCCCGCAGTATGGAGGGCCAATACGCTGAATTTGAATTCTGGATTCCGGCTCCCAAGAAGAAGCAGCTCAAGTCGGCGCAAGAGAATCGATGATATTGATCCGGCAGTTTTCCCTTCCTTTGAAAAAAGGGGAAACTGCCGGTTTCCTTTTGTCCACTCCTTATTATAAATAGGTAGGGATGGGGAAAAGACGCATAATTTCTGCTGTATGGAAAAGAATGAGAGGGGGTGTTTTTTACACAGAATACCTGGCGTAATAAGAAAGCAAAGACTTTTTGTATTCATCTTATGCAGGGCCAAAACTTTTTAAAATGATTTATAGAAAGATTGGAAATGAAGAAGAAAATCATTTGATTTAGAGTTAGTTTCGACAAATACTTTAGAAAAATAGATCATACAAATGTGCAAAAAAATATTCATTCGTTTAAATATTCTTCATACTCGTCTGGTATGATAGGGATAGCAACATTTAGGAAGATCTTATAAGAGTGGAGGAAAACACCCCATGAGTGATGACCTTTATGATATTCTCAAAGAATTTGAGGAAAAGGAAAAACAAGAAGCAGCTCGTGCCCAACAGCGAAAGGAAGAGCTGCTGAAGGAGGAAAACCATCTGCATCCTCAAAAAGAGGCAGAACAGCATTTGGAAAAAGAAATGCAGAGTCCAGTCCCTCCGGCACAGGATTCGGTTTCAGAACCAAACCCTCCTGTCCAGCCAATGATGTCTCCGGAATCGTCTTCGGCCAAGCCGGAACAGACACCTCCGTCCCCTCCCACCCCTCCTTCTCAGGACAACGTTCAGCCTGCACAGTCTGATGCACCGTCCTCCGGTGGAAACGGGATGCCGTTCCAAGGAGGGAATGGCCCGGTGCAAGGACAGTCAGCAGGACAGCCGCCTTACGGTGGCCAACAGCCTGGACGAGCAGGCTATCCCCATGGGCCTCAAGGGCAGCAGCCCATCCCGCCCCAGGGGCAAATGCCGCCCTATCCGCCCCACGGTGGACAGTCTTATCCACCTCAGCCGCAGCGTCCATATGGCCAAAATCCCAATCCTTATTATAGACAGTATCCCCAGTACCCTTATAACCAAAATCAAAATCGCCCGCCTTACGGTGGTCAACAACCTGGACAAACCGGTTATCCCCATGCGCCTCAGGGACAGCCTCCGTACCCTCCCCAGAATGGACAGCCCTATCCGCCTCAGGGACAGATGCCGTATCCGCCCCAAAACGGGCAGCCGGCGACTCCGCCTCCAGAACCCCAGCGGCATCAACCGGCATCCCAGCCGCCTATGCCCCTGCCAAAGGATAAAGAAGGGGAAAACAGTACGCCCAATCCGGATGGTACGCCTCCGCAGAAGAAACGGAGTATGCCTTTTCGCATCTTAGCCATTGTAGTGGGTGTGGTATTTTTGGGCAGTGTAATCGGATTTTCCATCCTGGGAGGTTACAATTTGGCCCACAGCGGCGAAGGGAATAACAATGCAGCTGACAACGGAACGGGAAATTCAGCCAGTTCTTCCGCCCCCCTTGAATCTCCTTCTATGGATATTGAGGATATCCCTGGTTCTGACGACCGTCCTCAGGAGGAAGGGGCCTTGTCGCCAAAACAGGTCTATAACCAGGTATCCCCTTCCGTGGTGGCCATCACCTCTTACGGCGCGGACTTTATGTCGGGGGACAGCTATGGTTCCGGCATCATCATGAACGAGGAAGGTTATATCATCACCAATGCCCATGTACTCAGCAATGCCAACAATGTCATGCGGGTCAAGCTGCTGTCGGGCGAGGAGTATGAGGCTACTTTTATTGCCGCCGATTCCAAAACCGATCTGGGTATCATCAAGATCGATGCCCCGGATCTCCAACCCGCCACCTTTGGGAATTCCGACCAGCTTTCGGTGGGAGATACCGTCTATGCCATTGGCAATCCCGGCGGTCCCCAACTGGAGAGTTCGTTCTCCAGCGGCATGGTATCGGGCATCAATCGCAAGGTCATGATCGAAGGCAATTCCGAAATGTCTTATATCCAAACCGATGCCGCCATCAATCCCGGCAATTCCGGAGGCGCTCTCATCAACGCCTTTGGCCAAGTGGTAGGGATCAATACCGCCAAAATGTCCACAACCTCATCTGGCACGGCTTATGAGGGCTTAGGCTTTGCCATCCCTATCTCTCAGGCCCAGCCTTTTATCGATCAGCTCATCCAATACGGCAAGATTTTAAATCGCGTAAAATTAGGCGCTTCGTTCCAGGTTGTGGATGAGACCACCGCCGCCCTATATAATTTGCCGCAGGGACTGTATGTCTATCAAATCGAGGACGATAGTAATTTGCTGCAGGCCGGCGTACAGCCGGGAGATGTCATCACCCATGCAGACGGACAGGCTGTAACCGATGTGGATCAGCTCAAGGACATTATCCGCCAGAAGCAGGTGGGGGACACTGTCCGTTTGACGGTATCCCGCCAACGGAGGGGCTCTACCCAATCCCAGCAGTTTGAGGTGGACGTCCAGCTCATCGAGGATGTGGATACTTCCTTTTCCCAGAGCGGCAGTTCGAATCAGACCAGTCCTTTACAGTGAAGCATTAGCATCTATCTGATGTAATAGTGTTTTATCAGGTTCATGCTTTTTATTTCCTATAAAAACCACGACCCCTTTGCCTTTTGTCGAAAGGCGGAGGGGTCGTGGTTTTGTATAAGGGTTTATACTCGGCAGCCATAAAAAAGCGTCATAATTGTTGTGGAGACATCATAGTCTTACAGTACAGAACAGCAAATACGGGAGTGATGCAGGATGCCAAGACACCCGAAGAAGTGGAAAAAAGTATTGACCGGAGCAGCTATCTTAACAGCGGCGGCTTGTATCATAGGATCCGGAGCGTCCAACTTTGGAGCACTGACCGATCGGGCAGCTATGCTGTCGGTAGGGCTTGCCTTCCCGGAAGGCGGGCTTTCCCTGCTGAATAGAGATCATGAGGCGCTGGTTCAGGAGGGCACGCATGCCGCCGCCGCCCCACCCAATGAAACCAGCCAGCCGCCGACTGTATCGGCAGCTTCCTCCCAGGCAGCCTCTTCGGAGGCCTCGTCCACGCCGGAGACATCCGAGACCGTCTCCCAGGCGCCGGAACCTACGGAAGTCCCCGAGGATCAGCGGGGGCCCATCCAGGAACAAAAGATTGGTACCTCAGGGGACAATTTTGAAAACGTATGGGTAAAAAACAGCACGGGACGCACCATCAGTATCCAAGAGGAGCTGGAAAAAACGCCGGATATCAATATGCAGGACGACGGTCCAAAAGTACTCATCATGCATACCCACACCACCGAAGGGTATGAATTGTTCGACAGGGGATATTACGACAAAAGCTATTCCATCCGCACCACCGATGCGACACAAAGTGTTGTCCGAGTGGGGGATGAGATTCAAAAGGCGCTGGAAGCCCAGGGCATCGGCGTTATCCATGACACCACCGTCCACGATTATCCGGCCTACAACGGCTCTTACGGACGCAGTGCCGATACCGTAAAGGCCCAGCTGGAAAAAAATCCATCCATTCAGGTGGTGTTGGACATCCACCGGGACGGCATCACCAGAGAGGATGGGACGCGGGTAAAGCCCACCGTGGAGATCGACGGCAAAAAAGCCGCTCAGGTGATGATCATCGCCGGCTGTGAAAGTGAAAGCGTCAGCCATCCCGATTGGGAACTGAACCTTCGCCTGGCCATGCGTCTGCAACAGAATCTGGCTACCAACTTCCCGGATCTGGCCCGTCCCCTGAAATTTATGAATGCAAACTACAATCAGAACCTGACCCATGGGTCTATCCTCATCGAGATGGGCTCCGAGGCCAACACCTTGGACGAAGCCATGTATTCCGGACAGATGGTAGGGCAGGCGTTGGGAGAGGTGCTCAATCAATTAAAAGAATAAGCCACTGAGGATCCAGCAATACTACCCTTAAGGGAAGTGATTGCATATGAGACGAAAAAGCACATGGATCGTTATGGCCATCGCCATCCTGTTTACGATAGGATGCGTCGGCACAGGGGTAATGCTGGTAGACGACCGGACGGCCTCCATGGCCATGGGGGATGAGGGTCGTACCACAGCTCCAGCCATCAGCCAAGAGGGGTTGGCCACCGGACGGATATTGGGCAGGGAATATACCTTTCCTGTACCGTCCAGAGAACAGATGACCGAGATGGGGGAACAGGCGTTGAACGTCATTCCACCGGAAATTCGTCTGGGAGCGGCGGGCATCGGGCATGTGTCCCAGTGGATTGCAGATGCCGTCCAAGCCGCCTTACAATGGTTCACAGGGGAAACATAATGCAAAAAGGATGGCTGCCTTATTTTGTAGGCAGCCATCCTTTTTGATTTTAGCGCCGGATGAGGATCAGCCGGCCAGACAAGGGATAGAATCCCCTGTTACCGATGGAATGCGTTCCCAGGCGTCCTTACAGAATTGCCAATCGGCGTCGGTGGCAAAAATGGAGGGTCTGGTTTCAGCTGTGGCGTATTTGCCCACCGGGATGATCCGATAACGGTCGGAGGTTTTGATATCCTCCCGGATGTAGGTCATCAGAGGCATATAGGCCGCATCGGTCAGCACCACCTCATCGCCCTGCCGCTTGATGGTCACTTCGATCATCTGACTGGTGCGGGTGCGGGATTTGTGGACACTGGATTGGTCGGCGATAAAATTGCCCATGGAATAGACAATCAAGCGATCTTTTGGACCGCTGGAGGTCTGGACGGTGTGTAATTCCACCGGCTGGACGCAGTGGGAATGGTTGCCCAGTACGATGTCGGCGCCTTCCTCATCCTCGATGAGGGCTTCAGCGATTTTGCGCTGCATGGCTGTGGGCTCATCCTGGTATTCCGCGCCCCAGTGAAGGCTGAGAATGACAAAATCAGCGCCGGCTTCCCGGCAATCCTTGATGTCCTGGAGAATTCTAGGGACATCCTCCATACTGTCGTGATTAAAAAGCCGCATGGCGAAAGGCTGATTTTCCTCCGGGATGGTGACAATCATACCGTTGTGGCCGTAGGAATACGGGACGATACCGATGTTGATGCCGCCGTAATTGACGATACAGGGAGTATCGTATTGTTCCTGGGTTTCATAAGTTCCACAGAAATCCACACCGGCTTCGATCATGCTTTCACGAGTGGCGACTAGACCCTTCCAGCCTTTGTCAAAGCTGTGGTTGTTGGAGGTGGTGAAGAAGTTGATACCGGCCCCCATGGCATCCCGGATGATCTCAGAGGGATAGTTGAAGCAGGGATAGCTGGAGGGTTCCTGGGAGGGATCCACGGCGCCCTCCATATTGGCGATCTTTAAATCGGCCGTTAAGTAGGGGGAAATGAGAGAGAAATAGGGGCTGAAGTCGTAAGTACCGTCCTCTTGCTTGGCCGATGCCACCGGCTGTTTGTGCAGCAGGATGTCCCCCATAAACTGCATGGTAACGGTATCCTTTGTCTTGGTTTCGTGCAGAGGGTATGGGGAGGATGGGGTACTGGATTCCTCCTCCTCAGAAGAAACGGGGGTGGAAGAGGAGGGGATACTGGAGACTTCGCTGTTTGCAGAGGACGGAGCGGATGAGGAAGAAGAATCCTCTGGACTGCCGCCCAGTAGGGAGGAGATCCCCCAGATCGCGCCGCCTACCAGGATCGTGATAAAAAGGGCGATGAGAAAAAGACGCAGCAGATGACGCGCCCTTCTTTTTTTCCGCCGGCGACGTTGAGCCGGAGGTGGTGTACTGCTCATAAATGATTCTCCTTTCGCGGTTCATGATGTCCGAGCCGATTTTACAATGGATAGGCCCATTGGACCATCCCAATCAAAGACCATAAGAATTTTACCATCCATCCAGACCGGAACGCTGCATGGCTCCCAGCACCTTGGTGCGCAGATGCTTATAATCCTTCTCCAAAGAGCGGATCAGCAGTTTGATATCCTGCCGTGCGGTACATCCATCCACCGGACACCGGCTTTTGACGATGGGAAGGCTTTCCTGCCGCACCGCCGCCGAGACATCCCGCTCTTCCACAAAGACGAGGGGGCGGATCAAGGCGATCTTTTTCCGATCCAGAAAGGTGACGGGGGAAAAGCAACCAATACGGCCGCCGTTGAGCAGGTTTAAAAAGAAGGTCTCCACTGCGTCGTCGAAGTGATGACCCAAGGCAATCTTGTTGCAGCCGGCCGCTAAGGATGCGTTGTGCAGTACGCCCCGACGGATACGGGCGCACAGAGAACATGGATTTTGCTGTTTTTCCTCACCAAAAAGCAGCTGGCCCAATGGGACGCGTTCCACATAATAGGGAACTTCCAGCCTCTCGCACAGCTGGGAGATGGGGGAGTAATCGGTTTCCTCCCCTTCAAAACAAGGGTCCATGGTGACAGCCTTTAGGGAGAAGGGCTTGGGATAGTAGGACCGCAGGGAACTGAGCCCCGTTAAAAGAGCCACCGAATCCTTACCGCCGGACACCCCCACCATAATGGAATCTCCCGATTCAATCATATTGTATTTTTCAATCGCGCTGCGCATCTGCCCAGCGAGACGCTGCATATAGTGCATCAAAAAGCTCCTTTACGAGGAAAGAATAAAATGAATTAACCGCCGGAGCCGTCCTCTACAGGGAGAGGAGGAAAGGGAATGGATTTGCGTTCCCGTCGGCATGAGAGGATGACGTGGCGGGTAAACAAGACAAAAGCTGCCACCATAACAAAGGAAAAGACATACATAGGCGCCGCATGATCGAAGGATCCGCCGGCGTAGTAGGCCGAGAGAGCCATGGCGGTACAAGCGTAGTTGACAATGGAAAAGCCCGCATAAAGACGCAGATAAAATTTATCCTTGTTCATCAGGAAGAGGGATAACACCATAATAAGAGTGGGGAAGAGATATCGCTCGTGCATGAAGGCGGTGAGGGTATATAAAGAGGTATAGAGCCATAATGCGCTGAGCAGCAGACGGTGCTCCCGCTTGGACATAAAGTATACCACGCCGGCCGCCAAGATGCATAACACTGTGAATATACTGGACCAATCGGAGAAAGTGAGGAAGAAGAAGGGGTTGTACACCGACGTACCCGATCCGTCGAATAGGCCGAAAAGGTTGCAGGCGCCCAAGGAAGCTGATGAATAGGATACCATAGTATTAAAGTAAAGGTCCAGCATCCAAAGGGGCCCACGTCCGGCGGAGAAGGGAAGGCACACCAGAACAAACACCACAAAGGCACTGCCCAATGCTAAAACAGCCCTCCCGATGGGACGAGCATCCCGTTCCCGGATGGACGCTATCCCACAGTCTAGGATGAAGTACAGATATACAGGAGTCATCATCAGGGCCTGGGGCTTGAGAAGGACAGCGCCCGTAAAAGCCAAAGCGCCGGCAATCCATTTGTTTTGTCCCACCAGGTAAAAGGATAACATCATCAGGGAGGCCAGCAAAGCGTCCACTTGTCCCCAGAAGTTGACGTTGAGGAAAGAGGCCGGGTTAAAGAGGTAGATGGTAGGGGCGAAATACAACCAAAAACGGTTGCCCGGCCGGTACTTCCGGGCCACCTGATAGAGCACCCATCCGCCCAACAATTCACCCAGGATGACAGGTGTCTCCATCATCGTGCGGTAGACAGGCCCCGTCAAATCCAGTTGGAACAGCCCGGCCAGCCACCGGATGGCGTATAAAATGTAAAGATAACCGGGAGGGTAGTCCAGGAAGCTGGACTGCTGATACACATCAAACCCGTACTGATAGACCTCATTGGACCAGCGGAAGAAATACTGATAATCAAAATGAGGTTTCATCACCAAAGCCGCAAAGCACAGTTTGATCACAAGAGCTCCCAGCAGTAAAAACAGGATGCTGCGATTGGATTTCCTGGGATTTTTTAAAGAAGAAGCCGTTTCCCATTGATCTTTGCTGCGGACATATCCCCAGTAAAAAAGGCCCAAGACCAGAGCGCCTACGATGAGAAAAATGGAGAAATAGGAATTGGCGTCTAACACCAAAACGGACACATCCTTTCCAGCCGGAATGGGAGATCTTTGGTATAGCCTGATTGGCATTTCACTGGCTAGTATACCATTATCTTGAAGCGGGATCAATGGAATTTGTCCAATCGGGGGCTTGGGACAAAACAAAAAATGTGATTTGCCCTGGGAGAAAACGAGAGCAATACGGCTAAAATCAAGCGATTGAAGGAGTTCACACGGTTTTAAATTAAAAAATCGGGAAAACGTCCTTGACAGGTGGAAGAATGTGTGGTAGTATCTGTCTTGTGCCTGAAAAGGGTGTATGTATTTTGTATGCCCAAGTTCGGGATTAGACTGGTTTTGACAGGACAAATTGGTTTTGTGAATCGGTAGGAGGTATTTTTACATGTCAACCTTTATGCCCAAAGCGGGTCAGGTTACCCGCAAATGGTATGTGCTTGACGCTGCTGGTAAGCCCATGGGCCGTATTGCTGCCAAGGCTGCCGTTCTGCTGCGCGGTAAGCATAAACCCACCTTCGCTCCCCATGTGGACTGCGGAGATCACGTCATTATCATCAACTGCGCCAAAGCAGTGCTGACCGGCAAGAAGCTGGATCAGAAAATGTACTATCGCCACACCGGTTGGATCGGCGGCCTCAAAGAGGTCAAGTACTCCACCCTGATGGCAGAGCGCCCGGAATTCGCCATGCAGAAGGCTGTCAACGGCATGATTCCGGACACCACCATCGGCCGTGCTGCCCGCGCTAGACTGCGCGTTTACGCTGGCGCCGACCATAAGCATGCGGCTCAGAAACCTGAGACGCTGGAATTTTAATCAGGGAGGAGGCATTCTGAATGTACGATAGTAAACCTTATTTTTACGGCACTGGTAGAAGAAAGAAGTCGGTTGCAAGAGTCCGCCTGTACCCCGGCACCGGCAACATCACCATCAATGACCGCAGCATCGACGATTACTTTGGTCTGGAAACCTTGAAGCTGATCGTTCGTCAGCCTCTGGCCCTGACTGAGAATCTGGAGAAGTTTGACGTTGTCTGCCGCGTGGGCGGCGGCGGAGTCACCGGCCAAGCCGGCGCCATCCGTCACGGCATCTCCCGTGCTCTGCTGCAGTTTAACAGCGAAGAGTTGCGTCCTGTCCTGAAAAAGGCTGGTTTCCTCACCCGCGATCCGCGTATGAAGGAACGTAAGAAATACGGCCTCAAGGCTGCCCGTCGCGCTCCGCAGTTCAGCAAGCGCTAAACTTTATCAAAAGTGGTCAAAAACCCCGGAACTACGCGGTTTCCGGGGTTTTTCCTTTTCAAATGGTTTGACGCAATTTGACAGAACGAAGCCTCTTTTAACCCGTTTTCTATGGGTTAAATGGTGGACAACCACCCCAAAAAGAGGGCTTATGGGTTAAAAAATAGGACAACCGAGACGCGATTTTGGGATGCCAAGGGGATGTTTATTTATACATCTCCAAGAGACCTTTTTCGTGAAAACGGTTTGTCTGAATTTGACCTAATTTGAACAAAAGAGAATAAATCTAATCGCCAAGCGCTCAGTATTTTCTACTGGGCGCTTTTTGCGTTTCCGGGGAATTTCATTCCGGGATAAGAAAAGGCCGTCACTTTCAATTTTTGAAGTGGCGGCTTTTTCTATTTCCAGAAGCCATAGAACAATTCAGAAATGAGGTGAAGTCATTGAACACGCAAATCATCGCCATCGCCAATCAGAAAGGCGGCGTTGGCAAGACAACCACCTGCGCGAACCTGGGGATTGGGCTGGCGCAGGCCGGAAAGAAAGTGCTGCTGATCGACGGGGACCCGCAAGGCAGCCTGACCATCAGCCTGGGCCACCCCCAGCCGGACAAGCTGCCCTTTACCCTGTCCGACGCGATGGGCCGTATCCTGATGGACGAGCCGCTGCGCCCCGGCG
Organism: Solibaculum mannosilyticum; assembly: GCF_015140235.1. Classification (GTDB taxonomy): domain Bacteria; phylum Bacillota; class Clostridia; order Oscillospirales; family Acutalibacteraceae; genus Solibaculum; species Solibaculum mannosilyticum. The sequence continues at coordinate 2,205,219 of NZ_AP023321.1, read as the reverse complement.
AGGGTATCCTGCACCACCCGGAGGGCGTTGACCTGATGCCCGCAGACATCCAGCTCTCCGGCATGGAGGTCTCCCTGGTGAACGCCATGAGCCGAGAGACCATCCTGCGGCAGTATCTGGACACGCTCAAGGGACAGTATTCCCATATCCTGATTGACTGCCAGCCATCCCTGGGTATGCTCACGGTCAACGCCCTGGCCGCCGCCAACAGGGTCATAATCCCCGTTCAGGCGGAGTACCTGCCCGCCAAGGGCCTGGAACAGCTGCTCCAGACCGTAAACAAGGTGAAGCGGCAGATCAACCCCAAGCTCCAGATCGACGGCATATTGCTGACGATGGTGGACAACCGCACCAACTTCGCCAAGGAGATTGCCGCCCTGCTGCGGGAGACCTATGGCAGCAAAATCAAGGTGTTCGGCACCGAGATTCCCCATTCTGTCCGGGCAAAGGAGATCAGCGCCGAGGGCAAAAGCATTTTTGCCCATGACCCTAATGGCAAGGTGGCCGAGGGCTATAAGAATCTGACCAAGGAGGTGATAAAACTTGAAAAGCAGCGCGAAAAAAGTAGAGCTGGCTCCATACGATGATTTGTTTTCCACCGAGGAAAGCCGCCAGGATGCCAAGCTGGAGAAGATACAGGAAATTCCGCTGTCTGAGCTGCACCCATTTAAGGGGCATCCCTTCAAAGTCAAGGATGACGAGGCCATGATGGAGACCGCCGACAGCGTTCGGCAGTATGGTGTTCTGGTTCCGGCGATCGCCCGCCCGGACCCGGAGGGCGGCTATGAGCTGGTTGCCGGTCACAGGCGGCACCGGGCCAGTGAGCTGGCCGAGAAAGAAACCATGCCTGTCATTGTCCGAGACCTGGACGATGATGCTGCCACTATCATCATGGTGGACAGCAACTTACAACGTGAAAGCCTGCTCCCCAGCGAAAGGGCCTTTGCTTACAAGATGAAGCTGGAGGCTATGAAACACCAAGGCGCACGGGGGGACTTAACTTCGTCCCAACTTGGGACGAAGTTGCGTGCAGATGAATTGTTGGCGCAGCAGGCTGGTTCGAGTAGGAACCAGGTGCAGCGCTATATCCGCCTGACGGAGCTGATTCCCGAACTGCTGGATATGGTCGATGAAAAGAAAATCGCCCTCAATCCGGCTTATGAGCTGTCCTTTCTCAAAAAAGAAGAACAGCGGGATTTGCTGGACGCGATGGACAGCGAACAGGCTACCCCCTCTCTCTCCCAGGCTCAGCGACTCAAGAAATACAGCCAGGAGGGACATCTGACCCTCGATATGATGCGCGTCATCATGGGTGAGGAAAAGAAAAGTGATCTCGACAAAGTGACTTTCACCTCCGACACCCTGCGGAAGTATTTCCCCAAAAGCTATACGCCCCAGCGGATGCAGGAAACCATTATCAAACTGCTGGAGGCGTGGCAGAAGAAGCGCCAGAGAGACCAGGAACGATGAAAGGAGCCGCCTATGAGGGATATTTCAGCCCGTGAGCTGAAAGGACACAATATCTTGGCCGTAGAGCGTTTTCAGGACAGCACCCGCTGGATGATCGAGTTTTCCGTTCAGCGCCCTTGTTCCTACGGCTGCCCCGGCGATGATATGCGGCTGTTTCTTACGGAGGACGGGTATCAGGCCGCCCTCGTAAGCCAGAAGCGTCGGGAAATCAAAATCAAGCGGTATGCCCGTGTGATCGAGGGCCATGTGCTCGACTTCAAACCGGACAAGCGCCGCCGCCACCCGTAAACTCATTATCACTACGAAAGGAAAGGAATGAATATGTGTACTGTCCAGAGCATCAAAGATGCCATCCGGGAAAGTTGCCAGTCCCAGTATGATATGGAATCCACCGACATTGACCGGGTTTTGCAGACCCTCCCGTTTTCGGAGCATGAGCCGATGTTCAGTCATCCGCCGAAGTACAAGCGTCCTTACCGGCCCTGGCAGAACAACAAAAACAGCTGAAAGCCACAGTCTTTTTCACGAAGGATTGTGGCTTTTTTCATGCCCTAAAATTAGAAAGGAGTGAAGTCAATGGCCGTTTTTCGCATTGAACGGACCAAAGATTATACCGTGATGAGCAATCATCACCTGCGGAACCACGAACTATCCCTCAAGGCAAAGGGGCTTCTTTCCATGATGTTATCCCTGCCTGATGACTGGAACTATACTACCCGTGGACTTGCGAAAATCTGCAAGGAGGGCGTTGATGCCATCGGCAGTGCGCTGCGGGAGTTGGAAACCGCCGGTTACATCGTGCGGAACCAGCTGCGGGACCAACAAGGCCGGATCAGCGACACCGAGTATGTGATTTATGAGAAACCTCAGCCCAGGCAGCCAGAAACGCCAAGGCCGGATACGGCTGTACCAGATACGGCTTCACCAGATACGGAAAACCCGTATCTGGATAAACCGGATACGGAAAAGCCCGCAGAATTAAATATAGAGAAACCAAATACTCAAAAACAAAATACTCATGGAGCAAGTACCGATTCCATTCCCTTCCGGGAAACAGCGGCAGCACAGCTGCCGGAACGGAAAGGAAGGGATGCGATGTCTGTCTCAGAGATAGAAAATTATCGGGAATTGATTCTGGAGAACATCGAGTATGACTATCTGTGCAGAGAGTTTTCGACCTACCGTGAGGACCTGGACGAGATTGTGGAGCTGATGGTGGAGACCGTTTGTGCCAAACGTAAAACCACTCGGATCGCTGGCAGCGACTTTCCCCATGAAGTCGTGCGCTCCCGGTTCTTGAAGCTGGATAGCGAGCATATCCGATTTGTCATGGACGGTATGCAGAAAAACACCACGGAGGTCCGCAATATGAAACAGTATTTGCTTGCAGTGCTGTTCAACGCGCCCACCACGATCAGCAATCACTACACCGTACAAGTCAATCACGATATGAACGCAGGCGGCTGGTAAACAGCCGCTTTTCTGTTGCCCGGCAATACCGGGAGAAAGGATTTTGCCATGAAACGACCTCTTGCCTACATTACGGCTCCCTGGAGCAACAACCAGTATGAGAACGCCGAGAACGCTGCCACCTACTGCCGCCAGGTGTACGACGCCGGGTATTCGCCCATCTGCCCGGTTCTGTTCTTGTCCACCTTCCTCAAGGACGAGATTCCCCAGGAACACAAGGACGGGCTGGATATGGCGCGAGACTATCTGCGCCGGTCCCATGTGCTGGTGGTCTGCGGCCACGGCATCGACGAGACCGTGAAGAATGACATCGCCACCGCTGAGCGCCTGCGGATCACCGCTACCACCCTGGACGGTATCCTGACTGTGAAAGGCCAGGGACGCGGGAAAGGAGGTGCGCGCCATGCCTGAGCGTAAGACCGTGGGCCAGCTGATGGAGGAAATGCGGCTCAAGGCCGGGGCGCAGAACTACCACGGCCATGAGTACATGGATTTGGAGCGGTTTGCCGAGGACACCCGGCACATGATTATCTTCGATGTGCTGACCCACGATTCGCCGGTGGGCTGGAAAGGCGAACGGACCCGCCTGTTTCTGACGGAGGCCGGATACCAGAAAAGCCTGGAGAACCAGGAAAAGGGCCACATCAAGATTCTCAGCCATGCCAAGGTGCGCCAGGGACATCTGTACTATGACCGCTCCGATCAGCTGCGTTGAAAGGAGCCTGCCATGATGAAATACCTGCTGCGGCGGCTGGTGGTCCCGCCTTAGTATCAAGCGCCACCCCTGCAAAATCCGTGGAAAGGAGGCGATGACCTATGCAGGAGGAAGTGGAAAACAGGACTTTGACGCTGGTAGTCAGCGGAACAAAGTTTACCGGGCGGCTGTTTAAGGCCGCCATCACCAAGTACCTTGCCCACCGCAAGGAAAAGAAGCTGCAAAAGCAGAAAAGCCGGGATACCCCCGTGATTCCCCACGGCAAACAGACGGTGAAGCAGCTGATCGGCCAGAATCAGGGCGTTTCCAACATC